>NZ_JBSFVC010000021.1:0-193849 GCF_053592095.1 Streptomyces sp. NPDC002787 | reverse complement strand
GGTGCCCGTGTTGATGTCGATGCTGGTGATGTAGGTGTTGCCGTCGCCGACGGGGCTGCCGTCGCCGGGGTACGCGTCACCCGTCAGGAAGTACAACGTGGATCTCCGCGGATCGAGAGTCAGTCGTCACCCCTGACGATGTTCGAATCCGCCTCGGCCTCCGCCGTACGGGTGCCGTCCCGGTCCGCGAGGGCGGGAAGGCACAGGCGCACACTCTTCCCGGGCCGACGCCGGGCCTTGGCCCAGCCGCTCTCGCGGACGACGAGCTTCTCGACGGTGTGCGTGCTCACGACGCCTCATCCTCTTTCCGAACCCGACTGGCTTCTTCGTGTGCGCCCACGGGTTCCCAGCGGCGGAGCGCCCAAACGGCCAAGATTCCGCTCGCGCCCGCCCGTCACGGCAGGGGAGTGCCGCCCGTGGCGTTGAGGATCTCCGCCGTGACGAAGCTCGCCCGGTCGGAGGCGAGGAACACATAGGCGGGTGCCATCTCGGCAGGCTGCGCGGGCCGGCCGAGCGGCGCCTGCTTGCCGAACTCCTTCGTGTCCGGGAGCGTCGCCGGGATCAGCGGCGTCCACACGGGCCCCGGCGCCACCGCGTTCACCCGGATCCCGTCCGAGGCGACCATCTGCGCCAGCCCCTGGGTGAACGTGACGATCGCGCCCTTGGTCATGGCGTAGTCGAGGAGGTGCGGACTGGGCTTGTACGCCTGCACGGACGTGGTGTTGATGATCGACCCGCCCGCCGGGATGTGCGGCAGGGCCATCCGGCACAGCCAGAACATGCCGTAGAGGTTCGTCCGCACGACCCGGTCGAACTGCTCCGTCGAGATCGCCTCGATGCCGTCGGACTGCGCCATCTGGTAGGCGGCGTTGTTGATCAGTACGTCGATACGGCCGAACTCGGCGACCGCCCGCTCGACCAGCGCACGGCACTGCTCCTCGTCGCGTACGTCGCAGGGCACGGCGATCGCCTTGCGCCCCGCGTCCTCGACGAGCCGGGCCGTCTCCCGGGCGTCCTCGGCTTCCTCCGGCAGATGGGTGAACAGGACGTCCGCGCCCTCCCGGGCGTACGCCAGGGCCACCGCACGGCCGATCCCGGAGTCCCCGCCGGTCAGAACCGCCTTGCGGTCCTTCAGCAGCCCGCTGCCACGGTAGGAGTCCTCCCCGTGGTCGGGCGGCGGGTCCATGGGACCGGTCCAGCCGGGATGCTCCTGGTCCTGCTGCGGAAAGTCCGGCCGGGGATGCCGCTCGACCGGGTTCTGCCGCTCGTCGTCGCTCATGAGTACGGTCCTTCGTCACGTGGGGGCATTGAGGGGGAGCGGACCTCCCTGGGACGCGCTCCGGGTACCCGCGCCGATCTGCTTCAACGCGGTATTCCCTCGCCGGCCGGCAGCGGCCTCGGCGACCGCGGGGCCGTGGGGCCGTGTGTCGGGATGAGGAGGTGTGGGGAGGTGTGGGGAGGCCGGGCGGGGGGACTTGGTGGGCAGGCCGGGTTCGGCGGCGATCCCCTGGGGGCCGGTCCGGCCAGGCTTCTCTGGTTCTGACAGCGTGCCGGAGGAGCCGTTGCCCGAAGCCGTCAGAGGCCGCCCTGCTCGCAGACGCGGCGGGCCACCTCGCGGAGCTTGATGTTGTTCTCCTGCGAGAAGCGGCGCAGTACGGCGAACGCCTCCTCCTCGGTGAGGTGGTGGCTGCCCATGAGGATGCCCATGGCCTCGCCGATCACATGGCGGGTGGCGACGGCCCGCTCCATCTGGGCGTGGGTGCGGGCACTGGAGAAGGCGACCGCCGCGTGGGAGGCGAGCAGCCAGCCGGCCAGCTCGCTGACCTCGGTGAACGCGCCGGGCTCGGGGGAGTAGAGGTTCAGGGCGCCGAGGTCCTCGTCCTCCGTGAACAGCAGGAAGCCCATCATGCTGCCCACGCCGAGGCGGCGGGCCCGCGGGGCGTAGGCGGGCCAGCGCGGCGGCTCCTCGGAGAGATCGGCGATACGGAAGACCCGCTCGCCCTGTGAGCTGACGGCCGCGTCGAAGCACGGCCCTTCCCCCAGCCGCTCCTGCAGCTGGTCGCTGTCGACGACCAACTGGTGGGTCGGGGCCAGCGTCTCCACCTTCCTGCCCTGCAGCACGAGAATGCCCGCCGCGGCACAGCCGTCCACCAGTTCGGTGGCCGAGGCCGTGATCCGCTCCAGCGTGGCCTCGACCGAACGCTGTGCCAGGAGATCCCGCGCCAGGGACGCCATCTGCTGTGCGAACCGATCCCAGTCCACACCGTCCTCCGCTTCACACCGTCCGGACATGGCTGATACCCAGCCTCGCACGCGAGCGCCGTGGAGGCGGCCGCTGCGGTCGCCTCCACGACGCCGGGGCGATGCGTCCGCCGCCGCCGTCCTCCTGACGCACGGAGCCCTTCGCCGTGGGGCGGGAAAAGGTCATCGCGTGTCGACGATGCCGCCGGTCACGGCGATGACCTCGCCGACCGTGTAGCTGGAGTCGGCGTCGGAGGCGAGATAGACGTACGTCGGCGCGATCTCCTCCGGCTGGGCGGCACGGCCCAGGGGCGCCTCGGTGCCGATGTGGGCCAGTCCCTCGGGCGGCATGTGCTGGTCCGCCTCGTTGAGCGGTGTCCACGTCGGGCCCGGGGCCACCACGTTGGCGCGGACACCGCGCTGGGCCAGGTGCGGGGCGATGGACTTCGTCAGGGTGATCAGCGCGGCCTTGGACGCCGCGTAGTCGATCATCGTCGTACTGCCCTTGAGGGCCTCTTCCGTCGCGGTGGCGATGACGGCGTCCCCCGGTTCGAAATGCGGCAGCGCGGCCATGACCAGGTGGAAGTAGGCGTAGATGTTGGTCTTGAACGTCCGGTCGAAGTCGTCGGCCGTCAGCTGCTCCAGTTCGAGCTTGCTGTTGAGGTAGGCCGCGTTGCTCACCAGGATGTTCAGCCCACCGAGCCGGGCCACGGTCTGCTCGACCGCCTCGCGGCAGAACGCCGGGTCCTTGAGGTCGCCGGGCAGCAGCAGACACCGTCGGCCCTCCTCCTCCTCCACCTCCTGCCGCACCTGCTCCGCGTCGACGCGCTCGTCCGGCAGATGGACGACGGCGACATCGGCGCCCTCCCGGGCGTAGAGCAGGGCGACCGCCCGTCCGATGCCGGAATCCCCACCCGTGATCAGTGCGACCTTGTCCCGCAGTTTTCCGGCCGCGCGGTACCGCTCCGCCCGGTAGCGCGGCGCGGTGCGCATGTCGGCCTCCAGGCCGGGCCGCCGCTGTTTGTCGGAGTCGTAGGGCGGGGTGGGCTCGGCGGCGACCTGCGGAACGGCCTGTTCGTGCTTGGACTGCAAGGTGTGCCTTTCGCCGGTGCTGGCCACGACGGGGCACGCCGGTGCGTGCCGTGCCGTGCTTGCACGCCTTCGCGTGCCCACCATGACGGCGGCCACGCCCTGCTCCTCGACGCGTCCCGACGTTCGTCCGCCGTGAAATCGCCGCCGACGAGGTGCGTCTCGCCCGCTCCGTGGCACTTGGTGCGTCATGGAGTGGACTGGCAGGGCGCTACGGGCGGTACGGCGACGCGGTGGAGCCGTCGTGCGGACGGTGCGATGGGCGTGGGCGGGGCCGGGCCGTGAGCGGGATCTGATGGCGCAGGCCGGCAAGGCGGCGCTGGCGGCCTGGGTGGCGTGGGCGGTCGCGGGCTGGTGGCTGGCGGCTCCGATGGCGTTCGTGGCGCCCTGGGTCGCGGTCGTCCTGGTGGAGTCCACGGTGTACCGGTCCGTGGCGCACGGGCTGCAGCAGGTCGCGGCGATCGCGGTGGGCACGGTGGTGGCGACGGCGGTCGCGCTGATGCTGGACAACACGATGGTGACGATGGCCCTGGTCCTGCCGACGGTGCTGCTGCTGGGGCAGTGGCAGCGCCTGGGCAGCCAGGGCGTCTACGCCGCCACCGGCGCGCTCTTCGTGCTCACCAGCGGTCAGGTCACCCTCGCCGCGTCGGCCGCCCGTGTCGCCGAGGCGGTGTTCGGCGCGGTGGTCGGCGTCGCGGTCAACGCGCTGATCCGGCCACCGGTGTATCTGCGCGACACCCGCGCCGCGCTGGCGGACGCCGCCCGTGAGGCCCAGGAGATCCTGGACTCGGTGGCCGACGGGCTGGCCGCCGGTGAGTGGGACGCGCATCAGGCCGGCGGCTGGCACGAGCGCGCACTGCGTCTGGGCCGCCTGGTCGACCAGGCCCGCTCGGCGATCGGCTGGAGCCGGGAGAGCATGCGCGTCAACCCCCGGGGCCGCCGCAAGCACGCTCTCGCCCCGCCCGGCAAGGCGTACGCCGACGCCCTGGCCGTGCTCGACTACGTCGCCGTCCACACCGCGGGTGTGACGCGGACGGTGTGGGAGACCACGGACCACGGCGGGCAGGCGGCCCGGCCTGCCGCGGCCATCGCCCACCCCTACGCGGACTTCCTGCGCCACACCGCACGCGCCATCCGCCTCTACAGTGAGACGCGCTTCACCCCGGACAACCATGACGACACCGCTGCCAAGGCGTTGCGTGAAGCCGTAGGCGAGCTCAACCGCACACTCGAGGAGTTCCGCCGACGGCTGCCGGGCGCCGTCGCGGACGACCCCGACGCGCTGCTGACCTACGGAACGCTGCTGGCCCAGGCCCACCGCCTGGCCGGACAGCTGGTCCAGGACTGACACCGCGGCCGGCGGCCGGGCCGGGGACAGGTTCCGTCGGGCGACTTGAAGAAGCCTTCCCGTCGACTACACACGTTCGTCAACCGGGGGTGCGGAAACGATCTGGGACACACAGGCGTCGACCCGTGCACGTCCCGTTTCGCAGAAATCCTTTTCGGTACCGGTTCAGAGACGTGGTGACCGGCGGACCGTCAGGACGGCGACGTCGTCGTGCCGGCCGCCGCTGCCCGCGTAGGCGCGGGCGTCCTCGTACAAAGCCTGGGGCAGGGCGGTGGGGGAGAGGTCGAGGTGCTTGGCCAGGCGTTCGTCGACCGGGTAGAACGTGCCGTCGGCGGCGCGGGTCTCGGTGAGGCCGTCGGTGCTCAGCAGCAGCGTCGCGCCGTCCGGGAACGGGAACCAGCCCACGGTCGTGGGCTCCAGGGCCAGTTCGGCGAGACCGAGCGGGACACCTGAGTCCAGCGTGGCCGTGGTGACCGTTCCCTCGTGCAGCACGTGCGGCAGGACGTGCCCGCAGTTCACGGCCTGCGCTTCCTCGCTGTCCGCGTCGACGCCGACGACGAGGGCGGTGACGAAGCGTTCGTCGTCGCCGGTGTTCTCGGCGTAGGAGTTGTGGCGGACGACGGCGGCGTCCAGGGCGTCGACGAGCGCGGTGAGCGTGGGCTCGCGGTGGGCCGCCTCGCGGAAGGCACCGATGACGGCGAACGCCGCGCCCACCGCGGCCAGTCCCTTGCCCTGTACGTCCCCGATCAGTACCCGGGTCCCCCAGGGCGAGGCGACGACGTCGTAGATGTCGCCGCCGACGAGCCGGTCCTCGTGGAGGGGCTCGTAGACACCGTTGACCAGGACGTCGTCGGTGAGCAGGGGGAGGGGGTGCAGGATGTGCCGCTGCATGGCCGCGGCCGTGGAGCGCAGCCGCAGCATCTCGTGCTCGCGCCTGATCCGCCGGTGGCAGGCGTACACCGAGGCCACGCCCAGCGTGAGGGTGAGCAGGACCAGCAGAAGCCGGTCGAGCCAGTGGTCCGCGGCGATGTTCCGCACCACCGCGGTGGCCGTCACGAAGAGGGTGGTCCACGCGGCGACGAACGCCGTCTGCCGGACGGTGCACAGCGCCGACGCCGTCCCCGGTAGGAACACCAGCAGCCCGAGAAGCCACACCTCGGACCCGGACAGCACCCCGAGCGCCTCGACCAGCGCCGTCACCGCCAGCACCCCGAGGACCAGCTGGGCGTCGCCCGGCGGCTCGATGGCCTCGATGGCCTCGACGGGTCTCTTCCGGCGGCTGCGGGCCATGCGAACTCCTGGACGGATCGTGATCTCCCCGTACGGTAAGCCGCGCCCCGCCACGTGCGGGAACCGCCCCGCCGAACCGGCCTTCCGAGGGCTCACGGGGCCGATCATGCGTGGGCCTCACGGGGCCGATCATGCGTGGGCCTCACGGAACCGACCGTGCGTGGGCTTCACGGAGCTGACGTGCCAGGGGTCGCCGAGCTGCCCGTGCGTAGGGCCGCCGAGCCCCCGTGCGTAGGGCGCCGCCCAGCCGACCGTGCGAAAAGCCGCCCGGCCGGTGCTTCTGTCAGGGCGGGTCGGCGCTCACGGGGCCGCTGTGCTCGCCCGGCCCAGTCGGGGGTCGACGTGGATCTTCGGGCCGGGGCCGGCGCCGGCCGGGCGTTCGCCGGCGAGTACGGGGCCCACCTCGTCGAGGCCCACCGTGGCCGCGACGAGCGGTCTGGGGTCGACCGCGCCGCCGGCGTACGCGCGGATGGTGGCGTCGAGGCCCGGGGAGGCGGACAGGACGCCGACGGCCGTGACGTCCTTCAGGACGAGCGCGCGCGTGTCGATCCGGCTGGGTTCACCGGCCAGCCCGATGTAGACGACGCGTCCGCCCGGCTCCACCCACTCCAGTGCCCTGCCCGGCAGATGGACGGCGTTCGTGGCGTCGACGACGGCGTCGAAGGGGAGGTCCGGGACGGAGTCCTCCGTCCACGTGTGCGGGAAGCCCAGGCCGCGGGCGAAGGCGAGCGAGCTGTCGGTCTGCCCCATGAGGTGGACCTCGGCACCGGCGGCGCGGAGGAACAGGGCGACCAGGAGCCCGATCGTCCCGGGCCCCAGCACCAGCGCACGGTCCCCGGACCGGACCTCGGTGGCCCGCGCGGCGCGCAGCGCGTTGCCGCCCGGCTCCACGAGCGCACCGAGCACGGCGTCCACGGAGTCGGGCAGGGCGTGCAACGAGGAGGCCGGTACGGCGAGGCGCTCAGCCAGCGCGCCCGCCTGGCCTCCGCGTATGCCGACCTCCCGGCGCCGCTCGCACACATGCTGGTCGCCCCGCAGGCAGCGGCGGCAGCCGCCGCAGCCGAGCATCGTGTCGCCCATGACCCGGCGGCCGGCCCAGCCCGGGTCGACACCGTCGCCGACCGCCGACACCCGGCCCGCCCACTCGTGACCGAGCCGCATCGGGTAGGAGGAGTAACCCTGGTGGAGATAGGCCATCGCGCCGGTGAAGAACTCCATGTCGGTGCCGCACACCCCGACCCGCTCGACGTCGACGACGACCTCAGCGGGGCCCGCCACCGGCACGGGGACGTCCTGGACCTCGTACGCACCGGGGGCGGTGAGGACGAACGCGCGCATGAGGTTCACGGATCTGTCTCCAGGAGAGGGTCAGGGGCCTTGGTAGGGGTTTCAACGGGTCAGAAGGCTCGCGCGGTGCGGCTCACCGAGCGGGCCGAGGAGCGCTTTCAGCGGTGCGGCTCACCGAGCGGGCCGAGGAGCGCGCGGATCTCGTCCAGTGCGTCCACCAGGGTCGCGAGGGGCGTGCGGTAGGCCAGCGCGCTGACGCTGACGGCTCCGGAGGGTGTCGTCGGGGAGGTGAGGAACACGGGCAGGGCGAGGCAGTTGACGCCGGTCTCGTTCTCCTGGTCGTCGACGCCGTAGCCCCGGGCGCGGGTGGCCTCCAGCTCGCGGTGGAGGTCGGCGGCCGTGCACAGCGTCCGTGGCGTACGGCGCTCCAGGGGCGATTCGCCGGTCCGTGCCTCGACCTCCGCCAGGGTGCCCGACTGCCCGCTGAGCAGCAGCTTTCCCACGGCGGTCGCGTGGGCGGGGTTGCGCCCGCCGATGGTCGAGGTCAGCCGGACGGCGCCGGCGGGCGGGTCGACCTTGGCGCGGTAGACGACCTCATGGCCGTCGAGCACCGCGTAGTGCGCGGTCTCGCCGAACCGGTGGGCCAGCGCTTCGAGTACGGGGCGGACGCGGACGTGCTCCGGCCGCGCCTCGTGGTGGGCGAAGGCCATGCGCAGGAACTCGTCGCCGAGTCCGTAGCGGCCACGGGCGTCCTGGTCGGCGAGCCCGGCCCGGCGGAGCGCGCCGAGCGCCCGGTGCACGGTCGGCTTGGGGCTGCCGATCACCCGGGTCAGCTTCTCCAGCCCCACCCCGTCGGGATACCGCGCCAGCTCCTTGAGCACCGCCAGCACCCGGTCCGAGCCCACGAGCCGGTTGCTCCCGGCGCTCGTCGGCCCGTCCTCACCGAGGTCTGTCGGTCCCTCGTACGCCTGCGTATGCTTCATCGCGTTCCAGACTGTAGACCGCCGTACCGAATGTCGGAAGGGCTCAGGGTGACGCTCCGCAGTGCGCAGTGGTACGAGGGACAGGACCGCAACGCCTACATCCACCGGGCGTGGATGCGGCGGGGCGTACCGGGTGACGCCTTCACCGGCCGGCCGCAGATCGCCATCGCCAACACCGCCTCGGACCTGACGCCCTGCAACGCGCATCTGGACGAGGTGGCCGCGTCGGTCCGCAACGGGGTGTACGAGGCGGGCGGCATCCCGCTGGACCTGCCGGTGGTGTCGCTGGGCGAGACGAACGTGCGGCCCACCGCGATGCTCTGGCGGAACATGGCGGCGATGGCCACGGAGGAGATGCTGCGGGCCAACCCCATCGACGGCGTCGTGCTCCTCGGCGGCTGCGACAAGACGATCCCCTCACTGCTCATGGCCGCCGCCTCGGTGGACCTCCCCGCGGTCGTGGTCCCCGGCGGCCCGATGCTCAACGGCACCTTCCGCGGCGGCCTGCTGGGCTGCGGCACCGGGGTGTGGCAGCTGTCGGAGGAGGTCCGGGCGGGCACGCTCTCCCAGGAGCAGTTCACCCGCTCGGAGTCGGCGATGATCCGCAGCCGCGGGCACTGCAACACGATGGGGACGGCGTCGACGATGGCGCTGGTGGCGGAGGCCCTGGGCACGGTGATCCCCGGTGTGGCGGGCACGCCCGCCCCCGACAGCCGGCTGCTGGAGGCCGCGCACCACACCGGCCGGCTGGCCGTGGACCTGGTGGGCGCCGACCGGCGGCCGGGCACCTTCCTGACCGAGGCGTCCTTCCACAACGCGATCGTGGCGCTGGCCGCGATCGGCGGTTCCACCAACGCGGTCGTCCACCTCCTGGCCATCGCCGGCCGCCTCGGCATCGACCTCACCCTCGACGACTTCGACCGCGTCGGCTCCCGGGTACCGGTCCTCGTGGACCTCCAGCCGGCCGGGCGTTTCCTCATGGAGGACTTCCACCGCGCCGGGGGACTCCTCGCCGTCCTGCGCGAGGTGCGCGATCTGCTGGACCCCGACGCGCTGACCGTCACCGGCAAGCCGCTGGTCGACCATCTCGACGAGGCCACCGTCTGGGACGCCGAGGTCATCCGCCCGCGCGCCGCGCCGCTGGTCGCCGAGGGCGGCATCGCCGTCCTGCGCGGCAACCTCGCTCCCGACGGCGCGCTCATCAAGCCGGCCGCCGCCTCCCCGCACCTGTTGCGCCACCGCGGCCGGGCCGTCGTCTTCGACTCCGTCGAGGACTTCCACGCCCGTGTCGACGACCCCGACCTGGACGTCGACGCCGACTCCGTCCTCGTGCTGCGCGGCTGCGGCCCCAAGGGCTACCCCGGCATGCCCGAGGTCTCCAACATGCCCCTGCCGAGGAAGCTCCTCGAACAGGGCGTGCGCGACATGGTCCGCGTCTGCGACGGCCGGATGAGCGGCACGGCGTACGGCACCGTCGTCCTGCACGTCGCCCCCGAGGCGGCGGCAGGCGGTCCCCTCGCCCTGGTGCGCACCGGCGACTTCATCACCCTCGACGTCGAGGCCCGCCGCATCGACGTCGACGTACCCGCCGACGAACTCGCCCGCCGGGAGCCGAACCGGGCCACGGTCGACGGCTTCGCCGCTCCCCGACGCGGCTGGGAACGCCTCTACGTCGACCACGTCCTCCAGGCCGACACGGGCGCCGACCTCGACTTCCTCGTCGGCTCCAGCGGTTCCGACGTGAGCCGCGAATCCCACTGACCCGCTCCTTTTCGCCGACGCTCCTTCTACGATCCTGTAGAGAACAGGCGTCCATGTGAGGGACCGCGCCTGTGATCAGGGCAGCGGAGAGGGGGCAGCGTGACGGACCAGCAGCGTCCCCGGCGGCGGGGGCAGGGGGAGCTGGAGGCGCTCGTCCTGTCCGCGTTGCGTGAGGCGGACGGCCCGCGGAGTGCGGGGTGGGTGCAGGAGCGGCTGGGCGGGGGCCTCGCCTATACGACGGTGATCACGATCCTGACCCGGCTGCTGGCCAAGGGCGCGGTGACCCGGGAGCGCGCCGGCCGCTCCTTCGTCTGGACCCCGGCCTCGGACCAGGCGGGCCTGGCCGCACACCGGATGCGCAGGGTGCTCGACGGCGAGCGCGACCGCGAGGCGGTCCTGGCCAGCTTCGTCACTTCGCTGGAGCCGGACGACGAGCGGCTGTTGCGGGAGCTGCTGGGTCGGGCGAAGGGCGAAGCGTGAGGGATGAAGGGTGAAGGGTGAAGGGAACGGCTGACGCCTCATAGGGTCTCGTCTCTCTACCGCTGGTCCCGCTCGGGGCGTGGCCGCCCGCGTGGGGTGCGGCCGGGCGCGCGGTAATTCGGCGATGTCGGCGGCCAACGCGGCCGTGACAATCCGCGTCCTCCTTTACGCGGCGATGCCGCTGTGACGGATGCGGGGGAAGGGCGTGGTGAGACGAGTGCGCCGCTCGTCCGTATATCTACATGCATGTAGAGTCCTGCGGGTCCGGTGATCACCAAGTTCCGGACGTTCAGGGGGAGTCGACCGGCCGGATGAGGCCGAGGCGGGGGAAGGCCGGTGAGTGGTACGGGAAGGCGGCGCGCGGGTGCCGGGCGCGGGGGGACGCGGCTGACGCGGCGGGGCCGGACGGTGGTCTGGCTCGCGGGCAGCGCGGCCGTGGTCGTCCTCGGGGTCGGAGGTGTCGGCGCCTGGGTCTACAAGGACCTGGACAACAACATCACGGGCGCCGACGTCGACGGCAAGCTCGGCGGGGACCGCCCGGTCAATCTCAGCCCGGGCTCCAAGAACATCATGGTCGTCGGCTCGGACAGCCGCGACGGGGCCAACGCGAAGTACGGCAGCGATCTGACCACCATGCAGTCGGACACGCTGATGGTGCTGCACGTCCCCGCCAACCGGGAGTGGGCGACCGTGGTGTCGTTCCCGCGTGACTCCTGGGTCGAGATATCGGCGTGCGACAAGGGCGACGGGAGCACCTCCAGCCCGCACCAGGCGAAGATCAACGAGGCGTTCGCCATCGGCGGCACGAGCGGCGAGGTCGCCGGCGCGGCGGCCTGCTCGATCAGGACGGTCGAGGCCAACACCGGTCTGCGCATCGACAGCTTCATGTCCGTCGACTTCCAGGGCTTCAAGGGGATGGTCGACGCCCTGGACGGCATCGAGGTCTGTCCGGAGCAGGCCATCAAGGACAAGAACGCCCTCCTCGACATGAAGGCGGGCTGCCAGACCGTCGGCGGTGAGACGGCGCTCGGTTACGTACGGACCCGTTACGCCGTGGGCGACGGCTCCGACATCGGGCGCATCGGGCGCCAGCAGGAGTTCATGGAGGCGCTGGCCGCCAAGGCCAAGTCCAAGCTGACCAGCCCGACTTCGCTCTACGACTTCCTGCAGTCCGCCACCAAGTCCCTCACCACGGACGAGGATCTCGCCGGCATCGACCCGCTCTACGATCTCGCGTCCGAACTCAAGGGCATCCCCAGCGACCGGCTCACCTTCCTGACCGTCCCCAACTACCCGCGTGAGGCCGACGTCCCCAGCGACAGGGCCAACATCGTCTGGCAGTACCCGCAGGCCGCCGACCTGTTCACCTCCCTCGCCAACGACAAGGAGGTCGACAAGAAGCGGTTGCAGGCCCAGACCAAGAACGACCTGATCTACGCGTCGACCGTGCGCGTCCAGGTCCTCAACGGCACCGGCGTCAGCGGGCGCGCCGCCGCCGTCGCCGAGAAGCTGAGCAAGGCGGGCTTCACGGTCGTCGGCACGGGCAACGCGCCCGAGAACACCGACAAGACCACGGTCACCTATCCGGCGGACCTCGCCAAGCACGCGAAGGTCCTCGCCTCCCGGCTGCCCGACGCCGGCGCGGGCCCGAGTCCGGACGCCGCCGCGGGTGTGGTGACGCTGGTCGTCGGATCGGACCTGGATCTCGAAGAGCTGAGGTGACCGGACGGGCCGTCGGCCCGTAGGAGCGGACTCGCCGCGGTCCGGTGGTGGCCGGGCCGCGGCGAGGGCGTGGCGGGAGGGGATCAGGAGCCGGTGAGGGAGATGGCCACGTCCGTGATGTTCAGGGGGAACTTGGACTTGGCGGCGTCGTTGACGAGCGTGGCCTGCCCGGTGAAGACGTTGACGCTGTAGAGGGAGGGCGTGCTCGCGCCGTAGGCGGTGAGGCTGGCGAAGGCGGCGTTGTCCACCGTCTTGCCGCCGCTCAGGGTGCTGTAGATGTCCATGCCGGCGTTGATCTGGGCGTCGAGGCCGAGGTTGCCGGTCGGGGAGAGCGTGCCGTTGTTGGCCGGGGACTGGATGACGACCTGGTCGCTGGTCGTGTTGATGTCGAACAGCGTGGTCGCGGTGGACCCGTCGAGGTCGTTGTTCGTGTAGGCGGCGGCGGAGACGCCCTTGGTCGTGCCCTCGATCGGCGGGGTGGTGAGGTTCACGTCCTGGATGGTCGTGTTGTCATTGAGGTTGTGGCGCAGGTTCTGGCCGTTGTCGCTGATCACGCGCAGCCGGTCGGCCGCCGGGTTGAAGTCGACGCCGAAGTTCGTGCCGTTCAGCGCGTACTGGAGCTGGGACACCTTGGTGACCACGACGTCCTGGGTGCCCGTCGGGATCTTGATCGTGTAGATGCCGCCCTTGTTGCCCACGCCGTACATCAGGCCGTTCTGCACCCGGAAGTCGATGCCGATCAGGCCCGTGTCGCCGCTGAGGCCGGTGACGGCCCTGACCCAGTTGAGCACGTCCGGCCGGTCGGTCCAGAACGCGGCCATCAGGGTGCCGTCACCGGTGATCCCGTAGGCGCGCAGGCTGGGGGTGGCGGCGGGGGCGGCCGAACCTGTGCCCGGCGTGCCGAGCATGAGCGCGGTCGACGTGACGATGACCGCGGCCGCCGCCGTGATTCTCTTTCTCGTGCCTGTTTTCATCGGAGTTTCCCTCCCGTTTGGGCTGACGCCATTGCGAGGCGTGTGGCTGAGGAATTCCCGTACCCGGCCCGTACCGATTACCGGAGTCATGCCGGAGCCGCGCCGGAATGACGGACGCGGCCTTCCCCCTCGGGCGTGTACGCGGTTCCCAATTAAGGCCGTTTCACGGCTCCTCCACAAGCGGAAGACGTGACGGGAACGCCCCGATGCGGGAATTTTGCGCACTGTGACAAAAGCCCTGTCGCCATACTTGCCGCCGATTTATGCGGAGTGATGAACGCCGTCCGGATCTCGACTGTCGGCCCGTTCGTCCGGAATGACATGCTCGCGTCCATGGGGAGCCTCTTCGCCGAACTGGCCCGGCAGGCGTCGACCAACGCCCGCCGGGAGGTCGAGACATACACACGTGAGATCCCGGAGTTCGAGTTCCTCGACAAGGACCCCCGGGCGCGGACCGAAACGCTGGAACACTCGATGTGGTTCCGGACCCGTACGGTCGAACTGTCGCCGGACAACAGCGAGTTGAGCGGTGACGACCTCGCCTACATCGGCTCGATGGGGGAGCTGCGGGCCGGGGCCGGAATGTCGCTCGACGCCCGGCAGCGGGTGCTGCGCGTGCACACCGCGCTGATGCTGCGCGAGATCAACGAGGCGACCGAGGCCCAGCGCGGCGGCGGCGTCGACGAACTCATGCGCATGATGACCTGGTTCGCACCGCAGGGCGAACGCGGAATCGGCGCCTACCGCCAGGGATTCGTACGCGTGCTGCGCCGCCGAATGCCCTATGCCGAGCAGGTCGCCCTGCTGACCCGGTCGTTGCTGAACGGAGATCCGATATCGACGGAACTCGCCGCGGCCGTCGACATGGCACTGCCGGATCACTGCGCGGTGACGGTGTTCCGGCTGCCGGTCCGTCCCGCCGCCGATCGCTTCCTGGAAATCGAGATCGAGACGCTGGTGAAGAGGTACCAGGTGCCGGTCATGTGGGGCCCGGACGGCGGAGACGGAAGCGGTGAGCTGATCGCTCTGGTCCCCCTCGTTTCCGGCGCCCCGGAATCGGAAGCCGCACCGCCGTACGCCGTTACCGACCTCCTGCCCGATCTCGCCCCCGACCCCGCGCCGGATCTCGTACGCGACTTCGCCCACGCCCTCGGCCGGCCCTGCGCCGTCGGCTCCGCCAACGCGCCGCTGTCCGAGGCGGCCGACGCCCTGGACCGAGCCCGGCGGATCAGCCGGGCGGCCCCGCTGCGCCGTCCCTCCGCCTGGTCGCGGCCGCACACCCTGGCGGACGTGTTCGTCGAACTCGCCGTCGCGGACGTGCCGTTCGTCGACACCTGGCTGCGCGCGCTGGCCCGCAGCCTGGAGACCGGCCCCGACCTCCTCGTCACCCTCGACGCCTACTACCGCAACGACATGCACCGTGGCGCCACCGCGACCGCCCTCAACGTCCACACCCGCACCCTGGACTACCGCCTGCGCCGGGTGCGGGAGCTCACCGGCATCGACCCGGGCTCGACACGGGGCGTGCGCACGCTCAGCGCGGTCGTCACCCGGCGCCTGTCGGGAGCATGGGGCTGAACGCGTCGGAGGCGCCGGACCGGGTGGCCGCCGTGCCGTCACCGTCGGCGATACGGCAGGCTGGGGCGGTGAGCAACGACAGGGACTCCCTCTTCATCAAGATCTGCGGTCTGAAGACCGAGCAGGACGTCGACACGGCCGTGGAGGCGGGCGCCGACGCCATCGGCTTCGTCTTCTCGGCCAGCCCGCGCCGTATCGACGCCGCCACGGCCGCACGGCTGATCCGTCGCGTACCCGAGCACGTCCTGACGGTCGGCGTCTTCCGCGAGGAACCCCTCGACGACGTACGGTCCCTGGCCACGGACTCGGGAATCCGGGCCGTCCAGCTGCACGGTCCCGAGGACCGCGCCTACTACGACGACCTGGCGACCGGCGGCTGGACCCTGATCCGCGCGGCCGCGTTCGGCGACGCCGTGCCGCGCTGCGGGGACTTCGGAGAGGACATGCTCCTCATCGACTCCCCGGTCCCCGGCTCGGGCATCGCCTGGGACTGGGCCGGCAAGCCGCTGGCCGCCGCCGGGGAGAAGTGGCTCCTCGCCGGCGGGCTCACCCCGGAGAACGTGCGGGCCGCCGTCGCCGCCACCGGCCCGTGGGGCGTCGACGTGTCCAGCGGCGTCGAACAGAGCCGAGGCGTCAAGGACCCCGCCCTCATCGCCGACTTCATCAAGGCGGCCCGCGCCGTGAACTGACGGGCCGTGCCGATGGCCTGCGCTCGGCTGTCAGTCACGGGGCTGATGCCGTGAGTGGTGAAGCCCGGCGTTCCCCCGGAAGTGACCCTACGGTAGGGTCCCCACGGTTCCGGCTACCGGCTGAAGGTGGGCCGGTACGGGGAGTGGTCGGAGGGGCGGCATGGTGAGGGAAACCCAGTCGGGTGAGGGCGTGTCCGTGGAGTTGGACGCCACGGGCCTGGACGACACGGGTCTGGAGGCGTTGTCTCCCGAGCCGCTGCTGACCCGGGACTACGAGACGCGGCCCTCGCTGGTGTACGAGCGGCTCAGGCAGCGACACGGCGCGGTGGCGCCGGTCGATCTGCTGGGCGTACCCGCCTGGCTGGTCCTGGGCTACCGCGAGGCGCTCCAGGTGCTCCAGGACGACGCCGGCTGGCCCAAGGGCCTGGAGAACTGGCGGGCCCGCACGGAGGGCCGGGTCCCGGCCGACTGGCCGCTCGGTCCGTCCCTGGAGGTCAACCACGTACTGATCCAGGGCGGCCCCGGCTACCGGACGCTGCGGACGGCGTGGGACCAGGCGCTCAGGCCGTTCCAGGATCCGCGCAGCCCCCAGGCCAAGCGGCTGAAGACGGCTGTGACCGCCTACGCCGACGAGCTGATCACCCTGATGGGGCAGGCCGGCGGCACGGGGCTGGCCGACCTGTCCGCCCAGTTCTCCCGGCCGCTGCCGCTGATGGTGGCCAGTCATCTGCTCGGTTTCCCCGGTTCCCAGGGCGACGACGCCCTGATGGACATGTGGCGGGTCCTGGACGCCGGCCCGGACGCGGGGCCCGCCCTGGAACGCCTCCTCGGCGCGCTGGCGGAGCTGGCCGAGCTGAAGCTGAAGACGCCCGGCGAGGACTTCCCCTCCTACCTGCTGGCCGCCCACCCCGACCTCTCGCTCGACGAGCTGGCCCGTGAACTGTTCATGCTGCTGGGCATGACCTCCGACCACGTCGGCATCCTCGTCTCCAACACGGTGGTCGAGGTTCTCTCGGGTGAGGACAGCGTGCGGGCCAGCCTCTCCGCCGGAATGGTCCGCGAGGCCATGAACCGGGTTGTCATGCGCAAGCCCCCGCTGGTGAACTTCGTGCCGAGGTTCGCGGCCGCGGACACCCCGCTCGGCAACTACGTGATCCGCGCGGGCGACCCGGTCTGGGTCTCCTCCGCCGCGGCGCACGCCGACCCGCTCTTCGCCGACCACGTGGCGCCGAGCACCACCGTCAGCACCCGGGCCCACCTCTCGTGGGGCGCGGGCCCCCGCCAGTGCCCGGCACGGGAACTCGCCTCGACGGTCGCGGCCGTGGGAGTGGGCCGGCTGTTCGAGCGGTTCGCCCACCTCGACCTCGCCCTCCCCGTCGACCAACTGCCCTGGCGCTCCTCGCCCTTCATGCGCGGGCTGCGCTCGCTGCCCGTACGGTACGAACTGGCGGCGACGCCGGAGCGGCCGGTGGACATCACGGCGGCGGACCCCACAGGGGCGGGGGAGCCGACCGGAGCGGTGGACGGCGAGGAGGCGGTGGTGGTGGCACCGGACCCGTCCGCCCGCCAGCGTTCCTCGCTGTGGCGCTATCTGACGGGGTTGATCCGGCCCGGTCGCTGACCGCCCTCAAGGCGCTGACCACCTCAGGGCAGCGCGGCACCGCTCCCCGAGCGTCGGGCGGCCGGCTCCCCGCGACCGCGGGGAGCCCGCCGCCGAGCTGTACGGGTCCCAGGCGACGCTCAGCCCGTCGGCTGAGCCGGCTCGGCCTGCCCGCCGCGGAACACCTCGTCGACCAGCCTCTGCTGAGTCTTCCCGAACAGCTCCGCCGCCTGCGCGTGGTCGAGCTCGGCGTCCCCGGTGGTCAGCGGGGCGGTCAGGGTCGTACCGCCGTCGGGCGTGCTGTACATCGGCGCCGCCCAGCCCCAGAAACCGCCGTTGTGGGTGAAGAGGGTGCCGCCGCCGTCCGTCTCCTGCACGAACAACCCCAGTCCGTAGCCGAGCTTGGGGTGCGGGGTGCGCATCTCCGCCAGCAGCAGCCTGCCGCTCATCAGGAGCGGAGAAGAACTTGAATTCAACGCAACGACGGTCTTGTTTCGTTGCAACCAATGGAGGTGAACGCTATGCCGACCGAGCGCTGCTCAGCAGTCCTTCCCGGTGAGCAGTCGCCGGGGATTGGTGATGCGGAAGGCGTACGCGGCGGCCCCGCCCAGGCCGAAGCCGGGCTGTTGCGGGGGCTCGGCGTAGGGCCGGTCGGAGCCCTGGACGACGGCGTTCACGCCGAGGGCGCGGACCACGGCTTCGACGGCGGTCGGGCCGTAGGAGGAGGTCTCGACGAAGACGTCCGGGTCCACTCCGGCCTCTCGCGCGTCGCCCCGGGCGGCGAAGCGCTCCCCGTGCAGCGGGGCGAGTCCGGCCAGCAGGGCGAAGCACACCCGCAGACGGGGGTGGCGAGGCCGGCCGAAGGCGCGGAAGGCGAACCACGCGGAGTGCATCTGCTGGACGTAGGGGACCATCGCGGGCCACCAGCCCGGTCCCTCGGAGCCGCCGGGTGCCGGACCGGGGTGGACGAACAAGGGGAGGCCGCGTTCTTCGAGCAGATCGAGCAGCGGGGCGCAGCGTGCATAGCCGGCCGCGTCGCCGAGGGCATCGGCCGGGAGTTGGAGGCCGACGAAGCCCCGGTCGAGGTCATGGGCCGTCGCCTCCGCGTCGACGTCCTGTACGCAGGCGGCGGCCCAGGCGCCGAACGGCTCGGGAAGAGCCGCCGCGCCCTCGTGGTAGGCGTCGAGCAGGGGGCGGGCCTCGGCCGCGGGCAGCCACTCCACGCCGATCGGGGAGGACAACGAGACGAGGGCCCGGCCGAGACCGTCGGTCGTGGCGAGTTCCGTACGGCGGGCGATGTCGTGGTCGGCGGGCGGGATCTCGTAGGGCGGCTCGCCGTCCAGGAACAGGGTCCAGCCGTCCAGGAAGGGTGGTTCGCAGCGCGACCGCAGGGCCGACACCAGCGAGGGGGTCCACAGATGCTGGTGCACGTCGCAGTTGGTCATGCCGCTCCTCCCACCAAGGCCGACGCCTCCCCGGTCGGGGCGCACGGCCTGCTGTCGTCCGGGCTGGAGACAGCTTCCCGGATCTCGCGCCGCGGGAAACTCCGCGCCACCCCCTGACGAAAAGGGGCGCACACGCCGCAGAAGGTGACCAAATCGGGCGTCCCCGGCCCGGTTTCGTGTGAACGTAACGTGCCGTTCACGGAATTCCATTGACTGTCATTCAGTCACCGACAACTCTGCATGACTATATGCAGTCGGGTAAGGGGCAGTCTTGATCAGATTCGACGCGGTGAGCAAAAAATATCCAAACGGCACGACAGCGGTGGACGAACTCTCCCTGGAGCTGGCCGAGGGTGGCATCACGGTCCTGGTCGGTCCTTCCGGCTGCGGCAAGACCACCACCCTGCGCATGATCAACCGCATGGTGGAGCCGACCGCCGGCACCGTGAGCCTGCGCGGCCGGGACATCAGGGAGGTCAACGCCCCCGAACTGCGCCGGGGCATCGGGTACGTGATCCAGCACGCCGGGCTGTTCCCGCACCGCACCATCCTGGACAACATAGCGACCGTTCCGCTGCTGCTGGGCTGGAGCAGGAAGAAGGCACGGGCCCGGGCGGCGGAGCTCCTGGAACTGGTGGGCCTGCCCGCCGAGATGGCCAAGCGCTACCCGAACCAGCTCTCCGGCGGGCAGCAGCAGCGCGTGGGGGTGGCCAGGGCGTTGGGCGCCGATCCGCCGGTGCTGCTGATGGACGAGCCGTTCAGTGCGGTCGACCCCGTCGTGCGGGCGGAGTTGCAGGCCGAGTTCATCCGGCTGCAGAAGGAACTGCACAAGACGATCGTGTTCGTCACCCATGACATCGACGAGGCGATCAAACTCGGCGACAACATCGCCGTGTTCCGCACCGGTGGCCGGCTCGCCCAGTTCGACACCCCCGAGCGGCTGTTGTCCCGGCCCGCCGACGACTTCGTGGCCGACTTCGTCGGGCACGACCGGGGCATCCGCCGGCTGTCCTTCGTCGACGCGGCCGAACTGCCGCTGCGTGACGGCCCGGTGCGGCCGGCCACCACGTCGGTGACCGCGGCCCGGACGGCGGACGAGCCCTGGGTGCTCGTCGTCGACGAGGGCCGGCGACCGCTCGGCTGGGCCTCGGTCGCCGAACTGCCGGAGACCGGCACCCTCGCGGACGCGCCGCTCGCCCCGCTCGGCCACACCTTCAGCCTCGTGGGCGACTCGGCACGGGCCGCCCTGGACTCGGCCCTCCTGTCACCGGCCCGCCTCGCGGTCGGCGTCGACGCCGAGGGCGCGGTCGTCGGAGTGGCGGACGCGTACGAGCTGTCCGCCGGGGTGACCACCGCCGAAACGGCGAAGGAGGCCGCAGTCGAGTCCGGGCCGGCGAAGGGAGCCGCAGCCGTGCCCGGCCCGGCGAAGGAAGCCCTGTCTGAGCCCGCGCCGACGACGAAAGCCCCGGCCGAGCCCGGGCCGGCCGTCGACGAGACCGCCGCCGACACCCCGGGCGGCGGTGACCGATGAGCGACGACGAACCGCTGATCCGGTGGCAGTGGATAGCCGACCACACCGCCGAACTCGCCGACTACACCGGCATTCACCTCAGACTCGGCCTGCTGCCCGTGCTGTTCGGTCTGATCGTCTCCATACCGCTCGGCATCCTGTGCCACCGCTGGCGCTGGCTCTACCCGCCGGTGCTGACCGTGGCCAACATCCTGTACTCGATCCCGTCACTCGCCCTGTTCATGGTCTTCGTCCGCTACACGGGACTGACCGAACAGACGGTGATGATCCCCCTGACGCTCTACACGCTGTCGGTGCTGGTGCCCAACGTCGTGGACGGCCTCGCCTCGGTCCCCGAACCGGTCCGGCTCGCGGCCACCGCGATGGGATTCGGCGCCGTACGCCGGGTCCTCCAGGTCGAGCTGCCGATCGCCGTACCCGTCGTCATCGCCGGCGTACGCGTCGCCGCCGTCTCGTCCATCAGCCTCGTCGCCGTGGGACAGCTGATCGGCCAGGGCGGCCTCGGCTACTACATCACCCGCGGCCTCCAACTCGACTTCCCCACCCCCATCGTCACCGCGATCGCACTGATCATGCTGCTCGCCCTCACCACCGACGCGCTGCTGGTCCTGGCCCAGCGGCTGCTCACCCCGTGGGCCCGGAACAAGGTGACGGCGGCATGAACGACTTCCTGAACCAGATCCAGCTCGTGGCCGACTGGCTGACGTCCTCGGCGCAGTGGCACGGCGACGAGGGCATCCCGCACCGGCTGCTGGAGCATCTCACCTACAGCGGACTGTCGTTGCTGTTCGCCGCCGTGATCGGGCTGACGTTCGGGCTGCTCGTCGGCCACACCGGCCGTGGCACCTTCGCGGTGGCCAGCGTGGCGAACCTCGCGCGGGCGATCCCCACGTTCGGCCTGGTCGTCCTCGTCGTCACGCTCGCCGGGCTGAGCACCGCGCCCGTCCTGGTCGCCCTGGTCGCGCTGGCGGTCCCGCCGATCCTCATCAACACCTTCGAGGGAGTACGGGGAGTGGACCCCGCCACCCGGGACGCCGCGCGCGGGGTCGGCATGACCGAGTGGGAGGTCCTGACCCGGGTCGAGGTGCCGATGGCGCTGCCGCTGATCCTCCTCGGACTGCGGGTCGCCGCGATCCAGGTCGTGGCCACCGCGACCGTCGCCGCCTACCCGGGTCTCGGCGGCCTGGGCCGTTTCATCGTCGACGGACTCTCCCGCAACGACTACGAGTTGGTCATCGGCGGCTCCACCGTGGTCGTCGCCCTCGCGCTGGTCGTCCAGGTCGTCTTCACCGCGCTGCGGCGCGTAGTCGTCTCGCCGGGCCTCAGGGTCTCGGCGTCCAAGTCCTGAGCCCCAGGCTCCGAGAGAGGAAGAAACCATGCGAGGCACGTACCGAGGCGCCGTGTTCGGCCTGATCACCGCGCTCACGCTGACCGCCTGCGGCGGTGGCGGTGACACCAACGACAATCCGCTCACCGGCGACAGCGGTGGCGGCGACGGGAAGTCCATCGTCGTCGGCTCGGCGAACTTCCCCGAGAACCAGCTGCTCGCCGAGATCTACGCGCAGGCCCTGGAGGACAAGGGTCTGAAGGTGACCCGCAAATTCGACATCGGGGCCCGCGAGGTCTACTACGACCAGGTGGTCAAGGGCGGTATAGGCGTCTTCCCGGAGTACAACGGCGCCCTGCTGTCGGTGGCGGTCGACAAGAACAGCACCGCGACCACCACCGAGGACATCAACGCCGAACTGAAGGAGAAGCTCCCCTCGTCGGTGGAGATCCTCGACTCCGCCGCCGCCGAGGACAAGGACTCGGTCTCGGTCACCGCCGAGACCGCCGCCAAGTACAACCTCAAGACCCTCGCCGACCTCAAGCCGGTCGCCAAGGACATGACGCTCGGGGCCGGATCGGAGTTCAAGACCCGCACCCAGGGCGGCGTCGGCCTGAAGAAGGTCTACGGCGTGGAGTTCGGGAAGTTCCAGCCGCTCGACGCGGGCGCCCAGACCACCCTGGTGAAGCTGCTGAAGGACGGCAAGGTCCAGGCGGCCAACCTCTACACCACCGACCCCGCCATCGTCGCGGACAAGCTGGTGGTCCTGGAGGACCCGAAGAACCTCTTCTCCTCGCAGAACGTCACGCCCCTGGTCTACAAGGACGCCGTGAACGACACGGCGAAGGAGGCGCTCAACGCCGTCTCGGCGAAGCTCACCACCGAGGACCTGCTGGAGATGATGAAGAAGCTCGTCAACGACAAGGAGGACGCCGACACCGTCGCCGAGGACTGGCTGACATCCGCCGGCCTCGTGAGCTGACCCGCTCGGCCACGCCCACACCGTCCGCTCCCGCCGCCGCCCGGCATCACGCCGGGCAGCGGCGGGGACCGAGCACGACGACCGGCTGGGAGACCAGATGACCGACGGTGCGTCCGCACGGCTGCAGCAGCTCTTCGAAGGCCGCAGGCTCACCCCGACGCAGCGCCGCATCGCGCACTGCCTGGTCCGGCAGGCGGCGGACGTACCCTTCCTGTCGAGCGTGGAGCTGGCCCGGCTGGCCGGGGTCAGCCAGCCGTCGGTGACCCGTTTCGCGGCCGCCCTCGGCTTCGACGGCTATCCGGCCCTGCGCGCCCGTCTGCGGGAGGTCTCATCCGCCGGGAACGGGCTCGACGGGCGGTCGGCCAACCCCTATCAGCGGGCCGTGCAGACCGAGATCGACAACCTGCGGAACCTGGCGGCCCTCCTCGCGGACCCCGAACCCGTCGAACGGGCCGGACGGCTGCTCTCCGCGTCCCGTCCGCTCCCGGTCCTCGGTCTGCGGGCCTCCGCCGCCCAGGCACGCGGATTCGCCTACTTCACCGCGAAGGTCCACCCCGACGTACGCCTGCTCGACGAGGGCGGCTCACTGCTCGCCGACCGCATCGACGCGGCCCGGCAGGCAGGCGCGGACGCGCTCCTGTGCTTCGCGCTGCCACGCCATCCGCGCGAACTCCTCGACGCCCTCGCCCACGCCCGGGCCGCCGGCCTGACCGTCGTCACCATCGCCGACGGCACCTTCGCCCCGGTCGCCGCCCACAGCGATCTGCTCCTGCCGGCCGCCGTCGGCACCGGCCTGGTCTTCGACACCGTGAGCGCGCCCATGCTGCTGGGGCAGGTCCTCCTGGAGGCGATGTGCGACGCCCTCCCGGACGCCCAGGCACACCTGGAGGAGTTCGACGCGCGGGCCGCGGCGCGCGGGCTGTTCGTCGACTGACCGGGGCGCCGCTCGGGGCACGCCGACGGAAACCGGGGCACGGGCACGTCAGCCGGTGCCGCGCAACGCGACCCAGGTGTCGCGGGCGACGACGCCGTCGGGGTTCAGTCCCATGTCGCTCTGGAAGCTCCGCACCGCGGCCTCCGTCCCGGTCCCGAACTCGCCGTCCGCGTCCCCGACGCCGTACCCGCGTCCGGCCAGCATGCACTGGACCTGCTGTACGCGTTTGCCGCTGTTCCCGAGGCGGGTGCGTCCGTTGCCGGAGTAGTACGTGCAGTCCGAGGACGGGGTCGAGGGCTCGGTGGACTCGTCGGTCGGGTCCGGTGTGGTCTCGGCGGGTGCGCTGGTCCCCGGGGCGGGTGCGGAGGAGTCGGTGTGCCGGCCGTCGTCGGCGGTGCCGGAGTCGGAACCGGGTGCGTCGGTGTGCGTGGAGTCGCCGTCGGCCGAGGCCCGGTCGTCCTTGCCGGACACCTCCTCGACCCCGGACCCGCCGTCCGGGACGGCCGCCGCACCGTCCGAGCCCCCGGTCGCCGGCGCGGAGGCGTCGTCACCGGGCAGCGGGTCGGCCGAAGTCGTCGTATCCCGATGCGGGGAGGCCGTGGTGGCGGGAGGGCCCTGGAGGGTGAGTACGACGACACCGGCGGTCGCCGTGCACAGGGCCACCCCGGCGGCGCCGATCAGCACCCGTTTGCGGCGGGTCCAGGAGCGCGTAGGACGTAACGGCTGTGCCGGTGCGTCGGCGGACGAGCTCGGCGGTGTGTCGGCGGAGGGCGGGGAGGGCCTCTTCAGGGGTTCGGGGCCGGGCTGTTCGAGGGGGAGCCGGCGCAGTGTCTCGTAGGCCCGCTGGCGGGCGAGCACCCTGCCGCCCAGCGGCTCGGGCCAGTCGCACGTCTCGGACGGTCCGGCCGCCTCGCGTTCGAGACCGGCCGCCTCGATCAACTGCCCCGGGGCCGGCCGGTTTCCGGGCTCCTTGGCCAGGCAGGCGGAGAGCAGGGAGGCGAGTTCGGCGTCGGCGACCGCGATCTCGGCGAGTACCTTCGGGTTGGGCTCCTCGAACGCCACCCGGTGCATCACGTCCACGCCGGTGCCGTCACCGAACGGAGCGCTGCCGGTCGCCGCGAAGACCAGGGTGCAGGCCAGGGAGAACACATCCGAGGCCGTGTCGCACTCGCCCGTCCGCAGGTACTCCGGCGACATGTAGGCCGGGGTGCCCACCCGGTTGCCCGTGCCGGTGATGGCGCTCGCGTCGGCGGCCTTGGCGATACCGAAGTCGATGACATGCGCGCCCCGGACGGACAGCAGGACGTTGGACGGCTTCAGGTCCCGGTGCACGATGCCGGCGGCGGAGAGATCGGCGAGCGCCTGCCCCAGCTCCGCCACCAGCCGCCGGACGGCGGCGGCCGGCAGCGGACCGTCCTCGTGCACGGCGGCCGCGAGGTCGAGCCCCGGGAGGTACTCGGTCGCCATCCACAGCAGTTCGTCCCGGAAGCCCGTCCCGGCCAGCCGCGGCATGCGCGCGGTGCGCACCCGGCTGTGCACCGCGGCCTCCTGCTCGAACCGGCGGCGGAACCTGGCGTCCTCCGCGTACTCCGGCCTGATCACCTTCACCGCGACGAGGTCGGGGCCGCCGTCCACGGGGCGCGCCAGATGGACGCGCCCCATACCGCCGCTGCCGAGCAGCCCCAGCGACACATACGGACCGATGCGGTCCGGTTCGCCGGGGCGCGGGGGCAGCACCCCCGCCTCTCGCAGCGCCCGAGCCCTGTCCGCCGTCGAACGCGACGGCACCGGCCGCTGGTCTGACACAACACCCCCGAAATGACTTTTGGCGTACGTCAGTTCGCCCCCAAGGATGTTGAGGCTAGCTCAGCGGGGTCGCGCATTCCGGGTTTCGGCCACTTCCGCCCCGTCAGCCGGTTCAGGAGGCGTCGCGTCGCACCTCCGTCGTGCCCGAGCCGACCGGTCCGACCCGCAGCACGGTGCCCGTGAGATCGGTGAACGACTCGACCTTCACGCGGCCCTCCCCACCGGGTGTCGTCCCCGTCACCAGGTACGCCTTCGGATCGGCGTCCCCGATCTCCACCTCCAGCACGGCACGGGAGTTCGGCGGCACGGTCACCCGGGTCGTGTGCGTGTCCCCGGAGCGGCGCACCAGGACCGAGACGGGGCCGCGCACGGACGGCACGGTTCCCTCCGCCTCGGTCAGCGAGCCGGTCCGGGGCCGGACGCGGAACCCGGCCGCGCCGGGCGCGCTGACCTGGACGCCGAGAACGTGCCGGGCCACGGCGTTCGCGGGCGCGGACGCCCAGGCGTGGGAGAGCGTCATGTTGGACTTCAGCGCCGGGTCCCACGCCTCCGTGACGATGGTCGCCTTCAGCGCGTCCAGCATGTGCAGCCACGAGTTGGTCGCCGTGGAGGTGAGCAGGGCGAGGGCGGCGTCGGAGCGGCCCAGCCGGAACAGTGCGTCGAGCAGGAACTGCGACCCGTACACGCTCACCTTCATGCCGCCCGCCGCCAGGGTGTCGCCCAGTCGGGCCAGCACGTCCTCGTCCAGGGCGTCCGTGACACCCAGCGCCACCGGGAAGGCGGTCGCGTGCTGGGCGCTGTGCGTGGTGCCGGCGCCGTCGACGAAGCGCCCGCCCGCGCTGTCGAGCAGCTTGGCGCGCATGGCCGTGGCGAGGGTGTCGGCCCGGCCGCGCAGGGCGGTCGCGTCGGCGTCCTTGCCGAGGGCCGCCGCGCACTTGGCGAGCGCGTCGAAGGCCGCGTACTGGAAGGAGTTGACCACCGTGTTGACGTTGGTGAACACGTAACCGTCACGGCTGGCGGCGGGCCAGTCGACCAGATCGCCGAGGTTCTGGCTGGTGCTGCCGGGCGCCTTGCGGACCAGTCCGTCGGAGTCCAGGTACGAGGTGAGGTTCTTCGCCGTGAGAAGGTCGTAGTCCTTGGCGAGCTGCCGGTCGTCGCCGGTGGCGAGATAGTCCTCCCACGCGGAGATCGCGCACATCAGCCGGTACTCGGTGGGCCAGGTGCCCTTGCGGACCAGATAGTCGTTCGACCAGCGGGCGAGGGCGTAGGAGCGCTGGGTGCCGTACTCGGAGAGCTGGTTGATCAGCGCGTCGCCCTCGTACGGCCCGCGCTCACGGGTGGGCGTGTCCGTGTAGAGGTCGCCGCGCGTGGCCTCGATGGAGTAGCGGCACAGCTCCCAGACCCGGTCGAGGTCGGCGTCCGAGCTGCGGAAGGAGGCGTGCGAGTCGTGCCAGTCGAGCTTCCAGGCGCGGCCGGTGACGACCGCCTGCGACAGGTCGAGCGTGGTGCGCAGTTCGGCCCAGCGGAAGCCTCGGTAGCCCCAGTGCTCGAAGCGCTGCTCGCCGTCCCGCAGGGTCCACACCTCGCGGTAGGTGTTGGTGGCGCGCAGCTGGTACCTGACCGTGCCGTCGGAGTTCAGCTCCTCGCCGAGCCGTACCTCGACCGTGTCGCCCGCGCCGCCGGTGACCTCCAGGGCCAGTCCGCCGACGATCTCCCGGCCGAGGTCGACCAGCCAGCGGCCGTCGGCGACCCGGGTGACGGAGGCGGGGGTGACGTCGTGAGGCCGTATCGCCTCGATCAGCGCGGGGACGAGGCCGCCGATCTCGGTGCGGACGACCGGCTTGAGCCAGTCGCCGTCGTCGAAGCCGGGCTTCGTCCAGCCCACCGGCTCTCGGCGCAGGTCCCAGTACTCCTGCGGAACGGTGAAGTAGCTGCTGCCCGCACTGCCCTTCGAGGGCAGCAACCCGGCCTGGCGGCGTGCCTTCCAGTGGTCGCCGGAGGCGACGGTCGACCGGCTGCCGTCGGCGTACGTGATCTCCAGCTGGGCCAGGAACTTCTGCTGCGAGGTGGTCCAGCACAGCGCGGCGAGCGCGTTGGCCCTGCCGTCGGCGCGCAGCGTGGAGGTCACGTCGAAGGCCTGGTAGGCGGTGCCGTCGCCGGAGCGGACGGAGGCGTAGCCGATGGTGGTGCCGTTGCTCCACACCTTCGCCACGTACTGCCGGGCCGGATCGGGCGAGGTGGCCGCGACGTACACGATCGCGGCGGCTATCTCCTTGCCGGCCTTCGTCTCGTATTCGTGGCGCAGCAGCGCCCAGGTGTCGTCGGCCCCGTAGGAGGAGAGGGACGAGGCGCCGGTCGGGAAGGCGAGGACGCCGCCGGAGACCGTGCCGGTGGCGAAGGTGCCCTTGTCGGAGGCGAAGTCGTCGTCGAGCAGGACGGTGCCGTCGGCGGCGGTGAAGGTGATCCGGTCGTAGGTCTGGGACTCGGTGAGGCCGTTGCGCAGACCGATGTTCCCGGAGGCGTAGCGGCTGTCGGTCGTGGTGTCCACGACGGTGCCGTTGACGGTGGTGGTGAAGGTGGCGCCCGCCATGGTGACCGCCAGGTCCACCCACTCCCCGGCGGTGACCGCGAACGGCAGCTTCACCTCGCCGAGCACGGTGTACGTGCCGTTCACACAGACGTGCTTGCGCAGCACACCGGTGGTGCCCGCCCGCAGCTGCCACATGTAATTGTTGGCGGTGTTCGTGGCCCGGAACCACAGCCCTGCGGCCACGGCGGTGATCTTCACGCGGACGGTGAGGGTGCCGTCGGTCATCACCGGCCCGGCCGGGACCCAGATCGGCTTCGCCTCCCACTCGTCCTCGACCGACGTGGCCAGCAGGACGGGCTCCGACCAGGCGGAACGCTTCTCGCCCCAGCTGC
Organism: Streptomyces sp. NPDC002787; assembly: GCF_053592095.1. Taxonomy (NCBI): domain Bacteria; kingdom Bacillati; phylum Actinomycetota; class Actinomycetes; order Kitasatosporales; family Streptomycetaceae; genus Streptomyces; species Streptomyces sp. NPDC002787. Next base: position 165,860 of record NZ_JBSFVC010000021.1, on the reverse strand, counting down.
TGACCCGCCACCAGTAGGCCGTACGGGGCTTCAGCGCGGGCCCGCCGTACGGTACGGCCGTGGAGTCGGCGGACGTCCGCTTCCCGGAGTCCCACACCAGCTCGTCGTCCTCGAAACCGCCCGGGGTGGCCGCCACCTGGAGCTGGTAGGCGCGCTGCACCGTGCCCGCGCGGAAGTCGGGCACCTGCCAGCTGAACCGGGGGTTCTGCCCGGCGCTCGTGCCGAGGGCCCGCGGCAGGAGATCGGCCAGCATCCCGGTCGGCGCGGGCGGCTTCCCGGCGGCGCCGAGCGCGGCCGTCGGGACGGCGGCCTTCGGGCCCGGGGACGCGAAGGCCTGCGGCCCGGACAGGACGACGGAGGCGGCCGCGGTGCCGCCGAGCTGGAGAAGTCTTCGCCGTGAGAGGTCCCGCGCCATGGTGCACCTTCGGTTCGGTGGAGTGGTGAAAGGTTTCATTGCGATGGCCCGGAGGTTAGGGTTCCGCGTCGAACACGGTCAATGGTTGATGCGGGATCGAGCCCACGGGGAATGAAACGATTTAATTGCGCTCCGGCCAGGACCCGGCCCCGGCCAGGACACGGCTGTCCGTGATAATCGCCTCGCCCCGCTCGCCGGAACCACCGGAGGACACCGTGTCCGCACTCCATGACTTCGCCACCTGGGAGCCGTTGTTGAGGCTCCTGTGGGCCGACAAGGCGGAGCGGCTCGCCACACCGGGGGGCCAAGTGGCCGGGCGGATCAGCGTCCACTCGTGGAGCGTGCCCCTGACCCGACTGATGCCGGAGCCCGGGCGTGCCGCTCAGGTCGAGGACATGCAGGCCGAGTGGGACGCGGTGGAGCGGGTGCGGAACGCGCTCATGGAGGCCGATGTCGAGGGCGCCTCGTTCACGCTGGAGGCCTCGCCGGCCGGACGGGCCCTGCTGCGCCTGATCGCTCCGAGCCCCGCCGTGGAGCCCGACGTGGGCGGCCCGCACCCCGGCTCACTGGTCCTCGTCGAGGGCGCCGTCCCCGAGCCCTGGCGCCGCCTGCCCGAACCGACCCCCGACGCGGTCCCGGCCCCGACCGCCGACCCCGCGCTGCTGGAGCGGACGCTCCGCGAGCGGATGCCCGACGCGATCGGCGCCACCGAGGAGGAGCTCGCCGCCACGGAGGAACGCCTGGGCGTCCCGCTGCCCGAGGAGCTCAAGGCGCTCTACCGGGTGACACGGGCACGCTGGGCGGACTGGGACGGCGGCTACGCGGAGGCTGAGGCCCAGTACGAGGCGGTCGGCTGCGAGATCCTCCCCCTGGAGGAGGTGTACGTCGCCGACGCGCAGTCTCGCCCGGCCCTGTGGCGGTTCGGGGCGATGGACGCCGTTGTGACGCCGCCCGACGCCGCCGTGCAGGGACTGGTCGGCTCACCCGGCTGGATCGCCTTCGGGGACAACGGCGGCGGTGACCGGCTGGCCGTCGATCTGACGCCCGGCCCGCGCGGACACGTGGGGCAGATCGTCATCATCGGCCACGAGGAGCACGTCGGCGCCGGCCTGGTCGCCGACTCCCTCACCGACCTGGTACTGCACGGGCGCAAGGAACAGCGCGGCGGCCGTAGCGGGGACGGCGAGCCGCCGGCGACGGTCTGGGTCAACCACGCGTCCGTGCGGAGCGTCGAGGCCGCCGCCCATCCCGGCCTGGAGGCCCTGAGCCTCGGCGTGTGGGACGGCGAGCCCTTCAGCCTCGCCCCCGTCATCGGCCTGCCCCGCCTGCGCACCCTCACCGCCTACCCCGGCACCCTCGCCGACCCCCTGGAGATCGCCCAGCTGAAGAGCCTGGAGTTCCTCGAACTGGCACCGGAGGACTGGCGCCTCCTCCTCGACGCCGGAGCCGTCCCGCGCTCCTTGCTGGCCGCCTCCATCGAGGCGCGCAACGACCGCCCCGTGCTCCCGATCGTGGACCTCGCCAACGAGATCCTCGCGCTCTGGGACCGCCCCCTGATCACCCGGACGGTCCTCGAAGGCGACCTCGGCCCACTGGGGTAGGGCAAGGGGCCGCCGAGTACTGGGCCCGCGCCGGGCCCTACCCATGTCGCTCACGTCCAGGGGCTCGCGGGACTCCTGGACCGACAGCCACCGCGTCAACCGGCCCGGGGGACAGGCCGAGGAGGCGGACCGGGCCTCCTCGGCGAGCGCCAGGGACCGCGCACGCTGCGCCGGTGTGTCCCCGGAGAGCGAGTTGGCGGGCAGGCCGCGTCCCCGGTCGGCTCGGGTCATGCTGCCCCGACCCGGCAGGCCCGCCCCGCCCCGGCCCGTCACGTAGGCCAGAGCTCCGATCACCCGTCAGTGACGGGACTCTCATGGCACGTCGGGCCCATTGCCGCGACCATGGTGTTCCTCACCAGGCAGGCCGAAGGGATCGGGAATGCTCCGCAAGGTACTGGTCGCCAACCGTGGCGAGATCGCGATCCGCGCGTTCCGCGCAGGCTATGAAGTGGGCGCGCGGACCGTCGCCGTCTTCCCCCACGAGGACCGCAACTCGCTGCACCGGCTCAAGGCCGACGAGGCCTACGAGATCGGCGAACCGGGACACCCCGTGCGCGCGTACCTCTCCGTCGAGGAGATCATGCGCGCCGCGCGGCTGGCGGGCGCCGACGCCGTCTACCCGGGCTACGGGTTCCTGTCCGAGAACCCCGAACTGGCCCGGGCGTGCGAGGAGGCGGGCATCACGTTCGTCGGCCCCAGCGCGCACATCCTGGAGCTGACGGGCAACAAGGCGCGCGCCGTGGCCGCCGCCCGCGCCGCCGGCGTACCCGTCCTCGGCTCCTCCGAGCCCTCCACCGACGTGGACGAACTGGTCCGCGCCGCCGACGAGATCGGCTTCCCCGTCTTCGTCAAGGCCGTCGCGGGCGGCGGTGGTCGCGGTATGCGCCGGGTCGAGGACCCGGCGGCCCTGCGGGAGTCCATCGAGGCGGCGTCCCGCGAGGCCGCCTCCGCGTTCGGCGACCCCACGGTCTTCCTGGAGAAGGCCGTCGTCGAGCCCCGCCACATCGAGGTGCAGATCCTCGCCGACGGCCACGGCGACGTCATCCACCTCTTCGAGCGCGACTGTTCGGTGCAGCGCCGCCACCAGAAGGTCATCGAGCTGGCGCCCGCCCCGAACCTCGACCCGGCGCTGCGCGACCGGATCTGCGCCGACGCCGTACGGTTCGCCCGCGAGATCGGCTACCGCAACGCCGGCACCGTCGAGTTCCTCCTCGACCGCGAAGGCAACCACGTCTTCATCGAGATGAACCCCCGCATCCAGGTCGAGCACACGGTGACCGAGGAGGTCACCGACGTCGACCTCGTGCAGTCCCAGCTCCGCATCGCCGCCGGGGCCACCCTCGCGGACCTCGGGCTCTCCCAGGAGACGGTCACCCTGCGCGGCGCCGCGCTCCAGTGCCGTATCACCACCGAGGACCCGGCGAACGGCTTCCGCCCCGACACCGGCCGCATCAGCGCCTACCGCTCGCCCGGCGGCTCCGGCATCCGCCTCGACGGCGGCACCACACACGCCGGTACGGAGATCAGCGCCCACTTCGACTCGATGCTGGTCAAACTGACCTGCCGGGGCCGGGACTTCACCACCGCCGTCAACCGGGCCCGGCGCGCGGTCGCCGAGTTCCGCATCCGGGGCGTCGCCACGAACATCCCCTTCCTGCAGGCCGTCCTCGACGACCCGGACTTCCAGGCGGGCAACGTCACCACGTCGTTCATCGAGCAGCGCCCGCACCTGCTCACCTCCCGGCACTCCGCCGACCGGGGCACCAAGCTGCTCACCTATCTGGCCGACGTGACGGTCAACAAGCCCCACGGCGAGCGGCCCGCGCTCATCGACCCGGTCGGCAAGCTGCCGAGGCCCACCGCCGCCGAACCCCCGGCCGGCTCCAAGCAGAAGCTCGTCGAGCTCGGCCCGGAGGGCTTCGCCCGCTGGCTGCGCGAGTCGCCCACCATCGGCGTCACCGACACCACCTTCCGCGACGCGCACCAGTCCCTGCTCGCCACCCGGGTCCGTACGAAGGACATGCTCGCCGTCGCGCCCGTGGTGGCCCGGACCCTGCCGCAGCTGCTCTCCCTGGAGTGCTGGGGCGGCGCCACCTACGACGTCGCCCTCCGCTTCCTCGCCGAGGACCCCTGGGAGCGGCTGGCCGCGTTCCGTGCCGCCACTCCCAACATCTGCCTCCAGATGCTGCTGCGCGGCCGCAACACCGTGGGCTACACGCCGTACCCGACCGAGGTGACCGACGCCTTCGTCCAGGAGGCCACCGAGACCGGCATCGACATCTTCCGGATCTTCGACGCGCTCAACGACGTCGGCCAGATGCGGCCCGCCATCGACGCCGTACGCGCCACCGGAACGGCCGTCGCCGAGGTCGCCCTCTGCTACACCTCCGACCTCTCCGACCCCGCCGAGCAGCTCTACACCCTCGACTACTACCTCCGGCTGGCCGAGCAGATCGTCGAGGCGGGCGCCCACGTGCTCGCCGTGAAGGACATGGCGGGCCTGCTGCGCGCGCCCGCCGCCACCAAGCTCGTGACCGCCCTGCGCCGCGAGTTCGACCTGCCGGTGCACATCCACACCCACGACACGGCGGGCGGCCAGCTCGCCACCTACCTCGCCGCGATCCAGGCCGGCGCGGACGCCGTCGACGGGGCCGTGGCGTCCATGGCGGGCACCACCTCGCAGCCGTCGCTGTCGGCGATCGTCGCCGCCACCGACCACTCCGACCGGCCCACCGGCCTCGACCTCAGGGCCGTCGGCGACCTGGAGCCCTACTGGGAGAGCGTCCGCCGGATCTACGCCCCCTTCGAGGCGGGCCTCGCCTCACCGACCGGCCGCGTCTACGACCACGAGATCCCCGGCGGCCAGCTCTCCAACCTTCGCACCCAGGCCGTGGCCCTCGGCCTCGGCGACCGCTTCGAGGACATCGAGGCGATGTACACCGCCGCCGACCGCATCCTCGGCCACTTGGTGAAGGTCACGCCCTCGTCCAAGGTGGTCGGCGACCTCGCCCTGCACCTCGTCGGCGCCGGAGTGGCTCCCGAGGACTTCGAGGCCACACCGGACCGGTTCGACATCCCCGACTCCGTCATCGGCTTCCTGCGCGGCGAGTTGGGCACCCCGCCCGGCGGCTGGCCCGAGCCGTTCCGCAGCAAGGCCCTCCAGGGCCGCGCCGACGCCAAGCCCGTCCAGGACCTCACCGCCGAGGACCGCGCCGGACTGGAGAAGGACCGCCGCGCCACCCTCAACCGGCTGCTGTTCCCCGGCCCGACCCGCGAGTTCGAAACCCACCGTCAGACCTACGGCGACACCAGCGTCCTCGACAGCAAGGACTTCTTCTACGGCCTCGGCCCCGGCAAGGAGTACGCCGTCGACCTGGAGCCCGGTGTGCGGCTCCTCATCGGTCTGGAGGCCGTCGGCGAGGCGGACGAACGCGGTATGCGCACGGTGATGTCGACCCTGAACGGCCAGCTGCGGCCGATCCAGATCCGCGACAAGGCCGCCTCCTCCGACATCCCCGTCACCGAGAAGGCCGACCGCTCCAACCCCGGCCATGTCGCCGCCCCGTTCGCCGGCGTCGTCACCCTCGCGGTCGCCGAGGGCGACGAGGTCGCGGCCGGCGCGACGGTCGCCACCATCGAGGCGATGAAGATGGAGGCCACCATCACCGTTCCCAAGGCCGGACGGGTCTCCCGCCTGGCCATCAACAAGATCCAGCAGGTGGAGGGCGGAGACCTGCTCGTCGAGATCGTCTGACACCGCACGCTGTCGAGGCGCCCACGCCGTGCACACGGCGTGGGCGCCTCGACCGTACGGCGGAATCCGCGCCGCCCGTACGCATTCCGTCATCAGCCGCGTCCCGGGACGGCGCGGGCGACTTCGACACGACCGGCCCGGGAGTGTGATCGCGACCCGCCCGTCCACGCACGGGTGAACGGCTCGCCTCCGCCGTCAGGCCCGTCGCCAGACTGACCTGCTCACGGTCAGGTGTGGGCCGAGGGCTCCACAGCCGGCTCGGGCGCGATGCCCCGGACGAAGTCGGACAGCGGCAGCTCGGCGGTGTCGCCCCGAGTGCCGCGCACGAGGACCTGGTCGGCCGTCAGATCGGCCACGACCGTGCACAGGGTCATCAGCGGGTCGCCGTCGGCGGCCGTGCGATGCACGCCGTGCGGGAGCGGGGCACCGGTGAGGGCGTCCAGGAACCACGCGGGCGACGGCTCCCGGCCCACCGGGCGCAGTGCCTCCAGCGCCCGGCCCCGGGCGACGCTCTCCCCGTACCGGCCGAGGGAGTCCGGGGCGGAAGTGCCGGTGTCCGCCGGGGTGTCCAGGGCGGTGGGCAGATGGCGCAGGTGGTTCGTGTGCCAGTGCGGCGGATCGGAGGGCGTGGCCTCGACCACGGCGGTACGGCCGCCCGCTGCTTCGGCGATCGCGACCCGGCCGGTCGCGCACTCCCCGAAGGCGTAGGAGAAGCCGCCGGCGCCGGGCCGCGTGCGCAGATGGGCGAGGGCCGCGTCCAGCGTCGGAGCCTGCTGCATCGCGCGGGCGACGAAGTGGCGTCCGGCGCCGTCGGCCACCGGACGGGCGACCTGTATGTGGTTGATGCCCCAGACGAGTCCATGACCGGTGGCGGTGAACGCGTTGGCGGGCAGGAAGCCCGGATACCACTGGACCGTCACCGGGACGAGGCCGTCGAGCGCGAGGGTGAGCAGCATCAGCCGCCCGTCGAGCACGGGCGCGCCGTCCTCGTTGTGGGCGACGATGGAGTGGTCGCCCCGCCAGATCAGGTCGGAACAACCGGTTCCGTCACCGGTGCCCAGGTCGCCGCGCAGGTTGGCCAGGAGCAGGTCGTCGAAAGGGACCCCGGCGCCCTCCGCCAGCGCCTCCAGCTCCTCGACCTCCTGTGGATGGCGCTCACGCGTGGTCCGCAGCACTCGGGCGAGCCGGGCACCGCCCTCCTGCGTCCCGACCCGGCGGCGCAGCGCCTCCCGCTCCGGCATCGCCTCCCGCACGGCCCGGACGTCGGCCCGCGCGCTCTCCCCGAGCGCCCGGAACGCCTCCCGCCGTGGCCCCGACACCACGAGCCAGCGCAACCCGGCCAGCCGCTGCTCCCGTACGACGACGCCCATCCGCCACGCTCCCCAGGCCCCGCACTCAGGCACTCAGGCACGGGGGAAGAACTCCAGCACCGCCGTGCCACCTTCGAGGGACTTTACGCGGAAGCCGAGGCCGTTCAGGCCGCCGGTGCCGCCTTCGCCGAGCGAGGAGCTGAGGAACGTGCCGGCGCCCGAGGACTGGAGCACCACGGTGTCGTCGGTGACCTTCGTGACGCGGAGATCGCCGACGCCGAACCGGCTGTCGACCTCGATGGACAGGGGCCTGGACACGGTGAGTTCGCAGCGCCCGTCGAAGCAGGCGTCGGTGCCGGTGCCGGTGCCGGTGCCGGTGCCGGTGCCCGTGCTGGTGCCGGTGGCAGAGGCCGTGGGCGAGGTCGGCCGCCCCGCCTCCGACGGCGGCGAGCCCGCGTCGTCGTCCGGGCCCGGGCCCGTGCTCGTGCCCGTCCTCGTGCCCGACGGCGTGCGGGTCGCGGACGACGGCTCCGTCCCCTCCCCGGAGCCGTCGTCCTGACCGCCGCCCCCGCCGCAGCCGGTGACCACCACCGCCAGGGCCGCCGCCACCGTGACGCCGAACCGGCCCCTGCCCGTGCTCATAGGTCGACCCCTCAACTCATGCGCCCGCGGACGCCGTTGGTCCCCGTGCGCGGGGCACATCCCTTTATACGGGCCCGGACCGGGAGGGGTCCCGAAGCGGAGGCGGACCCTGGTGGCAGCATCCGTACCGCGTGCCGAGAATCCACCACGACCGAGGAGAACAGCGATGCCCCTCTCCACCAGCCTCGCGCGCGGTGTCGCGCCCGCCACGCCCGGTACGTTGCACGCCCGCACGGTCACCGGCGACCTCAGCGCCCCGCCCCGGCAGGGCCTCACGGTCCGCTTCGGGCGCGGTGAGAAACCGGAGGTGGACCTGGGGGTGGGCGTCGACGACCTGAGGGTGAGCCGACGCCACGGCGAGTTGACGTACCGGCAGGGGCAGTGGTGGCTGCGCAACACCGGACAGCAGCTCGTCCGGCTGCCTCGCGGCCGGATGATGCACCTCAGCACCGAGCCGATCCCCCTCGCACCCGGCTACACGCCCCTGTTCGTGAAGGGCTCCGGCTACCGCGAACACCTCGTCGAGCTGTACGTGGCGGGCCACGACGACCAGGGCCCCGTGTCGCGCCGGCGTGCCGAGACCGTACGGCCGGAGATCTGGGCCCTCGACGACGACGAGCGGCTGCTCCTCGTCGTCCTCGGCCAGCGCTATCTGCTGTACGAGGAGGACCCGCGCCCCCTCACGTACACCATGGCCGCCAGGCAGCTCACCTATCTGCGCCCGGACGCGCACTGGACCGAGCGCAAGGTCGAGTACCGGGTCGAGGCGGTACGCAGGCGCCTGCACAGGACCGGCTTCAAGTACCCGGTGATGCACGACAAGTCCGAGGGTCGACCCTCGGACAACGGTCTGTTGCACAACCTGCTCAAGGGCCTGGTGGAGTCCACGACGCTCGTACCGCCGGATCTGGAGCTGATGGAGGACGACATGTCCTGGCCGGATCCCGCGGCCTGAGGTTCAGGGGCCGAGGGGTGGTGCGCGAGCGGTTCGGCCGCGGCGGAGCGGGCCAGGGCGGTGGCCGTCTCGCAGAGGTCGTCGGAGGCGAAGCGCCTCGACGACGGGGCGCGCGGCGGCCTCCGTCGGGGCGGCGCGCACGAGGCGGGCCGCGTCGGGCACGTTGACCAGCGCCACGAGCAGGGCGAGGCCGCCGGCCCCGGGGGTGAACACCGAGGCCACCAGCAGGATAGGAGCAGCGACGGGACGGCTATCAGGACGTCCAGGGGGCGCATCAGCAGCTCCTCCAGCCATCGCCGGTGCCTCAGCGCGGCGATCAGGCCGACCGGCAGGGCGACGAGATACGCCGGCGCTCCGGCGCCGAGCGCGGTCAGCACGACCGGTCGGCCGCCGTGCGGCACCCGCTGCCAGACGTCCCGGCCCACGAAGTCCGTGCCGAGCCAGTGCCCGTCGCCGAGCGTGAGGGACGCGGACCGCGTCCCCGGTTCGTCCGCGAACACCGGGCCCAGCGGGGCGGGACGAGGGGTACGGTGATGACCGCGACGCCGAGCGCGAAGCGGCCCGTGCACCGCCGCCGGGTACGGGGGCGGCGTCGGTGCCCACCGCGCTGCTGTCCATGCCCGTCGTCACGCCGCCACCCCCGCCCGGGGCGCCAGCCATCTGGCGACGACATCGGCGTCCAGGTTGAGGATGACGGTCAGGACGCCGAAGACCACGGCCAGGCCCTGGACGACGGGTACGTCGCGTTCGGCGACGGCGTTGAGGAGGGAGGGCGCGGGTGCACCTACCCGATCTCGACCACACGCGCCCAGTCGGGCGGCGAGTCCGGTACGTAGTCGGGGTCGTCCTCGTCCCAGCGGCTGCCCGAGTGCCCCCGGGGGAACAGGCCGACCACCGTCCGGCACGGAGGCCGTGAACTGGGCCAGGGGGTCTGTCCGTCGGTGAGGACCACGATGACGTCGGGACCGGGGCGGCTGCGGAGCGCCCTGGCGAAGCCGGTGCGCAGGTCCGTTCCGCCGCCGCCCATCAGGGGGATGCCCTCGGCCCGGCACAGCGGGTGGGCGATACGGGCGGCCGCGTCACACGGCACGACGGTGACGAGGTCGCGCCGACCGCCCACCGCGCGGGAGATCGCGGCGACCTCCAGGAGTGCGCTGCCCAGTTCGGCGTCGCTGACCGACCCGGAGGTGTCGATGATCACGGAAACGTGCGGCGGTCTGCGCCGCAGGCTCGGCAGCACCGTGCCCGGCACGCCGGCCGAGCGACGCGACGGCCGGCCGTAGGAGTAGTCCTCGCCCGCGCCGGGTGCGGAGGCCGCCGACCGGACCGCCGCGCCCAGCAGATCCCGCCACGGCTGCGGCGGATGGAAGGCCTCCTCCGCCCATCGCTGCCAGCCCTCGGGCGCGGACCCCGGACGGCCGGTGATGCCCTGCGCCACCCGGAACCGGACCATGTCCCGTTCCTGCTCGCTCAGACCGTGCGCCCCCTCCGGGCCCAGCTCCCACTCCCGGTCCAGACCGTCGGCGCCGCTGCCGCAGTCCAGCCACCCGAACTCCCGCATATGGGAACCGAGTTGGAACTGGCGCAGATAGTCCTCCATCAACTGACCCGCGGGCAGCCTCAGGAACGCCGGATCGACCACGCCCTCGGGCTTGACCAACCCGTCGCCGAACACGTCGTCGTTGATCTCGCAGTCCGCGGCGATGTTCATCCGCAGCCGCTCCCCGGGCCCGGTCAGGCCCTGCTCCTTGGCGAACCGGTCGCTGCGCCCGTGATGGTCGCGCAGCAGATGCGACACCTCGTGCACCCATACGCCGGCCAGCTCCTCCACCGGCGTACGGTCCACGAACCGTGGGGAGACGTAACACCGCCAGTGCCGGTCCACGCCCATGGTGGGCACCTGCCGGGACTCGACGATGTGCAGCGCGAACAACGCCGTCGCCAGATAGGGCCGGGCCCGCGCCGCCTGGAGCCGGGCGGCGAAGAGCTTGTCGCGGTCGAGGCCCTGCGGTGTCGTGGTGCTGGTGCTGGTGCTGGTGCTGGTGCTGGTGCTGGTGCTGCGGCTGTCGGGGTCGGGGCCGGTGTCGGTGTCGGTGTCGGTGTCGGTGTCGGTGTCGGTGTCGATGCCCGTGCCGCTGCTGACGCCGTGGCCGATGTCGGTCTTCATCGGCGGGCCCGCGTCGCCGTCTTGGCCCGGGCCGCCGCCTGGTCCGCCCGCCGGGACAGGGTCACCACTCCGGCGAGGTTCTCGATCGCCTCCGGCACGTCCCAGTCCTCGCGGCGCAGTGAGGCGAGGGTGGTCGCGGGGACGACCACCAGGTCCGGGGCGCCCGTCTCCAGCGCCCGGACCAGCAAGGCCCACGCCGCGTCCCAGCGGGACTTCTCGGGGCGCGCCCGGACCGCCGCCACCACACCGTCCAGCACGGCCTGCCGCAGATCCCCCCGCTGGGGCAGTTCGGCCGCCGCCGGGTCGGCGAGCAGCACCTCGGGGTCCGGGAGGTCCAGCCGGTCCAGACCGGCCAGCAGCTCCAGCCCCGGTCCCTCCCCCACCGTGCCCCTGACCAGCAGGGAGAGCACCTCGCGGGACACACCGGAGGCGGTCGCGAAGGCGATCAGACGCAAGGTCATCTCCCAGCTCCGGGGCGACGGCCACGGCCCGCCCCGACGGCTCTCGCTGCTGGGCAGCTGATGCACGAGCTTGGGGCGCGCGGCCAGGAGCGCGCACACCGCGCGACGGGCGAAGTCCACGGCCTCCGACAGCCGTTCGGGCGCGAGCCGCGGCAGGGTGGCCCGGGGCCAGGTCCCGCCGAGACCCCGTACGACGACCTCGTGGTCGTGCGTCCACTGCAGGTGCACGAACCGGTTGGCCAGCGGCGGGCTCAGCTCCCAGCCGTCGGCCGCCGAGGAGCGCGGGTTGGCGGCGGCCACGATGCGTACGCCGGGCGGCAGTTGCAGCGCGCCGATCCTCCGCTCCAGTACCAGCCGCAGCAACGCTGCCTGCACGGCCGGCGGCGCCGTCGACAGCTCGTCCAGGAACAGCAGCCCCCGCCCGGCCCGGACCAGCCGCACCGCCCAGTCCGGCGGCGCCATCGGCACGCCCTGCTCCGCCGGGTCGTCTCCCACGATCGGCAGCCCGGAGAAGTCGGACGGCTCGTGGACGCTGGCGATCACCGTGGTCAGCGGAAGGTCCAGGGCGGCCGCGAGCTGCGTCAGCGCCGCGGTCTTGCCGATCCCCGGCTCACCCCACAGCAGGACGGGCAGGTCCGCGGCGACGGCCAGGGTCAGCGCCTCCAGCTGGGTGTCGGGGCGCGGTTCGGTCGTGGTGGTGCGCAGCAGGTTCAACAGGTCGCCTGCCACGTCGAGTTGGGAGGAGTGGTCCGTGTCGGTCTCGGCAGCGGAGAAGGTGGTGGGCGGGGCGAACGGGGTGCGAGAGGGCATGTTTGATCACCTGTGGTGTGTAGAGGGCTGAGGGTGTGCGGGGATGCCGGTCCCCGTGACGAGGTGCGGTGAGCGGGTGTGGGGGACCGAGGCCCCTTGGTCAGTAGAAGGTCGCGACGCGGGGGCGGCGCTGACGCGTGGGGCGGCGGCCGACGTTGGAGCGCACCCGGCCGCGGCCGGGATCGGCGAGACCCGCCCGGTACAGGCCGTAGGCGATCCGCCGCTCCGCGGCCGACTCCAGCTCGTCCCGCAGGGCGCCGTCGCGCAGTACCGCCTCGGGGCCGAGCAGCCCTTCGACGACGGCCAGCGCACCGGCGATGTCCCCGTGGTCCAGGCGTTCGCGCACGCCGGACAGGCAGTCCGGGCGGCGGTGGGCCTCGTCGATGGCCTGCAGACAGGGGAGGGGCGTACCGGTCAGTTCGACGAGCAGTTCCTCCCGCCGGATCTCGGCCGGCTCGTGGTCCAGCGGGACCAGGACGCCGTCGACCAGGCCGATCCGGTGCCGGTCTCCCCGGCACTCCACGATCCGCGGTTGCCCCGCCCGGTCCGGGGGCTCGACCGGACCCGACCGGACATGCCCCGGTACCAGCGCCGACGCGACCAGCGGATGCAGCCGCTCGACGTCGATCGCACCGGCCCGGACCAGCTCCAGGTCGGGCAGCACCCAGGTCGCGGCGTCGGGCAGCACCGGCACCGAGGTGAGGGCGCCGTCGTCACCGGACACGGCGGTGATCCGCAACGCGGGCGGCATGGTGCCGGTGCCGTTACGGCTGTCGGCGTCGGCCTCGGTGCCGCTGTCGGCGTCCGCACCCGTTCCGGGCATCGGCCCCACGTCCAGCATCAGCCGACGTCGGGCGCCGCACCGCACGAGGACGGCACCGGTGGACCGCCCCTCGGCGCGCAACACGATCGCCGCCTCCTCGGCCCACCGCTCGACGGCCCAGGCACGTTCGGTCGCCACGCTCTCGATCCCGGCCGCCCCCCTCACATCCGGGCCGGCCGCGTCCGCACCCGGCGGCGGCGATCCGTCGTCGGCCACCCGATCCGCTCCGGCACGAACCCGCAGGTCGCCGGCGCGAACCCGCAGCTCACCGGCTCGACGCGCGTCCCACAGATGCCGGTGCAGATCGAGACGGTAGCGACGGCTGGGCCGGGGGTGCGGATGACCACGGGCCCCGGCCTCGGAGCGGGACCCGTCCCACCACGCGAGGCCGATCCGCTGCCCGGCATCCGCCCAGGCCGGGGGAGTTCGGGCCACGAGGTGCACGGGATGCCGACCCCCGCGTCCGGCCACGTCGTAACGGGCCAGGGTGATGGTCAGACCCGGCCGCAGCAGCCCGTCGGGAGCGATCCTCGGCATGTGCCAGCGCAGCAGGTCCGGAGCCAGATGCCGTAGGTCGGCCCGGACTTGAGCCGCGAGCTCCTGGCCGTGACGGTGCGCCACGGACCGTGGATCGAAGTCGATGTCGATACCCGCGGCGGCACACGCCCCGGCCCAGTCGCCGACAGCACGGCGGGCGGTCGCGGTCTCGATCATGGAGGGTGGCACGGCGAACTCGCGCACGCGCGACCAGAAGGAAAGCCGGGAATCCCCGTTCGCGATATGAGTGAGCATCAGCACTCACCTTGCGCGGACGGGACCCCCATTCTGCCAATGGAGTGAGTAGTCATCGCGGTGATCGTAACGGCGCCCGCGCCGGTCCCGCACCCCTTTTTCGATCTGGTGCGCGGACACACACCTGACACCACCGAGGTGCCCAAGTGGTGACGGTCGCGGCACCGGCGTACGGTCGAACAGTGAACGCAGCGGTGGACGGAACCGTTCACCGAACTCTGCCGAGCGACACGCCATGAGCAGCAGCCCGCAGCCCACTTCCCCCGCGCGGACCACCACCCCGGAGTCGGGTGGTGGCAGCGCGATGGCGTTGTTCGTGATCGCCTCGTGTCAGCTGATGGTGGTGCTGGACATCACCATCGTGAACATCGCGTTGCCGGACATCCAGCGGTCGCTGGACTTCTCGACGACGAGTCTGGCGTGGGTGGTGAACGCCTACACGCTGACCTTCGGCGGTCTGTTGCTGCTGGGCGGGCGGGCCGGGGACATTCTGGGGCGGCGGCGGGTGTTCGTCTTCGGGGTGCTGCTCTTCGTGCTGGCCTCGCTCCTCGGCGGTTTCGCCCAGAACTCCGGCCAACTCCTCGCCGCTCGCGCCCTGCAGGGTGTCGGCGGTGCCATCGCATCCCCGACGTCCCTCGCTCTGATCAGCACGACGTTCCGTGAAGGGCCGGAGCGCAACCGGGCGTTCGGGGTGTTCGCGGCGGTGTCGGCGGGCGGTGGCGCGATCGGGCTGCTCGCGGGCGGCATTCTGGTGGAGTGGCTGAACTGGCGGTGGGTGCTGTTCGTCAACGTGCCGATCGGGCTGCTGATCGTGCTGGCCACGCCCCGCTGGATCAGAGAGTCCGAACGGCACCCGGGACGCTTCGACGTCACCGGCGCGCTGACCTCCACCGCCGGCATGGTGTGCCTGGTCTACGGGTTCATCCGGGCCGCGCAGGAAGGGTGGCGGGACGGGCTGACGCTGGCCTCGTTCGCGGTGGCCGTCGTCCTCCTCGCGCTGTTCGTGCTGGTGGAGAAGCGTTCCCGGCAGCCGATCACCCCGCTCCACATGTTCGCCGACCGTAACCGCGCGGGCACGTACGGCATCATGCTGTGTCTGGCCGCCGCGATCTTCGGGATGTTCTTCTTCCTGACGCTCTTCACCCAGAACGTGCTGGACTTCAGCCCTCTCGCCACCGGGTTCGCGTTCCTGCCGGTCAGCGCGGTCATCGCGATCGGCGCCGGGTTGGCGTCCAGGTTCCTGCCCGTGTACGGGCCCAAGCCGTTCATGGTGGTGGGCGCGATCCTCGCGGCGGCCGGGCTGGGCTGGCTGACCCTGACCGACGTCCACTCCACCTACGCCGGCAGCGTCCTCGGGCCGATGCTCGTCTTCAGCCTCGGCATGGGCATGGAGTTCGTCTCGCTGACCCTGATGGCGCTCTCCGACGTCTCCACCGAGGAGACCGGGGCCGCCTCCGGTCTCCTCAACGCCACCCAGCAGGTCGGCGGTTCACTCGGTCTCTCCATCCTCGTCACGATGTTCGGCACGGCCAGCACCAACGAGGCGGAGAAGCAGATCCCCGACTTCCTGTCCCGGGCGACCCCGGCCGAGCGTCTGCGGTTCGAACAGACCGGGCAGCTGCCGCCGCCCTGGAGCGACGAGGTCCTGACCGCCGGCGTCTCGGCCGCCTTCGTGATGGCGGCGATCTTCACCGTCATCGCCGCGCTGATCGCCGTCCTGGCCATCCAGGTCCGCCCTTCCGACCTGGAGCGACTGAAGGGCGGGGTCGGGCCGGGCCCCGGCTGAGGGGCACCGTCGCCCAGCCGAGGTGCGGTCAGCCCCGTTGCCTGTTCACTTTCCCGTGTCCCGGGTGTTCGCGCGCAGGCCGTCCATGACGAGGTCGAGGAGGCGGGTGGCGCGGGGCTGCCAGTCCTGCCGGGGGTCGATCTGCCAGAGGCCGGCGATGGCGAGGAAGAAGTCCTCGGCCGTGACGCCGGGGCGGAGGGTTCCGGCCTTCTCGCCCGCGCGGAGCAGTAGTTCGGCGGCGTCGCTCACCGGGCCGTGGCTCGGCCGGTCCGGGCTGCCGGGACCGCGGGTGGCCTGACGGATCGCGTCCGCCAGGCCCGCTTTGGCCATGGCGAACCGGGCCAGGCGGTCCATCCACTCGCGGAGCGCCCGGTCGGGATCGTGTGTCGCGAGCAACTCGGCGGCGCTGTCGGCGACCTGCCGCATCTCGTGCCGGTAGAGCTCCAGGACGAGCGCCTCGCGGCTCGGGAAATGGCGGTAGAACGTGCCCTGTCCGACGCATGCCTTCCTGGCGATCCGGCTCAACGGTGTGTCCGCGCGGCGCGTCAACTCGCTCAGCGCGACGGCCAGGATGCGCTCGCGGTTGCGCTGCGCGTCCGAGCGCAGAGGGGCGCCCTTCTTCTGCCGCACGCGTCCTCCTCGCGGGCCCGTGGCCGAAACCCGGACTTGTTAACCGGACAGCTGTCCCCTACGTTTTCCCGGAGAGGACAGCTGTCCGGTTGGCCCATCGTAGCGTCGGCATGACCGGTGCCCACCCCCGCTGCCTCGTTTTTCCGATTCGACCGCCTGCCGGAGCACCTGCCTTTCCGACGTGCCCCTGATACGCGAAAGAAGGCTGACCATGTCCCCAGCCACCTCCTCGACGTACAGCGCCATCACCCTGAACATCAACGGCGAGAAGCACACGCTCTCCGTCGACCACCGCACCACCCTGCTCGACGCGCTGCGCGAGCGACTCGACATGACCGGCACCAAGAAGGGCTGCGACCAAGGGCAGTGCGGTGCCTGCACCGTCCTCGTCGACGGGCGCCGGGGCCTCTCCTGTCTGCAGTTGGCGGTCGCGGCCGAGGGACGTGAGATCACCACCATCGAAGGTGTCGCCGACGGGGACGAACTGCACCCGGTGCAGCAGGCGTTCCTGGATCTCGACGGCTACCAGTGCGGCTACTGCACCCCGGGCCAGATCTGTTCGGCCATCGCGGTCATCGAGGAGCACGCGGCGGGCTGGCCCAGCGCCGTCACCGACGACGTCCGCCCCGAGGCGGAGCCACCGCCGCTCAGCGCCGAGGAGATCAGGGAGCGGATGAGCGGCAACCTGTGCCGCTGCGGCGCCTATGTGTCGATCGTCCAGGCGGTCGCCCGCGCCGCCGCCGACAGCACCGCGAAGGACGAGGAGGCCGTGGCGTGAGGGAGTTCGACTACCAGCGCGCCCATGACGTCTCCGGCGCGGTCGCCCTGCTCGATGCCGACCCCGAGGCCCGCTTCCTCGGCGGCGGCACCAACCTCGTCGACCTGATGAAGACCGGCGTCGAGCGGCCCGCCCGCCTCGTCGACGTCCGCGAACTCCCCCTCGACCGGATCGAGTCGGTGGAGGGCGGCGGACTGCGCGTCGGCGCGACCGTCACCAACAGCGACCTCGCCGCCCATCCCGAGGTCCGCCGCCGCTACCCGGCGCTCGCACAGGCGGTGCTGGCCGGTGCCTCCGGGCAACTGCGCAACATGGCCACCGTCGGCGGCAACCTCCTCCAGCGCACCCGCTGCGGCTACTTCGCCGACGTCACCAAGCCCTGCAACAAGCGCCTCCCCGGCAGCGGCTGCCCCGCGATCGAGGGCGAGCACCACAACCACGCCATCCTGGGTGCCTCCGGGCACTGCGTGGCCACCCACCCCTCCGACATGGGCGTGGCGCTGGCGGCCTTCGACGCCGTCGTGACGTACGAGACGGCGGACGGGCCGGGCGAGTCGCCGCTCGCCGATTTCTACCTTCCGGTGGGCGACACCCCGCACCTCGAGACCGCCCTGCCGCCGGGCGCGCTGATCACCGGCGTGACCCTGCCGCCCGCCCCGGTCGCCGCCCACTCCCGCTACCGCAAGGTCCGCGAGCGCGCCTCGTACGCCTTCGCCATCGGCTCCATCGCCGCCGCCCTCGACGTCCACGACGGCGTCGTACGCGAGGTGCGGCTGGCCTTCGGGGCGGTCGCCTCCCGGCCGTGGCGGGCCCACGCGGCGGAGCGGGCGCTCACCGGGGCCCCGGCCGACGCCGAGACCTTCGCGGCCGCCGCCGACGCCGAACTGGCGGCCGCGCAACCCCTGCCGCACAACGGATACAAGGTGACGCTGATGCGCAACCTCGTGGTGGCCGTCCTGTCCGAACTCAACCAGGAGGCCGCCCGATGACCACCGCCCCCACGGCACACAAGGGCGCCGTCGGCGCCGCGCACACCCGGGTCGAGGGCCGCGACAAGGTCACCGGAGCGGCCCGCTACGCGGGGGAGATCCCGTTCACCGGACTCGTCCACGGCTGGCTGGCGCTGTCGACCGTGGCGCGTGGCCGGATCCGCGCGATCGAGACCGCCGACGCGCTCGGGATGCCGGGTGTGCTCACCGTCCTGACCCACGAGAACGCCCCGCGCGTCGACACCGACTACGCGGGTCTCATGGGGATGAAACCGGACCCGACGGCCGCCGTCTTCCAGCACGACCGGGTGCCGCACCTGGGCTGGCCGGTCGCGCTGGTCGTCGCCGAGACCTCCGAACAGGCCAGGGAGGCCGCCGAGGCACTGGTCGTGCACTACGAACAGGAGCCGCACGAGGTCGCGTTCGCCGCCGAGCATCCGGACGCCTACCCGCTGGACACCTTCGGACCGGCGGTGATCGAGAAGGGCGACCTGGAGGCCGAACTCGCCGCGTCCGCCGTCGTGGTGGACGCCGAGTACACCACCCCCGAGGAACACCACAACCCGATGGAGCCGCACGCCGTGACGGTCCGCTGGGACGGGGGACGGCTCGACGTGTTCGACTCCAACCAGGGCACCATGTGGGTCGCGGGCGAGCTCGCCAACCTGTTCTCCCTCGACCCGGCCTCGGTGCGGGTGCGCTCCGAGCACGTCGGCGGCGGCTTCGGCAGCAAGGGGGTGCGCGCCCACCAGGTCGCCGCCGTCATGGCCGCGACCGTCCTGCAGCGACCGGTCCGCGTCGTCATGACCCGCCGCCAGATGTTCTCCCTGGCCGGCTACCGCAGCCCCACCACCCAGCGGGTCAGGCTCGGCGCCGACCCCGACGGACGGCTGCGCGCCCTGGAGCACCGCTCCCAGAGCCTCACCTCGACCGTCCACGAGTTCATCGAGCCGAGCGCCGGCCCGGCCCGCGTGATGTACGCCGCCGACGCCCACCACACCGCCAGCAAGGTCGTACGGCTCGACGTGCCGACGCCGACGTGGATGCGTGCTCCGGGAGAGGCGCCCGGGTCGTTCGCCCTGGAGTCGGCGATCGACGAACTCGCCGAGAAGCTGGGCATCGACCCGATCGAGCTGCGCGCCCGCAACGAACCCGAGCGCGGTCCCGTCTCCGGGCTGCCGTTCGCCGGCCGCAATCTGCACGCCTGCTTCCGCGAGGGCGCCCGCAGGTTCGGCTGGGCCGACCGCGACCCGCGCCCCGGTGTGCGCCGCGACGGCCGCTGGCTGCTCGGCACGGGCACGGCGGGGGCCTCCTTCGGCGCGGGAGCCGGACCGTCCACGGCGACGGTGACGGCCGAGGCCGACGGCGCCTTCACCGTGCGGATCAACGCGGCGGACATCGGCACCGGCGCCCGCACCGCGCTCACCCTGGTCGCCGCCGACGCGCTGGAGGTCGTACCGGACCGGGTCCGGGTGGGGATCGGGGACAGCGACTTCGGCCCCGCCATGATCGCCGGCGGTTCGATGGGCACCCGCTCCTGGGCGTGGGCGGTCAACCTCGCGGCGGCCGAACTGCGGGAACGGCTCGCCCTCGGCGGCGGCATCCCGCCCGAGGGCATCACCGTCCGCTCGGACACCACCGCCGCCATCGGCGCCCTCGCCCAGAAGGAACGCCACTCCTACGGCGCCCAGTTCGCCGAGGTCGCCGTGGACCCCGCCACCGGTGAGGTACGCGTGCGCCGCATGCTCGGCATCTTCGCGGCGGGGACGATCGTCAACCCCCTCACCGCGCGCGGCCAGTTCATCGGCGGCATGACCTGGGGCATCTCCATGGCCCTGCACGAGGAGGCGGTACGCGACCGGAGCTCCGGCGGCCACTACGGCGCCGACCTCGCCGGCTACCACGTCGCCGCGCACGCCGACGTCCCCGCCGTCGAGGCCGACTGGGTGGACGACCAGGACCCCGAGGACCCCGTCGGTATCAAGGGCATCGGCGAGATCGGCGTCGTGGGCGCGGCGGCCGCCGTCGCCAACGCGGTCTGGCACGCCACCGGCGTCCGCCACCGCCATCTGCCGATCCGGCCCGACCGCGTCCTGACGGTGGGCCGGGATGCTTGACCTGGCCACCGAGCTGACCGCGTGGGCCGAGGAGGGCCGCGACTTCGCCGTCGCCACCGTCGTCGCGGTCAGCGGCAGCGCCCCGCGCGGTCCCGGCGCGGCCCTCGCCGTCGACGGCGAGGGCACGGCCATCGGCTCCGTCTCCGGCGGATGCGTCGAGGGCGCGGTGTACGAGCTGTGCGTGCAGGCCCTCGCGGACGGCGAAACCGTCCTCCAGCGCTTCGGCTACAGCGACGAGGACGCCTTCGCCGTCGGCCTGACCTGCGGCGGGGTGATCGACATCCTGGTCACCCCCGTCACCGCCCGGTCACCCGCCCGAGCGGTACTGCGCGCCGCGCTCTCGGCCGCCGCCGAGGGCGAGCCGACGGCCGTCGCCCGCGTCGTCCGTGGCCCGGCCGAACTCCTCGGGCACGCCCTGCTCGTACGCCCCGACGGACCGTACGAGCAGGGTGGTGCCGGGCCGAACGGGGCGGCCGGCACCGACCGGTTCGAAGGCGGCACCGGACGGGAGGGCGGTCTCGGAGGCGAAGGCGGGCTCGGAATCGAGGGCGGCCTCGGTCACGAAGGCGGTCTCGGAGGCCATCCCGACCTCGACCGGACGGTCGCCGCCGAGGCGCGGGCCATGCTGGACAGCGGCCGCACCGGCACGATCGAGCTCTCGGCGGACGGTTCGCACTGCTCCGGCGGTCTCACGCTGCTCGTCGAGACCAGGGTGCCGCCGCCCCGCATGATCGTGTTCGGGGCGATCGACTTCGCGGCGGCGCTGGTGCGCGCGGGCAAGTTCCTCGGCTACCACGTCACGGTGTGTGACGCCCGCCCGATCTTCGCCACCCGGGTCCGTTTCCCCGAGGCGGACGACATCGTGGTCGACTGGCCGCACCGTTACCTCCGGCGCACGGAGACGGACAGCCGTACGGTCCTGTGCGTGCTCACCCACGACGCCAAGTTCGACGTGCCCCTGCTGAAGACGGCTCTGCGGATGCCGGTCGCGTTCGTCGGGGCGATGGGCTCCCGCCGCACCCACGCCGACCGTGACCGGCGGCTGCGCGAAGTCGGCCTCACCGACAGGGAGCTGGCCCGGCTGAGGTCACCGATCGGCCTCGACCTCGGCGCCCGGACGTCGGAGGAGACCGCCCTGTCCATCGCGGCGGAGATCGTCGCGATCCGGCGCGGCGGCACGGGCGTACCGCTGACCGGTTCGGGCACACCGATCCACCGGGAGGCGGGGGAGCGGGGAGCCGTGGTGGCGGCCTGAGTACGTCGGACGGGGCGACTGAGTATGTGGTCCGATACCTGGCGCCCCGGGCCGGTGATGCACTGTCGTCATGGACACGCACACCTCGCGCCCGCGCCCCCTCCGCCATGTCACCGCCACGGCCACCGCCACCGGTTCGGCCCTCGCGGTGGTGCTGCTGCCGCTGGTGGTCGGGGCGTTGGTGGCACGGTCGGCCGGTGCCGACCCGATGGCGTCGGTCAACGCCCTGATCGCGGGCGGTGGGGAGCGGGCGAAGCTCTCCCGGAGCCATCTGCCCGTCCTGCGGGGCATGCGCACGACGCCCCGCAGGATGGGCGCGCGGTGGGCACGGCGACGGCTACTGCCCGGCCGTGAGGACGTACGTGTTGAGGTTCCCCACCGTGCTGAGCGGTGACGGCGAGCCCAGGTCGTAGCGGTCCACGGCCAGGTAGTTGGGCTTCTTGCGGGCGGCCGGTGTGCAGAAGTTCCGCGCGCGGTTGGACAGCTTGGCGTTGTCCGTCTCGGCCGTGCCGGCGATCGTGTAGTCACGGAAGTGGTTCATGACGAACAGCGGATGGAAGGCGGTCGAGTCCGTCGTGAGCGGTCTGCTCGTGCCCCAGCGGCTGTAGCAGGACCAGTCGGAACCGCCGAGCCCGCCGCCCATGGACCAGTGGTTCTCCACGGTCCACTCGCGCTGGTACATCACGCCGAAGGTGTCACGGGTGGCGTAGCCGGCGGAGACGTCGCTCGCGCGCGTACGGTCACTGAAGATCAGCAGTTGCTTGCCCCGGGCGGCGAGATCCGCCATCGTCGGCCAGCCCTTCGTCGCCACGCCCTCCTGGTCGGGCCGGTACAGCACGTCGGACAGACCGCTGACGGAGGCCAGGGACGACTTCAGCACGTCGGAGGAGGTGTAGTCCTCCAGGAAGACGGTGACGAACTGACCGGGGTCGGCCTTGAGGAAGTCGACCATCCGCTGGAGGTCGGTGGCGAGCGGAACCGGACCACTCACCCCGTCACAGCTGTTGTGACAGAGCATGGCCTGCCCCGACACGGTGTACGCGTCCAGCATGAACCCCCGCACCCCATCGGTGAGTTGTCGGCTCACGCCCCGTGACTGGTTGGGGAAGAGGCTGACGGGGAACGAGGCGAAATTGCCGTCGGCGCCGTTGGCGTAGGCGTTGTGCGAGGTGAGGAACGAGACCTGGTCGAGGGTGCGGGTGTCGGCGGACGGCATGGCCGACGTCGCGTAGGCGACCGGGGTGAGGTGCCAGCGGGCGTAGGTGCCGCCCGTGCCGATCTGTACGGCCGCGGAGTCCGAGGACGAGCCCGTCAGGTACTGCGAGGTGCCGGGTACCCCGATGGTGTAGGTGCTGTTCGCGGCCTCGGTGATCGTCCATGTGGTGCCGTCCGTGCCGCAGCCGGCGGTCACCGCCGAGGTGCCGCTGCGACCGAGGCAGACCCCCGACCCGTCGACGTTCCGCAACTGGTGGCCGCCGCTGACGGCGACCGGCGTCCACTGCTGGTGGTCCTCGTTGCCCTTGGGGTTGTGCGCGGCGACCGTACCGCCGCTGTCCGCCGTGTTGAGCCCGGTGACGGAGTTCTGCAGATAGACCGAGTACGTCGGGACCGCCGCGACGGCGGGGCCCGAGAACGCCACGGGCACGCCCAGGGCGAGCGCCGCGACCGCGCACACGGCACGGGCGCGGACGCGAGGACGGGAACGGGGACGGGATCGGGGGCGGGGCAGGCTCACGGGTTTCCTTCCACTCCGGCACACCGGGATTGATGTCAGAGGCATGACACACCCACCACCGGGTCACGCACCAGCCCCGGCACATGAAGACCTGGTGAGCGTGAACTCGCCCGAGCCGGAGGGGACTTGCGCCCATGAACGTTCGACATTGAAGCAAGTCGGGTGTGGGTTCTGTGGAGAGGATCTGTTTAAGATCTGAATCCCGTTCGAAGAGAGACCACGCGTGAGTGAACCGACAGGCCCCGTCTGCCCGCAGTGCGGTACGCCCCGGGCGACGGACGGTACCCCGGCCTGTACCTGTGGCCGTCTCGCGTCGGACGCCCACCGCGACATCCGCGCGGCGCAGGCGGAGGCCGCGGAGGACTTCGATCCGGTACGCATACGGCCGTTCGTGAAGGTCGGGGACGAGACCGAGCCGCCCGACCCCTCGAAGACCGACGAAGGCGCACCGCAGCCGGGTGCCTCGCCCGACGGCGACGCACCCACGACTCCACTCGAACCACTCCACGACGAGGCGAATCCAGCCGACAGCGGCCCCGAGGACGCGCCGGACGGACAGCGGCGGCGGTTCCGGAGCCGGGCGGCGCTGGCCGCCGGTGCCGGAGTCGCGGCCGCCGCCGTGCTGGTGACGGGCGGGATCATCGGCGGACTCTTCTCCTACGAGGCACCCGCCAGGGACGGCGCCGCACCCGACGACGTCCGGGCGGACCTCCCTGAGGCGGTTGCCGGCGACGAGGCGTCGTCATCGGCGACTCCGTCCCCGACCCCCTCCTCCGCGAACCCCTCGAAGAGCTCCTCCCCCTCGGCGAGCGCGTCCCCCTCCGAGAGCCGGACCACCCCGACCGGCTCCTCCACACCCACCAGGACCCCGTCCGAAAGCGACGCCACCGCCACGGCCGCCCCCGCGCCGACCCGGTCCGACGAGGAGGCCCCCGTCCTCGGCCTCGGCGACACGGGACCGGAAGTGACCGAACTCCAACTCCGCCTGCGCGAGATCGGCCTCTACAACGGCGCCATCGACGGCGACTACGACCGCACGGTCGAAAGCGCGGTCCGCGCCTACCAACTGACCCGTGTCGTCCTGGGGGACGAGTCGGGCGTCTACGGCGAGGCGACACGAGCTTCACTCGAATCCGAGACGTCGGAACCGTGATCCCGTGACCGCACCCCCGGAACCGCCCCCACGTCGCTCAGACGCGGTCCGCGACGATCAGTAGGTACTGGAAGCTGCCGTTCTCGTAGGCGGTGATGAACGTGTCCTCGATGCCGGTGACGAGGTGGTCGGCCTGTTTGCGGAGCTCCCAGTAGGGGAGGGCGGCGGCGGTCAGGTCCCTCACATGGACGGGGACGAGACGGTTGCGGGCCATCGCGCGGAAGTACTCGGAGCGGGGGTGGATGTCGCAGATGTAGTGGGCGTTGATGAGGGACACCTCGCGGGAGGCCCGCCCGTAGGCGTCGTTGTAGCAGCCGGTGATGGTGACGTAGCGTCCGCCCCGGCGCAGCAGTCGGGCGTGCTCGGCGAAGAGCAGGTCCAACTCGACGTACATGGTGGACTCGTTGTTCCAGGACGCCGTGAACTCCCCGGTGGGCAGACCGGTGTCGAGCATGTTGCGGTGGTGGTAGCGGACCCGGTCGTCGATGCCCCGCTTGCGGGCCTGCTCGCCCGCGAACTCGGCCTGCTTGTGGGAGATGGTGACCCCGTCGGCGCGGCAGCCGTACCGCAGATGCGCGACCACGCTGCCGCCGCCGCGCCCGCAGCCGGCGTCGAAGACCCGGTCGGTGGGGGAGAGGGGGCCGAGGTGCCGGGCGAGGAGGTCGGCCTGGGCCTGTTCGAGGCGGTGCAGTTCGGCGGTGATGCGCGCCCGGCGGCGCGCCGGATCGGGATCGTCGTCCAGGACGGACCAGTCGGCGTCGCCGATGCCGTAGTGGTGGTGGTACAGGTCGTCGATCTTGCCGAGTTCGAGGTTGACGGGGTTCTCCTCGGCGTTCCAGTATTCCGCGACGCGGTTCTGGTACGTCGACTGGGCAGGGGAGGGCGTCGGGGGCTGGGCCGACGGTGCGGCGGTCGTGGTGACGGCGTCGATGGTGGTCAACGGTGGCTCCTTCGGCGCTGTGGGGCGTCGGCCATGTCGGGGCGTTACCAGTAGTCGGGCAGGCTGTAGCGGTCGGTGTTGGTGGCGTGCCACTCGTGGTTGCCGGCGACCCAGGCGGCGAGACCCGTGGTGTAGCGCTCGATCAGCGGGGAGGTGGCGGACAGGGCCGCGGACTCGTCCTCGAACGCCTCCATGATGTGGTTGTGGATCTCGACGGCCTCGAGATAGGCGGCCTTCAGCCCGCACCGCTCGTTGGCGGCGATGACCATGGGCAGATTGAGATGGTCGGGGTCGCTCGACAGCTCCTTGGTGAAGGAGTACAGGTCGTTGACGATCGTGGTGGCGTTGCCCGCGAGGGCGGTGATCCGCTGGATCTCGGGGCGGGCGTAGAGGGCCTCCGGCAGCTCCCACCCGTCCACCGCGTCGACGATCGCCAGACAGGGCCGGAAGTTGTTGAACTGCCGCATGACCAGGTACTCCCAGACCTGCGGCACGTACCGGGTCTCGGCCCAGGCCGCCTCGCCGAGATAGCCCAGGTGCAGCCGGGCCAGGTCGTGCAGCAGCCGGTCGGTCTGGCTCGGCGTGGCGAGGACGGCGTAGTCGCGCAGCGCGAAGTGGTACGAGCGCAGCGGCCCGTCCGCCCGTACGCCGCGCCGCCACCGCCCCTCCGTCTCGGGCGTGCCGTGGAAGGGGTCGAGCGCCGACTGGGCCAGCACCAGCCGCCCGCCGAGCCCGCGTGGTGACCCGCCCTTGCCCTCGTCCACCTCGCAGTACAAATTGTCGACGAGGTTCTCGGCGAGCAGCAACCGGCCCGCGGCGGTGAGGCGTTCGAGGTCGGCCGCGCCCGGATGCTGCAGTACGACCGCCCGGCCGAACCCGAAGGCGGAGAAGTCCCCCGACCAGGCCGAGGGGAAGAGGTCCAGCCCGTGGGCCCACTCCTCCAGCCTCCGGTCCACCTCCACCACCTTCGCCGGATCGGCGGGCGCCGCGGGCCGGTACCGCAGCCCGGGGATCGCGCCGGCGCCGCGGGCCCGCCGGGCACGGGCGGGGCTCGGCGGCCCCGGCAACCGCTTCCCGGACGAAGGCCCGCCAGAGGGCGCCACCCCGGTCGGCGGCGCACCGGACACAGTCGGCTCGCTCATTCCGGCATCCACCCGACCTGCACGTTCTCCAGGATCCCGGCCGCGTCGGGCACCAGCACGGCCATCGAGTAGTAGGCGGTGACCAGATAGCTCATGATGGCGGTGGTGTCGATGCCCATGAACCGCACGTTCAGCGAGGGCTCGTACTCCTCGGGGATGCCCGTCTGGTGCAGGCCGACGACCCCCTGGTCCTTCTCACCGGTGCGCAGCGCGATGATGCTGGTGGTGTGCTGCGGGCTGATGGGGATCTTGCTGCACGGGAAGAGCGGCACCCCGCGCCACGCCGGGACCTCGTGCCCGTCCACGTTCACCGTGCCAGGCACCAGGCCGCGCCGGTTGCACTGCCGGAAGAACGCCGCGATCGCCTTCGGATGGGCCAGGTACAGCTTGGTCCTGCGGCGCATGGACAGCAGTTCGTCCATGTCGTCCGGGGTCGGCGGGCCGGAGAAGGTGCTGATGCGCTGGCCGTAGTCGATGTTGTGCAGCAGCCCGAACTCGCGGTTGTTGACCAGCTCCCACTCCTGTCGTTCGCGGATCTCCTCGATGGTCAGGCGCAGTTGCTGCTCCGTCTGGTCCATCGGGTTGTTGTAGAGGTCCGCGACCCGGGTGTGGACGCGCAACACCGTCTGGGTGAGGGAGAGTTCGTACTCGCGGGGCGCGAGGTCGTAGTCGACGAAGCCGCCCGGGAGCGCCAACTCGCCGACGTGCCCGGCCTCCAGGGGCACATCGGCCTCGCCCTTGCGGTTCATGGGCTTGCGCTGCCGCTCGGCGAAGGCGTGGAACTGGGTCGCGAGGGACGGCGTGCGCTCCACGAACGCCATCAGCACGTCCCAGTTGAGCGCCAGCACCACCCCCGCCGTCTCGGCCCGCACCGAGCTGAGCCACAGCGGGTCGGCGTGACCGATGGCCTCGTCGCCGAGCCCGTCGCCGTCGGTGAGCAGGCCGAGGACCTCCTCCTCGCCGTACTTGCCGGTGGTGTACCGCGTGAACCGGCCGTGCACCACGAGATACGCCTCGGTCACCGGCTGCCCGGCGTCCACCAGCACCTGGCCGGCGCGTACCTCGCGCACCCGGAACCTGGCGGAGATCTCCCTGAGGGCCGCGATGTCGCAGTAGCCGCGCAGCGCGGGGAGTTCGGTCAGCGTCTCCGGGATGACCTTGATGTCGTCGGCGCCGTTCTGGTCGAACTGCACCCGGCCCCGGCCGATGCGCAGCTGGAGGCGGCGGTTGACCCGGTAGGTGCCGCCCTTGACGTCCACCCACGGCAGGGCCTTGAGCAGCCACCGCGAGGTGATGGCCTGCATCTGCGGTTCGGACTTGGTGGTCGTCGCGAGCTGCCGTGCGGCCCGGGTGCTGAGGCTGGTGAAATGCTGTTCGTCGGCGGGTTCCGGTGCGCTTTCGGAGGAGCTTACGGGGGCGGTCACATTCTCTCCCGATCGGTGAGCGGATGTGCGTGGACGTGCGTGGACGTGCGTGGACGTGTGCGCACGCGCCGGGACACGGGCGGACACCGGACGGTGCCGGGACACGGGCGAACACCGGACGATGCCGGACACGGGTGGACACCGGTCGCTGTCGGACACGGAACTCGGGTGGCGCGCGTACGACTTGGCCGTGGGCGGATTCCGAGGCGAGGGTCGCCGGAGCGGCGACTGTGGGGCGACACGTGCGGATGGGCGGCACGTGTCGCGGATAAAGCCAAACAGGCGGAACGGCCCGTCGGGCACCGCGTGAAAGGGGCGACTTCGTGTCCTGGGGAGGCGGAAACCGCCGGCTGAGGCAGAGCACCGCCCGGTACGTGCTTACGCGCCCGTCGCCCGCCTCCCGCGACCGGCGCGGAGGGCGCACGACGCGCCACGGGGGCGCTTCGCCCCGTGAAAGAGGGGCCGCCCGCAGGCGGGCGGCCCCTGATCAGCGGTGATTCATCAGCCCGGAAGTCCCAGGTGGTTCACCAGCGCGGCAGTCGCAGCTCGTACCCCGGCTGGATCCGGCGCATGTACCCGGTGTCGTCCCGGGAACGCACGCCGGAGTCCACATACAGCCGGTGCAGCCGTGCGAGGGCGTCGTGGTCCAGTTCCACGCCCAGCCCGGGCCCCGTGGGCACCGCGACCTCCCCGTCCCGGAACTCCAGCACACCCGGGACGATCACGTCGTCCGCCGAGTTCCACGGGTAGTGCGTGTCGCAGGAGTGGTCGAGGTGGGGGATGGCCGCCGCGACATGGGTCATCGCGGCCAGACTGATACCCAGGTGGGAGTTGGAGTGCATGGACAGCGCGAGCCCGAACGCCTCGCAGACGGCGGCCAGTTCACGCGTGCGGCGCAGTCCGCCCCAGTAGTGGTGGTCGGTGAGCAGCACCTGGACGGCGTTCTGCTCGACCGCCGGCTTCAGATGCTCCCAGGCGACCACGCACATGTTGGTCGCCAGCGGCATCGGCGACTCCTCGGCGACCGCCGCCATCCCGGGAATGGTGGCGGTCGGATCCTCCAAGTACTCCAGTACGCCGTCTAGTTGCCGGGCGACGTACTTCGAGGTCTCCACCGTCCAGGCCGTGTTGGGGTCCAGCCGCAGCGGCTGACCGGGGAAGGCCTCCGCGAGCGCCTCGATCGCGGCGATCTCCTCGGCCGGCGGGAAGACACCCCCCTTCAGCTTGAACGACCGGAAGCCGTAGCGCTGTCGCATCAGCCGCGCCTGCTCGACCACCCCGGCCGGGTCCAGGGCCTCGCCCCAGTCGTCCCCGACCGCCGGGCGGCCGTCGAGCGCCGGATGCTCGGCCCACTTGTAGAAGAGGTACGCGGCGAAGGGCACGGAGTCACGGACCTTGCCGCCGAGCAGATCGCTGACCGGACGGCCGAGCAGCTTGCCCTGCGCGTCGAGGCAGGCCACCTCGACCGCCGAGGTGGTCCAGCCGCGCTCGTGGGAGCTGGGCACCGTCGGCAGCAGCGCCGCGTCGATCGCGGCCGCGACGGCGGTCGTGTCGAACACGTCCAGACCGACCACCGCCTTCGCGGCGGCATCGAGCCGCTCCAGCCGGACGGTGCCGCCCGTCGACTCGCCGAGCCCCACCGTGCCGTCCTGCAGGACGAGTTGGAGGATCGTCCGCAGCGCGAGCGGCTCGTGGACACCGTTCGAGTTGAGCAGCGGCGGGTCACGGAAGGCGATCGGGGTGACGATCAGTTCGCGGATCCGGGTGCCCGGCGTGCCGGTCATACGCCCATCCTTCCCAGGCCGTGGTCGATCAGCTTCGCCAGCCGGGCGACATGCTCCGCCGTCGGGCCGACCAGGGGCGCCCGTACGCGCCGACGTCCAGGCCCCGGAGGGTCACCCCGGCCTTCATGAGCGCCACCGCGTAGCCGGGCACCTCGCCCCGCGCCCGACTGTTCATCTCTGTGAACTCACTTCATGGATCTAAATGATCGGCCAAGCTACGGAGCGATTCGTTCGCATGTCAAGACCTGGGTAGGAGATTTCACCGGGGTCACACATGGGCATGCACGGACCCTGGGGATGCCCGAAAGCATGGGAGAGGACATGGGATCTGGAGGTGGTACGCCGTGACCGATCGCACGGCACCCGGTGCCCTTGCGGCCCGGCTCACCGGCCGCCCGGCGGCCGGTGAACGCCGGCTCTCCGGGACGCTCGCCGAAGTCACCCTCGACGACGGCCGGACGGTGCTGGTCAAGCTGGGAGACGGCCCCGGCGCGGCCCGCGCCGAGGTGGCCGGACTGCGCTGGCTCGCCGAGCCGGACGCGGTCCGTGTCCCGACGGTGTACGGCCATGACGAGCGCCGCCTGGTGATCGACCGGGTGGCACAGGGGGCACCGAGTGCCGAGGCCGCGGCCCGCTTCGGCGGCGCCCTGGCCGCGCTGCACGCCACCGGCTCACCCGCCTTCGGCACCCCACCGCCCGGCGGCCCGACGCAGGCGTACATCGGCCGCGCGCCGATGCGGAACCTCCCCGGCCCCGACTGGCCGGCCTGGTACGCCGAGCACCGCGTGCTGCCGTATCTGCGTCGCGCGGTCGACGACGGCACCATCCGCCCGGCCGAGGCGGCTTCCGTGGAGGAGGTCTGCGCGCGGCTGCCCGACCTCGCGGGCCCGGCCGAGCCGCCCGCCCGGCTGCACGGTGACCTGTGGAACGGCAACGTCCTGTGGGGCGCCGACGGCCACGTCTGGCTCATCGACCCGGCCGCGCACGGCGGCCACCGCGAGACCGACCTCGCCATGCTCGCCCTCTTCGGCTGCCCCCACCTGGGCCACGTCCTCGACGGCTACCAGCGGGCGGCGCCCCTGGCCGACGGCTGGCAGGACCGCGTCGGACTCCACCAGCTCTTCCCCCTGCTGGTCCACGCCGTCCTCTTCGGCCGTGGCTACGCGGAGCAGGCCCTCGCGGCGGCGCGGGCGACACTCAGGCGGTGAGTCGGCCGCACGCACGACACCGGGAGGCGCCGTGCGGCGCCTCCCGGTGGAAGTCGAGGGCGAGGAGAGCGAAAGGACTCGGTTTCATTTGGAGTGAATGAGAAGGAAGCCCCTTCATGGCCTCGCCGTCGGCAACGCTAGCACTCAGGCCGGGATCAGGTCGCGCAGATTTTCGAGGGTGATGACCCGGGAGTCCGGGTGCAGCCCCTCGGGCCGTTCCAGACCGATGTACGTCACGGGCTCGTCCGGCACCCGCTCGCCGTCCCACAGGTCCGGGGCCGTGGTGCCGCCGGACATCAGGTCGATCAGATACCTCACCGTCAGCTGCTCGCGCTCCACGACGGCGCGCACCAGCTTCGACACCGACGCCTGGTTCTCCTCGACCCGGTTGGCCGACGAGACGCCCTTCAGGTACAGGTGCAGCCACTTCGCACGCCACCGGCCGTCGTCCCCGCGCCGGAACACCAGCGGCAACGCCACCCTGCCCGCCCCGCGCAGCTCCGACTTCATCCGCACCGTGCGCGGCTCGAACGGCCGGCCCTTCTGCTCACCATCGCGCAGCATGAACCCGAAGAAGGACTCCTCGACCTCCTCGAAGCCCTCGCCCGCGTAGATGTTGACCTGCGGAACGACGAACGTGCCGCGCAGCCGGTCCAAAGACAGGTCGATGAACTCCGAGGCCCCGTCGGGCGCCTCGGTGACATCGCCCGAGTGCCGGCCTCCGACGGCTGTGAGGGACGTGTAGGAGAGCCAGGAGTCGGTGCCGTAGTCGCCGTCCAGCAGCAGCGCCGAGAGGTCGTAGTCGGTCCGGTGCTCGGTCTGCTTCCAGTACACGAAGAAGCGCAGCCGCTCGCCGTCGACCTCCGAGACCGACCCCCGCGGCAGGATGCCGAGCCCGGACGGGGTCGCCCTGCCGCTGAGCGGGAGCGCCACGTCCAGCACGTCGGGGTCGACCAGCAGCCGCCCCGCCACCGGGAGCCGGCGGCGCGTCTCGGCGTCGAGGGCGGCGATCAGGCGATCGCGGTCGGCGGCCGGCACGGGCGGCCGGTGGTCGGGGGAGACCCAGGCGCGGCCCCGGCGGTTGACGAAGACGCGGGGTGCGTCGGTCTCCCGCTCCCGGTTGTGGAGGTGCTCGCGGACCGAGAGGACGACCCGGCCGGAGACCTCGGGAGCGACCTGCACCGCGGCGGCCACCACCGCGTCCCGCTCCTCCTGGTCGGCGGCGATGCGCAGCAGCAGGTCCAGGGTGCGGAACAGCTTGCCGGGAGCGGACTTCAGCAGCTTCACCGCACCGGCGACGTCGGACTCGTCGAGCAGCTGCTCGACCCGGCTGTCGAAGGACCGCGCCTCCTTCTCGCCGCGCGCGACCGCGAACACGTCGGCGGCGTGCGGCCAACGCGGGTACTCGTGCGGGTGGAGACGTTCACCGAGCCGCTTGAAGGGCTCCCGGTGCGCGTGCACGTCGGCGAGCTTCGCGGGGTTCGCCGCGACCACGGCGTCGAGGCCCGCGAGCAGCGCACGCCGGACCGGCCGCGACAGTGCCCGGAACCGGGTCGGCTCCTGCAGCGTCACGTCACCGCCCGACAGCGCGCACGCCAGCCGCAGCACATCGGTGACGGTGTCGATCAGGGGATCGGCGCCCACGCCGAGCCGGGCCTCATTGACGACGGCCCGGCTCTCCCGGACCGGAATCCTCTCCGGCTGCGGACCGGGCGCGCACCGTTCGGCGAGGGCCTTGAGGTCCCTCAGTCCGTCCTCGCCCAGCGGGGTCGTGCTGCCCGCCAGGGCCAGGTAGAGGTCGGTGAGCTCGTCGTCCAGGTCCCGGCCGAGGTGCAGGACGGTCACGCGGTCGCCGGCCGCGGCGATCAGCTTGTCGTGGGCGGCCAGCATGTCGTCGTACGTGTGCTGGTACTTGCCGTACGTCGGGAGGGTGAGCAGGTTCACCACGCCCCGTACCACCTGGGCGATCGTGGCGGCTCGGGTCGTGTCGTCGCTCAGTGCCTGGGCGACGCACCGCATCCAGAACTCCTCGGTCTCCGGCACGTTCGCCGGGAAGGCGATGAAGTAGGGGTTGTGCCGGACGTGGTCGCCCACCATCTCGCGCACGGTGCGCAGCGTCCGCGTGGCGGTGTGAACGACCGCGGCCGCGGACAGCCCCGACAGGCGCGCGAGCAGATCCGTCGACAGCTTGAAGCCCACCGACATCAGCGCGGTGTCGAACTGCCGCGCCGCGGTGGCGCCTTCCCCCGCCGCCCCCCTGGGGGCGGGAAGACGATGGGTGTGCCGGATGACCAGCGATTCGAGACTCTGCGCCATTCCGGGATGATCGCAGAGGTGTGCGATGCGACGCACAGGAGTTTTCCCGTGCGCCGCCCCGGCCTATACCTGCGCGTACACCTCCAGCCTGTGCCGCGCGTGCGCGAGGAAACCGTCGAGGGCGAATTCGAAGGCCGCGTCCGCGCGGCGGTCGCCCACCGCCTCCAGGGCCCCGGCGAGGCGCGGAGTGGCCGACGCGTCGGTGATCTCCCACATGGCCACGGGCGCGGCGAGATCCAGGGCCGAGCCCAGCACGACGTTCTCCAGGGCGACCAGCACCGGCATCACGTCCGGGAGGGGGAAGCCCGCGTCGAGGAGCAGGCCGACGGCGCGCTCGTACTGTGCGAGGACACGCGGGGCCCGTACCGGGGAGGTCATCAGCAGCGGGATGGCCCGGGGGTGGGCCGCGAAGGCGGCGCGGTAGGAGCGGGCCCAGGCGGCGAGGGCCGCGTCCCACGGGCGCAGATCGAGGGCGGCGATGTCGATCCCCTCCGCGACCCGCTCCCGCAGCAGCTCCACGATGCCGTCCCGGCCGTCCACATGGTGGTACACCGAGCCGGTCTGCACCCCCAGCCGCCGCGCGATCTGCGGCACGCTGAACTCGCCCTGCGCGTCGAGGAGCTCCAGCGCGGTGGTGGTGATGCGCTCCCGGTCGAGCAAGGGTGTGCGCGGCCGTCCCATGGTGTCCGTCCCCTCGGGGGTCTTCCCAGTAGTCCAGGTGAAGGCTACATTGCGAAAACCGAAAGCCTTTAGGTTTACGGGCCCAGGTCATCCCCGCACGCCCGGTACGCTCGTCCCTGCCCGCAGCCAGAAGGGCTTTCCCCTCATGACTGTCACCCCCGACGCCACCGGCGCCGTTCCCACCCGGAGCGCCGGTTCCGCGGCGCCCTCCCTCCGCTCCGGCTCCCTCGGCACCACCGACATCGCCTTCTTCGTCGTCTCCGCCGCCGCCCCGCTCACCGTGATGGCCGGCGTCGCCCCGCTCGCCATCCTGATGGGCGGCATCGGCGCCCCCGTCGGCTATCTCCTCGCCGGCCTCACGCTCGCCGTCTTCGCCGTCGGCTTCACCACCATGAGCCGCCACGTCCGCAGCGCCGGCGCCTTCTACGCGTACATCACCCGGGGCCTCGGCCGCCGCGCCGGCATCGGCGCCGCCCTGCTCGCGCTGATCGGCTACAACGGCATGGAGATCGGCGTCTACGGTCTCCTCGGCACCGCCACCCGCGACACCGCCCGCTCCCTGTTCGGCACCGACATCCCCTGGCTGCCCGTGTCCCTCGTGGGCCTGCTGCTCATCGGCTACGCCGGCTACCGGTCCATCGACTTCGGCGCCAAGCTCCTCGGCGTGCTCCTCGTCGCCGAGACGGGCATCCTCGTGCTGCTCGCCGGGGGAGTGCTGGTCAAGGGCGGCGCCGACGGCCTCTCCCTCGCCTCCTTCGCCCCCGACAACGTCATGGTCTCCGGCATGGTGGCCGTCCTGGCCTTCGCGTTCGCCGCGTTCACCGGCTTCGAGTCGACCGTCATCTACCGCCGCGAGGCCCGCGACCCGGCCCGTACGGTGCCCCGCGCCACCTACCTCGCCATCGGCTTCCTCGGCCTGTTCTACGCGTTCATCGTGTGGACCGTGATCCAGGCCTTCGGTGACGCCCAGGTCATGGCGACGGCCGGCGCGAACCCCGCCGACCTGTTCTTCTCCGCCATCACCACCTACGTCGGCTCCTGGGCGGCCGACCTGATGCGGATCCTCATCGTCACCAGCGTCCTCGCCTCCCTCCTCGCCTTCCACAACGCCATCAACCGCTACGGCCTCGCCCTCGCGGAAGAGGGGATCCTCCCCAAGGCACTGGCCCGCGTCCACCCGCGCCACCGCTCCCCGTACGTCGCGGGCATCGCCCAGACCGTCCTCGGCGCGATCGTCGTCCTGGCCTTCGCCACGGCCGGCGCCGACCCGTACATGCAGTTGCTGCTGTGGGTCAACACCCCCGGCATGCTCGCCCTGATGCTGCTGCAACTGCTCGCCGCGCTCGCCGTGCCCTTCTACTTCCGGCGCGTCACCCACACCGAGGGCGCCCTGCGCACGGTCGTCGCCCCCGTCGTCGCGGCGATGCTCCTGACCGGCGCCATCGCCCTGGTCGTCACCCACCTCGACCAGTTCACCGGCGCCTCCACCACCGTCAACACCGTCCTCGCGGCCCTGGTCCCGGCCGTCCTCGTCATCGGCCTCGTCCTCGCCCGGTGGCTGCGCCGCGCCCGGCCCGAGGTCTACGCGAACTTCGCCGCCGAACCACCGGCCGAAGCCGCCGACTGACCCGCGCCAGTCGACCGCCGCCCTTCACCCCCCTCGGAGGAGACCTCTCCATGCCCACCGCCGACCTCGTCATCACCGGCGCCCACGTCCGCACCCTCGACCCCGAGCGGCCGTACGCCACCGCCGTCGCCGTCCGCGACGGCCTGATCGCCGCCGTCGGCGAGGCGTCGGACATACGGGACTGGCGCGGTCCCGGCACCGAGGTCGTGGACCTGGGCGGCGGCCGGCTGATGCCCGGCCTGGTGGACGGCCACAGCCACCCCGTGTGGGGCCTGGACATGGCCACCGGCATCGACCTCACCGCCGTACGCGACCTCGACGGACTCCGCGCCGCGCTCACCTCGGGAGAACGCGTCGACGGCTGGGTCGTCGGCTACGGCCTCGACCACAACGTCTTCGGCGGACGCGCCGTCGACCGTGCCCTCGTCGAGGACGTCCTGGACGGCGCGCCCGCCTTCCTGCGCCTGTACGACGGCCACTCGGCCCTCGTCAGCGGGGCCGCCCTCAAGGCCGCCGACATCACCGGACCGCGTGCCTTCGCCCAGCGGTCCCACATCGCGGTCGACGCCGAGGGACGGCTGACCGGACATCTCGTCGAACACGCCGCGATGGCGCTCGTCGAGCCCGTCCTGCCGCGCCCGTCGTACGCCGAACGCCGCGCCCGGCTGGGTGAGTTGCTGGCCGAGATGGCGGCCACCGGCCTCACCGGGGCCCATGTCATGGACCTCGGCGACCTCGACCTGGTGGGCGCGGTCGCCGAGGAGTCGGTACTGCCGCTGCGGCTGCGCTTCGCACCCTGGTGCATGCCCGGCGCCGGCGCCGGTGACCTGGCGGAACTCGTCGCCCTCCAGGGCCGGGGCGGACGGCACTGGCTTGTCGGCGGGGTGAAGTTCTTCATGGACGGCACCGTCGAGGGCGGCACCGCCTGGCTGGACCACCCCGACTGCCACGGCCAGGGCACCGACGCGTTCTGGCCCGACCCGGCGGCGTACAGCTCCGCGGTACGGGAGCTGCACCGGGCCGGGGTGCGTACGGCGACCCACGCGATCGGGGACGCGGCCGTACGCCATGTCCTCGACACCGTCGCCTCGCTGGGGCCCGGCGGGCGGCTCGCGCACCGGGTGGAGCACGTCGAGTCGGTGCCGGACGATCTGGTGACGCGGTTCGCGGAGGTGGGGGTCATCGCCTCCATGCAGCCGCCGCACACGGACTACACCCGGGCCGACCTGTCCGACGAGTGGTCGGTGCGGCTGGGGCGGGAGCGCGCGACGCGGGCGTGGCGGCTGCGTGATCTGCGGGACGCCGGCGCGGTCGTCGCCCTCGGGTCGGACTGGCCCATCGCCCACCACGACGCCCGCGGTGTTCTGGCGACGGCCCGTGTGCCGCGCGGCGCGGCGGCGTCCCGTGCGGGGCTGACCGGGCTCCAGGCGTTGGAGGGCTGCACCACGCACGCCGCCCTCGCCGCCGGTGAGGCGGACGTCGCCGGGCGCGTCGCCGTCGGCTTCCGCGCCGACCTCACGGCCTTGGGACTCGATCCGGTGGAGGCGCCCGCGGATGAGGTCGCCGAGGCGCCGGTGCTTCTCACTGTGACGGGCGGACATGTGGTGCACCGGGGGCTGTGAGCGAGCGGGGGAGCGTCGTCGGGGGACTGTGTGCTTCGGGCTGCGGGGTGCGATGCGGCTGGTCGCGCGGTTCCCAGCGCCCCTGAAGGGGCGCTGCCCCTGGCGCTGAGCCATCAGCTCGCGGCGTCGCGGAGATCCTTGACCCGCTGGAGTTTGCCGACCGAGCGCTCCAGGGTTTCCGGGTCGACGATCGTCACCTCCACCGTGACGCCCACACCGTCCTTGACCGCCTGGGTGATCGCCGTGGCCGCGGTCTCCCGCTGGTCGGGAGCCGTTCCCGCCCGTGCCTCGACCCGGACGGTCATGTGGTCCATACGGCCCCGTCTCGTCAGCCGGATCTGGAAATGCGGGGCCACGGCGGGCGTACGCAGCACGATCTCCTCGATCTGGCTGGGGAAGACGTTCACGCCGCGCAAGATGATCATGTCGTCGCAGCGGCCGGTGACCTTGCGCATCCGGCGGAAGGCGGGGCGGGCGGTGCCGGGCAGCAGACGGGACAGGTCGCGGGTGCGGTAGCGGATGACCGGCAGGGCTTCCTTGGTGAGGGAGGTGAAGACGATCTCGCCCTCCTCGCCCTCGGGCAGGACGGCGTCCGTGAGCGGGTCGACCACCTCGGGATAGAAGTGGTCCTCCCAGATGTGGAGGCCGTCCTTGGTCTCCACACACTCCTGCGCGACACCGGGGCCGATCACCTCCGACAGTCCGTATATGTCGATCGCGTGGAGGCCCGCCCGCTCCTCGATCTCCCGCCGCATCTCCTCCGTCCACGGTTCGGCCCCGAAGATGCCCCCGCAGGGAGGTGGAGCGGGGGTCGATGCCCTGTTTATCGAACTCGTCGAGCAGCGTGAGCATGTAGGAGGGGGTCACCATGACGATCTCGGGGCGGAAGTCCTGGATCAGCTGAACCTGGCGGGCCGTCATCCCGCCGGAGGCCGGGATCACCGTGCATCCGGCGCGCTCGGCCCCGTAGTGCGCGCCGAGGCCGCCGGTGAACAGGCCGTAACCGTAGGAGATGTGCACCTTGTGGCCCGGGCGCCCGCCGGCGGCCCGGATCGAGCGGGCGACCACGTCCGCCCACATGGACAGGTCTCTCTCCGTGTAGCCGACGACCGTGGGGCGCCCGGTGGTGCCGCTGGAGGCGTGCACGCGTCGTACGTCGGACATGGGCACCGCGAACATGCCGAAGGGGTACGTGTCCCGCAGATCGGCCTTCGTGGTGAAGGGGAAGCGGGCGAGGTCGTCCAGGGAGCGGCAGTCGTCGGGGCGGACACCGGCCGCGTCGAACTTCTTCCGGTACGGCTCCACGTTGTCGTAGACGTGGCGCAGGGTCTCGCGCAGCCGGTGGAGCTGGAGTGCCCGCAACCGGTCCCCGGACAAGCGCTCGCCATCGTCCAGCAGGTCAGGGGGGAGCGGTTCGCCCAGCGTGCCCATCGTGACTCCTTCGTCGTCGCGACCCGGACCGAGGCCGCGTCACTGTTCACCCTCATCCTGTTTCCCGACCGAGCATTCGGTTAGGCCCATTCGGTCAGGCCGGGGGCTTGCCCGGTCGGCGGAATCGCGTCACACTTGAACCGAACGAATGGTCGGTTGGTCGGTGGGAAGCTGGTATCGATGACGACACAATCCGCCGGGGTGCCACCCCAGGACGCACAGGACACCGAGGACGCGCTCCAGGCACACTTCGACGCGACGATCGCGCGGGACCAGCGGATCGAGCCGCGCGACTGGATGCCCGAGGGCTACCGCAAGACGCTCGTCCGGCAGATCGCGCAGCACGCGCACTCGGAGATCATCGGCATGCAGCCGGAGGGCGAGTGGATCACCCGTGCGCCCTCACTGCGCCGCAAGGCCATCCTCTTCGCCAAGGTCCAGGACGAGGCGGGCCACGGTCTGTATCTGTACTCGGCCGCGGAGACCCTCGGCGCGGACCGCGCCGACCTGACCCGGTGGCTGATCGAGGGCCGCCAGAAGTACTCGTCGATCTTCAATTACCCGACGGCGAGCTTCGCCGACGTGGGCGTCATCGGCTGGTTCGTGGACGGCGCGGCGATCTGCAACCAGGTCCCGCTGTGCCGGAGTTCGTACGGGCCGTACGCGCGCGCGATGGTGCGGATCTGCAAGGAGGAGTCGTTCCACCAGCGGCAGGGCTACGAACTGCTGCTGACGATGATGCGCGGCACCGACGAACAGCGCGAGATGGTCCAGGACGCCGTGAACCGCTGGTGGTGGCCGTCCCTGATGATGTTCGGCCCGCCCGACGACGCCTCGCCCAACTCCGCGCAGTCCATGGCCTGGAAGATCAAGCGGCACTCCAACGACGAGTTGCGGCAGCGCTTCGTCGACATGACCGTCCCGCAGGCCGACAAGCTCGGCGTCACCCTCCCCGACCCCGAGCTGCGGTGGAACGAGGAGCGCGGCCGGCACGACTTCGGCACCCCCGACTGGGACGAGCTGAAGCGCGTGATCACCGGGAACGGACCGTGCAACGACCGGCGGATGGAGCGGCGGCGGACCGCCCACGAGGAGGGCGCCTGGGTGCGCGAGGCGGCCACCGCCCACGCGGCCAGGCGGAGCGAGCGAGCCCGGAAGGGGACGGCGGCATGACCGGCAGGAACGACGGTACCGGCAGGAACGACGGTACCGGCAGGAACGACGGTATCGGCACGAACGACGGCACCGGCCCCGACGGCGGTGGCACGGCGCGCACGCACAAGGGCGACTGGCCGTTGTACGAGGTCTTCGTACGCGGCAAGCGCGGCCTGAACCACGTCCATGTGGGCTCCCTGCACGCCGCCGACGACCAGATGGCCCTCACCCACGCCCGCGACCTGTACACCCGCCGCAACGAGGGCGTCTCCATCTGGGTGGTGCGCTCCG
Organism: Streptomyces sp. NPDC002787; assembly: GCF_053592095.1. Taxonomy (NCBI): domain Bacteria; kingdom Bacillati; phylum Actinomycetota; class Actinomycetes; order Kitasatosporales; family Streptomycetaceae; genus Streptomyces; species Streptomyces sp. NPDC002787. The sequence continues at coordinate 126,066 of NZ_JBSFVC010000021.1, read as the reverse complement.
AGCACATCGCCGCCTCGACCCGCGACGAGAAGGACCCCTTCTTCGAGCCCAGCGCCGACAAGGTGTACCGCCATCCCACCTTCTACGACATCCCCGACGACGTCCCGCACATCTGAGGAGCAGGGTATGAGTGACGACCACGTCTACCTGACCCTCGCCGAGGGACACGAGGACGACGCCCGCTGGGCGTACGGCACCGGGTTCGAGGACCCTTTGCACGGCGTGGACACCACCGTGCCGGAGGGCGTCGACACCGGTGAACTGACCGCGATCTGCGTCGCGCTGGCCGACGACGCCCTGGTCTGCGCCCAACGGCTCGCCGAGTGGACCACCCGCGCCCCCGAACTGGAGGAGGAGGTCGCCCTCGCCAACATCGGCCTCGACCTCCTCGGCCAGGCCCGTCTGCTGTACTCCCGCGCCGGCCAGGTCGACGGCACCGGACGCGGCGAGGACGCGTACGCCTACTTCCGCGACACCGACGACTTCCGCAATGTCCGCCTCGCCGAACTCCCCAACGGAGACTTCGCGTTCTCGATCGTGCGGCTGCTCGTCCTGTCCAGCTGGCGCCTCGCGCACTTCGAGCGGCTGGTGGGGCACCCCGACCCCGTCCTCGCCGCGATCGCCGCGAAGGGTGTCAAGGAGCTGACGTACCACCGGCAGTACGCCGCCGAATGGTCCGTGCGGCTGGGGGACGGCACCGAGGAGTCGCACCGGCGGATGCGCAAGGCGCTGGAGCAAGTGGCCCCGTACTTCGGTGAGTTGTTCACCGCCTGCGATGTACGGGACGAGGTCGCCGCCGTGCTCCGCCAGGTCACCGAGGCCGGCGGGCTGCCCATGCCGGTGTACCGGCCCCTGCCGGGCGCGGGCCGTACCGGCGACCACACCGAGCATCTCGCGCCGCTGCTCGCCGAGTTGCAGAGCGTGGCCCGCGCCCATCCGGAGGCGACATGGTGACCACCACTTCGCTCGACGTGCGGCGCGCCCGGTACATCGCCGAGCAGGTGCCGGACCCCGAGCTGCCCATGCTGACCCTCGCCGACCTCGGCGTCCTGCGGGACGTCGAGCTGACCGAGGACGGCACGGTGATCGCGAGCCTGACCCCGACCTACTCGGGCTGCCCGGCCATGGCGGAGATGCGTGCCGACGTGGCGGCCCGGCTGCGCGCCGCCGGCTACGAACGGGTCGAGATCCGCACGGTCCTGAACCCGCCGTGGACCACCGACTGGATCACCGACACCGGCCGCCGCAAACTCACCCGGCACGGCATCGCCCCACCCGGATCGGCCCCGCGCGGCCCCGTCCCCCTGCTCCTCTCACCCACGCGCCGCACGGTCCCGTGCCCCCGCTGCGCCTCGGCCGACACCGAGGAGACCTCCCGCTTCGCCGCCACCTCCTGCAAGTCCCTGTGGCGCTGCCGCACCTGCCGCGAGCCGTTCGAGCACGTCAAGGAGATCTGATGAAAGGCCTCAAGGACGAACCGACGGGAGGCCTGCGGGGAGAGCCCGCGCCAGGGCGCCAAGACCGGAGCGCCCCCGCCGCCCCGGCCCCGGCTGCTTCCGTCGGCCCGAGCGGGGCTGCTGCCGGCGCGGCTTCGCTCGACACGACCCTTGCCGGCGCCGTGCGCCCACGTCCCCGCCGTCGTCCCGCCTTCCACCGTCTCCGCGTCGCCACCGTGCAGCCGCTCTGCGAGGACGCCGTCGCCGTCGGGTTCGAGATCCCGGCGGAGCTGGCGGAGGAGTTCGCGTTCGCGCCCGGGCAGTCGCTGACGCTGCGGCGGCAGATCGACGGGCGGGACGAACGGCGGTCGTACTCCATCTGTTCGCCCGCCGGTTCGGCGCCACGCATCGGTGTGCGGGTGGTGCTGGGTGGACTGTTCTCGTCGTGGCTGGTCCATGACGTGCGGCCCGGTGACACCGTCGAGGTCATGGCCCCCACCGGGTACTTCACCCCCGACCTCGGCACCCCCGGTCATCATGTGCTGATCGCGGCGGGCTCCGGCATCACACCCATGGTCTCCATCGCCGAGTCGGTGCTGGCCGCCGACCCCCGCTCGACCGTGACCCTTTTCTACGGCAACCGCCGCAGCGGCACGGTGATGTTCGCCGACGAACTGGCCGACCTGAAGGACCTGTACCCGGCACGCTTCCAGCTCGCCCACGTCCTGTCCCGCGAACCGCGCGAGGCCGAGGTGCTCTCGGGCCGCCTCGACGCCGATCGCCTCTCGGCACTCATCGACTCCCTCGTCGACGTCGACACGGCGGACCACTGGTGGCTGTGCGGCCCGCACGGCATGGTTCGCGACGCCCAGCAGGTGCTTCATGGCCTCGGCGTACCGGCCGACCGCGTCCACCAGGAGCTGTTCTACGCCGACGACGAACCCGTACGGGAGGCCCGGCACGAGGAGGCCGCCGCCGAGGGACCCGTCAGCGAGGTGACCGTCACGCTCGACGGCCGCTCGACCACCGCCGCGCTCTCCCGTGAGCGCAGCATCCTCGACGGCGCCCAACGGACCCGCCCCGACCTGCCGTTCGCCTGCAAGGGCGGTGTCTGCGGCACCTGCCGGGCCCTGGTCACCGACGGCAAGGCCGACATGCGCCGCAACTTCGCGCTCGAACCGGCCGAGGTGGAGGCGGGGTATGTCCTGACCTGCCAGTCGTACCCGGTCTCGGAGGCCTTGACGGTCGACTTCGACACGTGAGGTGGGGGTTGTCCGCCGACGCGGGTCCGGTGGGGGCTGGTCGCGCAGTTCCCCGCGCCCCCAAAAAAACCACCCCCACCCACTCCGCACCCGACGAACAACCGACCCCACCCTCACCCCTGATGCAACCGCTCCACCAAGAGGTCGATCACCAACGGCGTACGCGGCCCGAAGCTGAGCAGAACCCCGTCCTCCAGGTCCACCACCCGCCGGTCCATCCCGGCCGGCGTCTCCCTGATACCGGGGATCTCCACGAGCCCGTCGACGCCGCCGACCGACTCGAGCCCCTTGCTCATCATGAGGATCACATCGGGCTGGGCCTTCACGAGGGCCTCGCTGGTGATCGGGGTGAACGGCTTGTCCAGGCCGGCGGCCACCCCCGCGTCCTCCGCCCCCGCCGCCGCGATGAGGGAGTCGGCCCCCGAGCCCTTCCCGCCGATGAGATAGACGGCGGCCGAACCCCGCATGTAGAGGAACGCCACCTTCGGCCTGCTGCGCTCGGGCACGGCCGCCCGCGCCGCCTTCAACTCGTCGGCGAAACGCTGGTTGAGCGCCTTCCCGGCCGCCGGCACCCCCAGCGCCTCGGCGACCCGCGTGGTCCGGGCGCTCACGTCGGAGAGCTCGTTGGCCGGATCGAGTACGACCACGGGGATCCCGGCGTCACGGATCTGGTCGACGGCCTCGCTGGGCCCGGTGTCCGTGTCGGCGAGCACCACGGTCGGCTCCAGCGAGAGCACGCTCTCCGCGCTCACGTCGTGCGCCTTGGTCACCTGGGGAAGGCCCTTCGCCTCCTCGAAGGTCGCGGTGATGTCCCGTCCGACAACCTTGTCACCGAGGCCGAGCGTGAACACGATCTCCGCTATGCCCCCGTTGAGGGGAAGAATCCGTGAGGCGTCCTCGACGGTGACCTTCCGGCCGTCGGACGAGCCGACGGTGACGGGCAGCTTCGGCGTGGGCGCCCCGCCCTCCAGCGGGACGAGGGAATTCGTCTTCAACTGTTTCTGGGCCGCGGCCGCACGGACGCTCGCGGACGACGGCGACGGCTTCGCCCCACTGCCTTCGCTGCCCCCGTCGCTGCCTGCGCATCCGGCGGTCAGCATCGCGAAAGCAACGGCCAGTGCGGCAACTCCCCTTCGTGCGACGGGTAGTTGAGGTCTTTCGGACCTACGCATCGAACCGCCTTCCACGTCTACCGTTCGAACTGAGTGTTCGTTACCTTAGGTTAGCCTTACCTGAGTTACCTATGGTGGGAGTGCTGACACCGATGCACAGATGTGGCCTACGAGCCCTGCGCGCAGCCCCGGCGGCCCTCGCCGTCGCGAGTGCCGTGATCCTCTTCCCGGCCCCCTCGGCGGTGGCCGCCGGCGGTTCCGCGACCGGCCCCGAGAACCAGAAACTCACCGTCTCCAAAACCTCCGCGCTCGACCCGGACGGCGAGACGGTCACCGTGTCCGGCACCGGCTACAACACCGAGAAGGGCATCTACGTCGCCTTCTGCGTGGACAACGGCGCCGGCAAGACGCCCACCCCCTGCATCGGTGGCGTCGACATGTCCGGCGACTCCGGTGCCTCGGTGTGGATCTCGTCCAACCCGCCCTCGTACGGGGAGGGGTTGGCGAAGCCCTATGGAGGCAGCGGACACAAGGGCACGTTCTCCGCGCAGCTCAAGGTGCGGGCCAAGGACGTCAACACCGACTGCACCAAGTCGGGCGTGACCTGTTCCGTGATCACCCGCAACGACCACACCCGGGGCGGCGACCAGAGCCAGACGGTCCGCATCCCGGTGACCTTCACCGGAGCCGGGAGCGACGGTGGCGGCGACTCCGGCACCGACAGCACGGCGACCCCGTCGGCCGGCACGAGCGCGACCACGACCGGCGGTACCGGCGGCACGACGAGCGACACGGGCGACACGAGCACCTCGGACGGTCCGCTGGCCAGCACCGGCAGCGCCGCCGTGCCGCTCGGCATCACCGCGGGCGGGCTGGTCGCGGTCGGCGGGACGGCCTGGGTCTGGGCGCGCGGGCACCGTGCCGCCAGCGCGTCGGGAAGCGCGGACCCGAGTGGCATTCCAGGGAGGACTTCGAGGTGATGAACAGACCTGGTGCCGCCGTGACGGCGGCGGGCGCACTGCTCGCCCTGCTCTGTCAGGGCACGGCGACGGCGCAGGGCGGGGAGGAGTCCCCGCGTGAGGTGTCCGGCGGATACGCGAGCTGGGGCCCGACGTTCGAGGCGCCCACCGGCGCCGACGCGACGGTGACGGCCGGGGCTCCCGCCGTACGCGGCTCCGGCGGCCGGACCTGGTTCCCCGTCGACGGCGGCACTGCGGACCCGGCGGCCGGTGACGCGGAGGTCGGTCTCGACGGCTCGATCCGCCTGGGTGCGGCTGGGGTCGACGCCCTGACTCTCCGTGAACTGCGCCTCAAGCTGGACGGCGGCACCGGCACCCTGCGGGTGCGCGCCGAACGGGCGGGGGAGAGCGGCGACCTGACACTGGCCGAGGTCGGCACGGGGGCCGCCACGCCGACCGTCCGCAGGGGCGGCGCGACCTGGACGGGCCTGCGGGTGTCGCTGACCGCCGAGGGCGCCGCACTGCTCACGAAGTGGAGCGGGCGGCCGTACGCGGCGGGGGACGAACTCGCCCCGCTCGACGTGACCGTGGGCACCGGCGCCTCCGGGACCGGCGCACCGCGGGACGGGGCCACCGGAGCCCCCGACGACGACACCACCTCTCCCGCCCCGGACGCGAACGACACGGCGGCCGGGCCCCCGCAGGCCGGGGCCGAGGTCGAACAGGGCGCCGCTGCGGCCCCGTCGGCGGCCGTGGACCGCGCGAGCCTCGCCGCCGGTGCCGGGCAGCGTGTCACCGGTGAAGGCTTCGAACCGGGTGAGGTCGTGCTGGTCGCGATCGACGACGACACCCGCTACCAGGCCGTGGCCGAGGACTCGGGCGCGGTCGCCCGGGAGTTCCCGGTGTACGGCACCGCGACCGAGGGCGCGCACACGGTGCGGCTGTACTCCGTGACCGGGGGCCGCGAGGCCGTCGCGGAGTTCACGGTGCTCGCCGACGAAGCGTCGTCCTGAGCGTCGAGAGCCGGGCCAACGTGGGCCGAGCGAGGGCCCGTTGAGCTTCCTTTGCTTTCTGTTGACAAAGAGATCACGTGCGAGGCTAGGTAAGCCTTACCTAAGTAGGACTCGCACGTTCATGAGAAAGGTGCTCTCCCGATGAGAGTCGTTCCCTCCGCCCGTACCGCCGCCCGCGCAGGTCTCGCCGTCGCCGCCTCCGCCGCCCTGACCCTGGGCCTCGCCACCTCGGCCTCCGCCGCCACCGCGACCCGCACGATCGTCGACGGCGGCACCACCTACAACCTGTCCCTGACCGCGCCCGACTCGGCCGCCGCGTCGGGCCAGGTCATCACCGTCTCCGGCTCCGGCTACAACACCGGCCAGGGCATCTACGCCGGCCTCTGCGTCGTCGCCGGCGCCCAGGGCGCCAACAAGCCCACCCCCTGCCTCGGCGGCCAGGACGAGTCCGGCGCGACCGGTGCCTCGCACTGGATCAACAACACCTTCGGCGGCCTCTTCGCCAACAGCTCCAAGTTCGGCACGGGCGGCACCTTCAGCGTGAACATCTACGTCCAGGCCACCCTCGAGGACGGCAGCGTCTGCGGCGAGGACGTCACCTGCGCCGTCGTGACCCGCGCCGACCACTTCGACACCAACGACCGCAAGTACGACGTCCACGCGCCGATCACCTTCCAGTAATCACCCACCAGGCCGGGCCCCCTCGCCAGGGCCCGGCCCTCGGCGTCCCCCGGGTGCGGGGCGCACCCGACGAATGAGGAACCCATGACAGACGACACGACGGCCCGGCGGCGGCCGGGCCGCGCTGCCGGACTGCGGCTCAGACGCCCCGGGGCGCTCCTCGGAGCCGCCGCCCTGGTGGCGGCCGCGGTCACCGCGGTCACGGTGAGCACCGCCGCCCAGGCCGCCGACACCCCGAAGACCGGCCTCGGCGCGAACGGTCAGAAACTGACCGTCTCCGCCTCCGCCCACCTGGACCCCGACGGCGAGAAGCTGAGGGTCACCGGCTCCGGCTACGACACGGCCAAGGCCATCTACGTCGCCCTGTGCAAGGACAACGGCGACGGCAAGATCCCCTCCCCGTGCATCGGCGGCGCCGACGAGAGCGGCACCGGCAACTCCTCGCACTGGATCGTCCCCAAGGGCGACCAATACGAGGGCAGCCTCGCCATCGCCTGGGGCGAGGGCGGCACCTTCGACGTCGAGATCGACATCAAGGCCAAGGACAACGGCGTCGACTGCACCCAGGTCGCCTGCTCCGTCGTCACCCGTGTCGACCACCGCAACTCAGGCGACCGCTCCCAGGACGTCCGGGTCCCCGTCACCTTCGAGGGCCAGGACACCGGCGGCGGGGACGGCGGCGAGGGCGAGGACGTGCCCGCCGGCACGGTCGGCTACGTCGAGTCCGCCGCGTTCACGGCGGCAGGCAAGGTCAACGACCTCCTGCTGCACCCCGAGTCCGGGAAGCTGTACGCGGGTTCGGACAACTACGTCGCCTCGGGGGACGTCGACGAGCGCGGCCTGCACGTCCTCGATCCGGCGGACGGCAAGAGCCTCGGCCGCATCGCCCAGACCCCGGGCACCACCGGCACCCTCGCCCCCCGCCCCGTCGTACAGATCGCCGCCCCGCTCGCCGGTGACGGCGCCGTGTTCCAGTTCGCGCTGCGCGGCATCGGCACCGCCAAGGCCGGCGACACGGCCGCGGCCGGCAAGTGGATCGCGGGCGCCAACATCACCGGGATCGGCCCCGGCACCAAGGACTCCACCGTCCTGGTCGCCCAGGGCGCCCAGCTCTCCGAGGCCGACATCGCCACCGCCGTCCCCCTGGAGAACCGCACCCTCACCCTGGAGGGCGGCTCCCTGCTCGGCGTCGACAGGGCCCACGGCGCGGCCTGGTCCGCCGGGTCCACCGGAGGCAAGCTGCGCCGTGTCGACACCGGCTCCTTCACCGTCACCGCCACGGCCGAACTGCCCTCCGCGAGCGTCGAGTTCGTCGAGGCGGACCCGGCCACCGGCAACGCCTGGGTGGGCAGCGGAAACTCCGTGCGCGTCTACGACAAGGACGCCAGGTTCCTGAAGGCGATCGAGGGGCCGGACGAGGCCGCGGACATCGCCTTCGACACCGCCACCGGCCGAGCCTTCGTCGTCTGGCAGGACAACGGCACCAACAGTGACGGCAGCGACGACACCAGCCACCTCGGCGTGTACGACACCGCCACCTACGCCCAGGCCGCCACACCGGCGAAGCTGGCCGACAACGACTCCCAGAACGGCGCGGCCTCCCTCGCGGTCGCCCCGGGCGGCACCACCGTCTACGTCAGCAGCCCCTCCGAGGGCGAGATCACCAAGCTCGACCGCCGGATGTCCCCCAAGGTCACCCAGTCCCCGACCGACCGGACCGTGGCACCGGGCGACGAGGTGTCCTTCGTCGCGGCGGCCGAGGGCACCCCGGAACCCACCGTCAAGTGGGAGGTCAGCGTCGACGGCGGCCAGACCTGGTCCACGATCGAGGGCGCGACGAAGAACACGTACTCCTTCAAGGCGAAGGCCGCACAGGACGGTTACGACTACCGCGCGGTGTTCACCAACTCCGTGGGCGTCACCCGCACGCCACCCTTCACCCTCACCGTCACCGAGGCCGACGACAGCACCACCGGCGGCGGCGACAGCGGTGAGGACGACGGCGGTGAGGACGACGAGCCGTCCGGCACGAAGACCGTCACCGGCCCCGACGGCCAGAAGCTCACCGTCACCCCGGTCAACAACCTCGCCACCGAGAACCAGACCCTGAAGGTCACCGGCTCCGGCTACGACGAGGGCAAGGGCGTCTACGTCGCCCTCTGCGTCGACAACGGCGAAGGCGAACTGCCCACCCCGTGCATCGGCGGTGTCGACATGACCGGTGAGTCGCACTCCTCCGCGTGGATCTCCTCCGACCCGCCGGACTACGGCGAGGGTCTGGCGACCCCGTACGAGGACGGCGGCACGTTCGAGGTCGAGCTGACCATCGACGCCAAGGACGAGTACACCGACTGCTTCAAGGCCAAGTGCGTCCTCGCCACACGCGCCGACCACGCCCTGTCCGGCGACCGCTCGCAGGACGTCAAGGTCCCGGTCGCGTTCCTCGGCCAGGACCCGGTGGACACCGACGACGACGGTGACAGCGCCGGTGGCACCACCACCGGCGGCGGCTCCAGCGGCGGTTCGACGTCGAGCGGCGGCAGCACGACCGGCGGCTCCGGCGGTACGGGCGGTTCCACCACCACCACCGGCGGCGACGGCAGCCTCGCCGCCACCGGCCTGACCGTCATCGGCGCGGCCGCCTCGGCCGTCGCGCTCACGGTGACGGGCTGGATCCTGCACCGGCGGGCCAAGGGAACGGGGCGCGGCGCGGCGGCCTGACCCCCGGAACACCTTCCGGAGCAAGCCCCCGGACAAGCACCGCATCGGACAGGGCACCGGACAGGGCACCGGGCAAGCACCGGACATGCGCCGGGCACGTATCGGGACAGAAAGCGTAGCCCGGTCCACCGACACGCGCGGAGGACCGGGCTCCCGCCTGCTCACCCCGAGGCCGCGATCCAGTCGTACGCCTCCCGGGCCGTGAACTCCCCCTGTCCGCCCCGCACCAGCAGCCCGGCCGTCGCGAACGCCGGATCGTCGGCCTGGGCGGCGAGATACGGAATCGCGACGCAGCGCATCCCGGCCGCGCGGGCGGCGGTCGCGCCCGGCGCCGCGTCCTCCATGACGACACAGTCGGCCGGGTCGGCCCCCAGCCGGCGGGCGGCCTCCAGGAACACATCGGGCGCGGGCTTGCCGCGGTCGACCTCCTCCGCCGACACGACGGTCCGCAGATACGCGTCGAGCCCCGTGGCCCCGAGGATCACCTCGATGGCCTCGCGCGAGGACCCCGAGGCCACGGCCATGGACACCCCGTCGGCCGCGAGCAGTTCCACGAACTTCCGCATCTCCGGGTAGACATGGGTGCCGGTGCGGGCCAGCTCCAGATAATGACGGTTCTTCTGGGCGACGATCGCCTCGACCGGGGCGGCGAGGCCGTACCGGTCCTTCCAGTCCGAGACCGTCTCCTGGATGCTGATGCCGACGTACCGCTCATGGTCCGCCCAGGTGAAGCCGGTGACTCCGTGTTCAGCGAGGATGCGCAGGCTCGCCTCGTAGTAGTTCGGCTCGCTGTCCACGAGCGTTCCGTCGAGATCGAAGATGACCGAAGTGCTACGGATAGTGCTCATGAACGCCAGGGTGTCATCGATCAGTTCCTCGCCGGCCGGCCCGCCGCCGATCCGATCGACTCCACCAACGGCGACAGCCGGTACGGCACCCGCTCCCTGAGCGCCACCTCCGTACGGGTGCGCACGACGCCCGGCAGGCTGATCAGCGCCTGGATCACGTCCTCCAGGTGCGCGTTGTCCCGGGCCACGACCCGCGTCAGGAGATCGCCGCCGCCCGTGATCGAGAACGCCTCGACGATCTCGGGGACGGCCGCCAGCGCGTCGCCCACGTCGTCGAGGTGCCCCTGGGTCACCTCGATGTGTACGAAGGCGAGCACTGGGTGGCCGAGCGCGGCGGGGGAGAGCGACGGGCCCGTGCCGGTGATCACGCCGTCGCGCTCCAGCCGGTCCAGGCGGGCCTGGAGGGTGCCCCGGGCGACGCCGAGGATGCGGGCGTACTCGCGCACGCTGGTGCGCGGCTGGTCCAGGAGCAGTCGCAGGATGCGGGTGTCGAGCTCGTCCACGGCCATGGTCCGTTGGCCTCCCTCTGGCATTCGATGATCACCAAAAACTGTACCAATGGCCCAGTGAGTAGGGCGCCGGTAGAGCCACTGCCGCCCGGATGCTTTCCTGTTGACCATCAATGGCGCCGCGCAGCGCAGGACGGCAACGAAGCCGGTCCGTGCCCGCGGCGCCATTTCCATGCCGTGACGGCGTGGTCGATTTCTCCACTGGAAACAAGGAACGGGAGAGGGGCGGGCGGCCGGCGGTGAAGAGGATGTTCATGGCTCCGGATCCGGGACTGCTGCGGCTGCGGGTCTCGCTGCGGGCGGTGCTCGGCATCGGCCTCGCGGTGACCCTGTCGGAGTTGGCGGGGCTGTCGCTGACCGCCTCGATCACGGGCGGACTCGCGGCGCTGCTGGCGCTCTTCACGGTCGCCGACCCGACCGTGCGCGCCCAGGCGGTCACGACCGCGCTGCTGCCCACCGTGGGCTTTCCGGTCCTGGCCCTCGCGACGGTGCTGCACGACGTGCCGGTCCTGCGCGACACGATCTGGCTCGCCGTGATCTTCTGCGGTGTCCACGCCCGCCGCTGGGGACCGCGCGGTCACGCGCTCGGCATCTTCGCCTTCATGACCTTCTTCGTCACCCAGTTCCTGCACGCCGTCCCCGGCCAACTGCCGGAGCTGTACGCGGCGATGACTCTGTCGCTGGCCGCCTCCTCGGCCGTGCGTTTCGGCGCCTGGTGCGTCGAGCGGCGCACCCCGCCGGTGGCCGCCCCCGCCCCCGTCCCGTGTGACGGCCGCGGACTCGCCCGACCCGCCACCCGCCAGGCCTTCCAGTCGACCGCCGCCTGCGCCTTCGCCATGGTCGCCGGGCAGCTCCTCTCACAGGAACGCTGGTACTGGGCCGTCGGCACCGCCTGGTGGATCTTCGTGAACACGACCTCGCGGGGCGAGACCCTGGTACGCGGTTTCCGGCGTCTCCTGGGCACCGTCACCGGCATCCTCGTCGGCCTCCTGGTCGCCGTTCCCCTGCACGGCGCCCCGGCACCGACCGCCGTGCTCGTCGCCGTCTGCGTGTTCGGCGTCTTCTACACGGCAGCCGTGTCGTACAGCTGGATGATGCTGTGCGTCACCGTCATGGCGGGCCTGCTCTACGGTCTCCTCGGCGTCCTGGACCCGGCGCTCCTCGGTCTCCGGCTCGCGCAGACGGGGATCGGCGCGGTCGGGGCCGCGCTCGCCGTGGCGCTGATCCTGCCGGTCACCACGGACGCCGTCACCAACCGGTGGGTGCGGCGGGCCCTGCACGCCGTGCACGACTGCACCGCGACGGCCGCCCGGCGCCTCGCGGGAGACCCCGACGTGGACCCGGCACCGCGCGTCGCGGAGCTGGAAGCACTGCTGGGGCGTGTACGGCTGTCCCTCGCCCCCCTGATCCATCCGCTCAACCCGCTGCGGCCCCGCAAGGAACGGGCCCGCCAGGTGCTCGCCCTGCTCGACGACTGCGCCCGGGAGGCCCGCGGTCTCGCCGCGGTCGCCGCCGACCCGGACGCCTCCCACGACGTCCGCCTCACCGCCGCCTGCCGGCGCGTCGAGTCGGCCGTCGAGGCCCTCGTCGGCGCGGTGCCCGAGCGACCCGCCCCGGCACACGCCGGTATCCCGCAGCCGGGCCGTCACCCCCGCGCGGAACAGGCACTCGCCCACCTCCACGGCCTGGAACGCGCCCTCGCGGACCTCGCCCAGCCCCTGCGGAGCTCCTCCCTGGTGCAGACTTTGGTCTAGACCTCCTGCTACTGTTCGCCCGCACCACAGGCGAGCGGGAGGGGACGGCAGTGACAGCAGCAGCTCCGGCGGCGGACGGACGGCGGCCGCTACGGGCCTACATCGGGTCGTTCACATCGGCGGGCGGCCGGGGCGTCCTTGTCGCCGCCGTCGACGAGAAGAGCGGCGCGCTGACCGTCCTGGGCGGCGCCGACGACGTCCCCGACCCGTCCTACCTCGCCCTCTCGCCGGAAGGGGGCATGCTCTACGCGGTCAGCGAGACCGCTTCGGGAGCAGTGGCCGCCTATCGGGTGACGGGCGACAAGCCCGAGTTGACCGGCCCGCCGGTGGCCGTCGGCGCCGGACCCACGCACCTGTGCCTGTACGACGGCCATGTGCTGACCGCCGACCACGGCTCCGGCAGCGTCACCGCCGTCCCCCTGCGCCCGGACGGCACCCTCGCGGACATCGCGTCCGGAACCCTCTGGCACACCGGATCCGGGCCGCACCCCCGGCACCAGCGGGAACCGCACGCCCACCAGGTGCTGCCCGCCCCCGGCGGGCACCGGTTCCTCGGCGTCGACCTCGGCACGGACTCGGTACGGGTGTGCACGCTGGAGGACGGCGTCCCCGTCGTGCGGCACGAGACGGCGCTGCGGCCGGGCTCGGGCCCCCGCCACCTCGCCCTCCACCCGGACGGACCGGACGCACCGGACGGACCGTACGTCCATGTGCTGAACGAACTCGCCCCCACGGTCACCACATGCCGCTGGAACGCTTCTCAAGGCCTACTGGAGCCGCTGGGAGAGACTCCGGTGCTTCCTGGAGCCCCGGAGGGCGACGCGTACCCCTCGGGCGTCGTCGTGTCCCCCGACGGCCGCTTCGTGTGGACGGCCACCCGCGGCACGGACGTGCTGTCGGTGCTCACGGTCGAGGGCGCCGGGCTGCGCCTGGTCACGACCGTGCCCTGCGGCGGCCGCTGGCCGCGCGCTCTCGCCCACGCCGCCGGCACGCTGTACGTGGCCAACCAGCACTCCGGCGACGTCACCTGGTTCACCGTCGACCCGGAGACGGGCGTACCGGAGCGAGGCGGCTCGATCGAGGCGCCCGCGGCCTCCTGCGTCGTCCTGGACGCCTGAGGGCCCCACAATCCGCCTACGTACGGCCGAGGGCCCGCTCCTGCGAGAGGAGCGGGCCCTCGGCCGTACGGGGCGTGGTCCGGTCTCAGCGCAGCGCGCCGGACTCAGCGGACCGGCATGCCCTGCGGCTGCTGCGGCGCGATGCCGAGCGCGGTCGTGTACTTGCCGAGCGCCAGCTTGCCGATCGCCGGGTAGGGGCCGAGCGCCTCGGCGGCGGAGCAGCCCGCCTCCTGCGCGGCCGCCTCGATCAGGCCGGCGTCGATCTCCGGCCCTATCAGGTAGGGCGCGAGAGCCAGCTGCTGCGAGCCCGAGGAGCGCAGCTGCTCGGCCACGGAGGTGATCGAACCCTCCTGGTCCAGGGCGGCGGCCATCACCGGCACGGCGAGCCGCGCGGCCAGCAGCATGCCCGTGATCCCGGCCGCCTGCACGGCCTCCTCGCCGCCCACGGACGCCAGGACGATGCCGTCCGCGGCGGTGGCGACGGTGAACAGCCGGGCCCGGTCGGCGCGGGCCAGACCGGCCTCGGACAGCCGCACGTGCAGCGCCTCGGCGAGCAGCGGGTGCGGTCCGAGGACATCGGTCAGCTCGGCCGCGATGCGGCTCTCCATGACGGCCTGGCGGACCTGGCGCAGCGTCGCGCTGTCCGGACCGGCCAGCAGCGGCACGACGACGGCGACGGGGCCGTCCGGCTCCTTGACGTCCAGACCGGCGGCGCGGGCCTGCTCGTAGCGGGCGGTGCGCTCCTCGGCGGCGTGCGTGAGCACCGACTGCAGCGTGGGGAACTCGTCGGCGCCCCCGTCGACGTACCCGATCCGGGCGTCGAGGCCGGGCAGCTCGGAGCGCGCGATGCTCACGACCTCCTCGGCGAGGCCGCGCGTGGCGGCGCTGGGCGTGCCGGGCACCGCGAGGACGAGCGCGGGCGCGCCCTCGGGAGCCGCCAGCGGCTCGGGGCGGCGGTGCCGCCCCGGCTGGCGGGGTCGCGGCATTCGTACAGGTAGGCCGGACGCGGGCCCAGTGGGGGAGCTCATGGCGCCGCATGTTACTGGTTTCCTGGGCTCCCCTGTTCGGGGAGGGTGCAGGTGAGCGGTATCCGTCCGGATTTGTCTGATGAGTTACGTGCCGTTCAGGGCCGATCGATACCGCATTTATCTGCTGAGTAACGCACTTGGGCGGCACATTGATGCTTGTCCGACAGGCTGGATTGATCCATATTTCGGGTACTATTTTTCGGCCACCACGTACAACATCCGCTCGTCGTACGGCAACCCGATGTCGCCACCCGCCAGCGCGGCCGCGATACGCACGGCCCCGACGAGTGGATCCCCCTCCGCCGGCACCCTCGGCGCGTGTGGCAGACGCTCCGCCAACTCCGCCTCCAGGGGGACGAGGAGAGGGGCGCCCAGCTTGAACAGGCCCCCGGTGAGGGCCACTCGGGGCTCGTCCGAGGCCGGGCAGACGGCGGCGGCGGCGTCGGCCATGTGCCGGGCCGCCGCGCGCAGGACGTCCGCCGCCACGGGGTCGTCCCCGGCGCACGCGGCCACCTCGGGCGCGAAGGACGCGAGGACCGCAGGACGGTCGGGTCTCGGGTAGACCCGGCCGGGCAGCCCGTCCATCGGGCCGAACAACTCCTCGGCGCGCGCCAGCAGGCGGGCCGAACCGCCGGGCCGCCCGTCGTACGCCCGCAGCGCCGCCTCCAGGCCCGCCCGGCCGATCCACGCCCCGCTGCCGCAGTCCCCGAGCAGATGTCCCCAGCCGTCCGCCCGGCGCCACCGCTCCAGATCCGTGCCGATCGCGATCAGCCCCGTCCCGCCGGCGATCACCGCACCCGGCCGCGGACCGAGCGCCCCGGTGTACGCGGCGACCGCGTCGGCGACCAGGGCGACCCGGCCGACACCCCACTCGTGCGCCAGCGCCGACGGCAGCTCGGCGCGCAGCCGCTCGCCCAGCGTCGCGAACCCGGCGGCGCCGATGGCCACCGCGGCGGGACGGCCGCACCCGGCGGCGTCGAGCAACCGCCGTGCCATGGGCGCCAACAGCTCCAGCAGATGCCCGGCGTCGATGCCACGCGGGCCGGTCCGCACCGCCTCGTCGGACGCGACCGGCTCGCCGAGCATCTCGCTGCCCCGCGCCAGCACCGCGCGCAGCCCGGAACCACCGGAGTCCACGGCGAGTACGACGGGCATTCCGCCGCCACCGGTCACGGCAGGCGCCAGTCCACGGGAGCGCCGCCCTGCCGGGCCAGCAGGTCGTTGGCGCGGCTGAAGGGGCGGGAGCCGAAGAAGCCCCGGTCGGCGGACATGGGGGAGGGATGGGCGGACTCGATGGAGGGGAGGTCGCCGAGCAGCGGGCGGAGGTTGCGGGCGTCGCGGCCCCAGAGGATCGACACCAGGGGGCGGCCGCGCGCGGCCAGCGCTCGTATCGCCTGCTCGGTGACTTCCTCCCAGCCCTTGCCCCGGTGCGCGGCCGGCTTGCGCGGGGCCGTGGTGAGCGCCCTGTTGAGGAGCAGCACGCCCTGTTGGGTCCAGGGGGTCAGATCACCGTTGGACGGCTGCGGCAGCCCGAGATCGGTGTTCAGCTCCCGGTAGATGTTGAGCAGGCTGCCCGGCAGGGGCCGGACCTCCGGCGCGACCGAGAAGGACAGCCCCACCGCGTGCCCCGGGGTCGGATAGGGGTCCTGCCCGACGATGAGGACGCGGACGTCGTCGAACGGCTGCTGGAAGGCCCGCAGGACATTGGCCCCCGCGGGGAGATAGGTGCGTCCCGCGGCGATCTCCCCGCGCAGGAAGTCGCCCATCTCGGCGATCCTTCCGGCCACGGGTTCGAGGGCCTTCGCCCAGCCGGCTTCGACGATCTCATGCAACGGTCGTGGTGCCACGGCGTCACCCTACTGCCGCAACGGCCATGACGATCAACCGGTGGTCGGCGGGTGATCGATGATGACCGATCCGGTGCCCAACAAGGGTGACTCCAGGACGACTTGACGGTCCGCCCGGGCGCTTCCCTTCTCTCTTTCCTTCCTTCCCGTCCACTCAGCCGACGACCGCCGCGCGCACGCACAGCACGTCCGGCAGGTGCACCATCAACTGCCGCCAGCTGTCGCCGTCGTCGGCCGACGCGTACACCTCTCCGTTGCGGTTGCCGAAGTACACGCCCGCCGGATCCGCGCCGTCCGTGCACATCGCGTCGCGCAGGACCGTGCCGTAGTGGTCCCCGGTCGGCAGGCCCGCCGACAATGGCTCCCAGCTCTTGCCGGCGTCCGCCGTGCGGAAGACTCGGCAGCGGTGGTCGGCCGGGACGCGGTCCGCGTCGGCGTTGATCGGGAACACATAGGCGGTGTCCCCGCGACGCGGGTGGGCGACCGCCGCGAACCCGAACGTGGAGGGCAGCCCCTCGCCGATGTCCTCCCAGCGCGCGCCCCCGTCGTCGCTGCGGTACACCCCCCAGTGGTTCTGCAGATACAGCCGGTCGGGGGTCGCCGCGTCCCGGGTCACCTTGTGCACGCACTGGCCGAACTCCGGGTCGGGGTCGGGCAGGAACACCGCGGAGACGCCGGAGTTGGAGGGCGACCAGCTCGCCCCGCCGTCCTCGGTGCGGAACACCCCGGCGGCGGAGACGGCCACGGTCATCGCGCGCGGGTCGCGCCGGTCGGTGAGGATCGTGTGCAGCCCCTCGCCGCCGCCACCCGGCTGCCACCTGGCGCGCGTCGGGTGCTCCCACAGCGGCCGTACCAGCTCGAAGGTCTCCCCCCGGTCCTCGGAGCGGTACAGCGCGGCCGGTTCCGTGCCCGCGTACACCACGTCCGGCTCGGCGGCCGACGGATGCAGCTGCCACACCCGCTCCAGCGAGGCTCCGGTGTCCTTGGGGAACTTGACGGCCGGCTGGGCGGGCTCGGTCCAGGTGCGGCCGAGGTCGTCGGAGTGGAAGACGGACGGCCCCCAGTGCGCGCTGTCGCCGCCGACCAGCAGCCGGGGGGTGTCCGTACGGGTGTCGATGGCGACCGCGTAGACCGCCTGGGCGTTGAAGTACGGACTCTCGTCGAACTGCCAGGCGCCGCCGCGCCGTCGTCCGATGAACAGCCCCTTGCGTGTGCCTACGGTGAGCAGTACGTCAGCCATCTCGGCCACCTCCTGGACATCGTCGTCTCAGTCACCGGCCAGTCTGCACCTCGCCACTGACAGTCACCCCCTGAGACGCCTTCGCCGCAGGTCGGAGGGCGTGGGGGCGGGCGGCGCGGGGCCCGCGAACCGCGCGGGCCGGGCAGGGTGACCCACGTCGCATGAGCAGCCGGAGGACGGCCGCCGTATGGGAGAGAGGTCCGGCTGTCCTGCGTGTGTGAGGAGGGTGCCCCCGATGGTGGCATTCCGTGGTCCGAAGGTGTGGTTGTGGCGGTGGCGGCGCAACCCGCTCAGAAGGCGCAGCGACCGGCTCGAGTCCTGGGTCGTGCTGATCACCTGGGCCCTGACCCTCGTCGGCGGGGTCGTCGCCGGCCTCATGGCCGCGGACTCCGTCGAGTCCGATCTCGCCCGGCAGCGCGCCGAGTGGCGTTCCGTCGGCGCGGTCCTCATCGAGGACGCGCCGGAGCCGTCCGGCCCGAGCGGGACGGGCACGGAGAAGGTGTGGGCGAAGGTCCGCTGGACGGCGCCGGACGGTTCCCCCCGCGAGGGCCAGGCCCGGGTCGAGCCCACCAGCCTGATGGGCGATTCCGCCGCCGTCTGGACGGACGCCGAGGGCCGCCTGGTCACCAAGCCGGCCAGTGAGTCCCATGCCCGGCTGCGCGCCGCGCTCGTCGGCGGCCTCGCGGGCGTGTTCGTGGCGGCCGTGCCCTTCGTGGGCGGCCGGCTCGTCCGCGGGCGCATGGAGCGGCGGCGGATGGACCAGTGGGACGTGGAGTGGGAGCGGATCGGCCCGCTGTGGGAGCGCAAGATC
Source organism: Streptomyces sp. NPDC002787 (assembly GCF_053592095.1). Classification (NCBI taxonomy): domain Bacteria; kingdom Bacillati; phylum Actinomycetota; class Actinomycetes; order Kitasatosporales; family Streptomycetaceae; genus Streptomyces; species Streptomyces sp. NPDC002787. The sequence continues at coordinate 107,727 of NZ_JBSFVC010000021.1, read as the reverse complement.
TGGTGAGCGCGGCCGGGGCCCGGCCCTGGTGCCGGCCGGCCGAAACAGCCGACGGCCGGACGAGGCCCGTGGGGGAAGGCTCCGTCCGGCCGCCGAGGGGGGACTCACCGGTGGGTGACGAGCTGTCTCACCTGTAGGTGATGTCCGAGGCGGAGTACAGGCAGTTGGTGCTGTCGGGGCCCGTACCGACAGCCGTGTTGTTGTTGTACTTCTGGCACGGGATGACCTTGCGGCCGCTGTCGTTGAGGATCGTGATCCTGCGCAGGGTCGCCACGTCTCCCCGGTTGACGTTGATGCCGACGAGCCGCGCGGTCGAGCCCGTCCCGGTCACCTCGATGTTGTTGAGGTTCACCTTCCGGGTGTGCTGCGTGGAGCAGTCGCCGCACGAGCGGTACAGGGTCTTGAAGTCGCTGACGGCGAAGTTGGAGATGTTCAGGGTGCCCGGCCCGTTGTGCTGGAAGACCTTGTCCGCCGCCTTCTTGGCGCCGCCGCCGGTCACCGTGTAGGTGGAGCCGCCGCGGAAGGTCGCCGCGTCCTCGCCGACGTCCTCCCACCAAACGTTCTGCAGCGTGCAGTTGCCCTCGCAGTGGATGCCGTCGGCGCCGGGCGCGCCGATGATGACGTTCTTCAGCGTCGCGCCGGCCGCGAGCTTGAAGATCGGGTCCTGGCCCTCCTCCTGGCCGTCGCCGGCCAGGGCGCCGCTGCCGTAGTAGCGGACCATGCCGCCGTCCCTGGTGCCGGACACCGAGATGGTGGAACTCACCGGCTGGCTGTTGGTGGGCGTCGGCCAGGTGGCGGCGTTCGCCGGAGTGGCCCCGCTAGTCATGATCATGCCAAACGAGAGGCTGAACGCGGCGAACGTGCCGGTCAGCGCGCGCGTGCGGGCACGCGGACGTGCTGCAGAAGTCATGTCCCGATTCCTTCTGTTGTCCGAGCGGATGAAATGTTGGCGGGTTGGCGGGTTCGCGGGTTCTCAGAGCTTTCCGGCGCCCGCGCCCGACGTCACCGAGGCGACGACGGAGGAGGCGGGCTCGGCGGTGTAGCCGTAGGGCGGGGCGGTGAAGCTCCCCACCCGGGAGATCTCGGTGGCGGCCCCACCGAGGTCGTTGCCGCGCAGATTCGCGTAGCCGTCCACGTCACTGCTGCGGTTCGTGGTGACCGCGACTCCCGTGTTGCGGAAGACGTTGTTCTCCACGAGCATCTGGGCGCCCATGCGCGAGTGGCAGGCGGTCTCCGCGCCGTCCACGTAGTTGTTGTAGAAGTGCCCGGTGCCGAAGCGCAGGCTGGGGATGCGCGAGTACACGTTGCTGAAGTGGTTGTGGTGGTACGTCACCTTCAGGTGGCCGGTGTCCTCGGAGGCGTTGTTGTCGCTGTGGCCGACCAGGGAGCCCTTGAAGTGCTCCTTGAAGGTGTTCCAGGACACCGTCACGTTGTCCGAGCCGTGGTTGATGTCCAGCAGGCCGTCGTAGAAGTCCTTGTCGTGGGTGCGGTCCGCCGAGAAGGAGTTGTGGTCGAGCCATACCTTCGTGGACTCCTGGACGGTGATGCCGTCGGCGGGCGCGACCGGCTTGCTGATGTTCAGGTTGCGGACGACGACGTTCGTCTCCTCCTTGATCCGCAGGCCGCCGCCGGTGAAGCCGGACGACGAACCCACGCCCAGCACCGTCGTGTTGGAGCCGATGTCCACCTGACCGCTCAGCGAGATCAGGCCGTTCACGCGGACGACCTTGGCCGCGTTGCCCGTGACGGCGCTCCGGAAGGCGGCGAGCGTCGAGACCGTGACCGGAGCGGCGCCGCCGCCACCGGTGGTCCCGGCGCCGTAACCGATCGGCGCGGTCTCGGCGGCCCCCGCCGACTGCGGCAGGGCCAGGACGGCGGTGGTCGCCAGAGCGGCCGCGGCGGCCACCAGGGCTGATCTTTGCGCCTGTGTACGTGGGGGGATGGTACGCATGCGGGTGCGTCCCTTCAGGTAGGACTGATGGGATATGTATGTGAACGATGTCTGTTCTTCTGGCTGCCGTGAGCGGGCGGAGTGGTCGGGGTGGGGGACCCGACGCTCCGAAAGGTGCGAATTCCCTGGTCGATGGGCTCCAGCACGCCCCGTCCCGTGCGGCAGGACGGTGGCGGCCGGTTCACACTGCTGAACGGAACGTAGGGGGCAAGCGCTTTCTAGTCAACGCTTTGCGCAAAAGACATTGGGTCCGGCCTGGTGGGGTGGGCCCGTGCGTGCGGGGGTGTGTGCGGACCGGGGGTGACGGCCTTTCGAGAGCGAATTCTTTCGATGCGTGGAGCGCTTCCATGGCGACCATGTGCATGTCACGATGCTGATCCTCGGCTCCTCCTGCTGACCTGAACCGACTTCTCTCCTCCCACCGCACTCGTCACAGGAAGGCACAACGACGTGACCCTCACCCCCCACGACCGGGCGCGCGGACCGCTGTGTTCGTTACTCGTCGCGCTGCTGGGAGCGTTGCTGCCGTTGCTCGCGGCCACGCTCCTGACCGCGCCCGCGGCAGCCGCGGCGGACGCCGGGGCCGAGGCCGAGGCCGCTCCACGGGCCGCGCTCACCGAGATCACCGGCTTCGGCACGAATCCGAGCAATCTGCAGATGTACCTGTACGTGCCGGACAGCGTCACGGCCAACCCCGCGATCGTGGTGGCCGTGCACTACTGCACCGGCTCGGGCCCGGCGATGTACAACGGCACCGAATACGCCTCGCTGGCCGACCGGTACGGGTTCATCGTCGTGTACCCGTCCGTCACCCGCAGCAGCAAGTGCTTCGACGTAGCCTCCCCGCAGGCGCTGACCCGCGGCGGCGGCAGCGACCCCGTGGGCATCAAGTCCATGGTCGACTGGACCGTCCGCACCTACGACGCCGACACCGACCGCATCTTCGCCACCGGCATCTCCTCCGGCGCGATGATGACCAACGTCCTGCTCGGCGACTACCCCGACGTGTTCGCCGCCGGCGCCGCCTTCGCCGGCGTGCCCTTCGCCTGCTTCGCCACCACCAACGGCTCCGAGTGGAACAGCGACTGCGCCAACGGGAACATCTCCCGCACCCCGCAGGCCTGGGGCGACCTCGTCCGCGGCGCCTACCCCGGCTACACCGGGCCCCGGCCGCGCATGCAGCTGTGGCACGGCACCGAGGACGACATCCTGCGCTACCCCAACTTCGGCGAGGAGATCAAGCAGTGGACCAACGTGCACGGTGTCAGCCAGACACCGGCCGCCACCGACTCTCCCCAGGCCAACTGGACCCGCACCCGCTACGGCGGCACCGGTGACCGCGCCCCCGTCGAGGCCGTCAGCCTCCAGGGCACCGGCCACAACGTGTACGCCTGGGGCATGGGCGAGCGCGTCCTCACCTTCTTCGGCCTCAACAGCTCCGGCCCCGCGCCCCAACCCCCGGCCGGCCCCTGCAAGGTGGCCGTCACGACCAACGCCTGGAGCACCGGTCTGACCGCCTCGGTGACCATCACCAACACCGGTACGACCGCCGTCAACGGCTGGAAGCTGGGCTTCACCCTGCCCCCCGGCCAGGCCGTCACCAACGGCTGGGGCGCCACGTACAGCCCGGCGAGCGGCGCCGTGACCGCCACCAACGCCACGTACAACGCCGCGATCGCGCCCGGCGCGAGCGTCAGCATCGGCTACCAGGCCAACCACACGGGCAACAGCGCCGCACCCTCGGCGTACTCCCTCAACGGGACGGCGTGCACGACCGGTTGACACGGTCGACCGGCGCGTCGCTCCGACCGGCGTTCTGTCCTGGTTGGTGCGTCGTTCCGACCGACGTCCTGTCCTGGCTGGCCTCCTGTCCTGACCGACGTCCCGTCCTGGCTGGCCTCCTGTCCTGACCGACGTCCCGTTCTGACCGACGTCCCGTTCTGACCGACGTCCCGTTCTGGCCGGCCTCCCGTTCTGGCCGACCTCCCGACCTGACCTACCTTCCGTCCCGGCCGGCCGGCCGACCTTCCGGCCTGACCAGCTCTCCGGGCGTGCGCCGACGAGGCGTGCGCCCGGACCGCGTTCCTCCTCTCCCGATTCCCGACGTCCGCAGAGAGGCACCGCCCGTGCAACCGCTCAGCAGCCCACAGCCCGCCCAGCCGTCCAGCAGAACACCGCTCGTGACCGTGATCGCCACCTGTGTCCTCGCCCTGGCCCTCGTCGTGGCGTCCTCCGCCGTGGTGGCCCTGGTCAGGAGTCCGCAGCGGACGGACGGTGCCGGCGCCGGCGATGCGGCGACATCCGCCCGCCACTGGGTGAACACCTGGTCCGCGATGCCGCAGCTCACGGAGCCGGGCAACATGCCACCGGCACCGTTCACCGGGGACCGGGCCGTCCTGGTCGACACCACCCTGCGGCAGACCGTGCGCGTCACCACCGGCGGCGACCGTGTCCGGCTGCGCTTCTCCAACGCCTTCGGCGGCAGCGCGCTGCCGCTGACCGCCGTGACGGTGGCCCTGCCGCTGGGCGGCCGGGCGGGGGTCGGCGCCATCGAACCCGGCACCTCCCGGACGGTGACCTTCAGCGGAAGGGAGTCCACCACCGTGCCGGTCGGGGCCCAGGTCGTGTCCGACCCGCTGGACTTCACGCTGCGGCCGGGCGCCAACCTGAGCGTGACGGCGTACCTGGCCGAGGGCCAGGCGTCCCTCGCGCTCACCTCGCACCCGGGCTCCCGCACCACCTCGTACCTGCTGCACGGCGACCACACCGACGACACGGACCTCCCCGGCGCGACCCCCACCAACCACTGGTACCTGCTCAGCGACGTCGAGGTGCTGTCCCGGCCCGCCACGACCGCCCTCGCCGTCCTCGGCGACTCGCTCACCGACGGCCGGGGTTCCACCACCAACGGCAACAACCGCTGGCCCGATCAGCTCTTCGACCGCCTCCAGCAGAAGCCCGGCACCCGGCACATCGCCGTGGTGAACCAGGCGGCCGGCGGCAACCGCGTCCTCAACGACGGCCTCGGCCCCAACGCCCTCGCCCGCCTGGACCGCGACATCCTGGCTCACAGCGCCGTCGAACAGCTGATCGTCTTCGAGGGCATCAACGACATCGGCACGGCCGAAGCCACCCCCGCCGCACAACAACGCGTCGCCGCCGACCTCATCGCCGCCTACGAGCAGATCGTCGTCCGCGCCCACGCCCAGGGCATCCGTGTGTATGGCGCGACCCTGCTGCCCTTCGACGGCAGCATGCCGTACGACGACGCCGCCGGACACCGCGAGGCGGCGAGGCAGACCGTGAACAGCTGGATCCGCACCAGTGGCCGTTTCGACGCCGTCCTCGACTTCGACCGCGCGGTCGAAGACCCGCACCATCCGGGCAGACTCCTCCCCGACCTCCACGACGGCGACTGGCTGCACCTCAACCCGCGGGGCTACCGCGTCCTGGCCGAAGCGGTTCCGGCCCGCCTGCTCCAGCGGAGGTGAGCGGCTCGCCACCGGTGCCGCACGCCTTCACATGCGCGTGGATGACGAGCCGTTTCGCGGGAACCCGGCTCCTCGGAAGAGGACCACGCGTGAGGTAGGAGCGTCATGGCACGAAGTGGCCGGTGGGGTGGCGAGCAGGGGGAGCGGGGGCGCGTCACGGGGCTCGGACTGCTGACACGTCCGGCTTCCGTCGCCACCGGGCTCGTGATGGCCGGGCCCCGGCTGCTCGCACGAGGCGTCGGGCCCGCGGTGGGCATGGCCGCCGGAGCGGTCGCCGGAACGGCACGGGCGGGCGTACGGAGCGCGGACACCGCCGCCCGGGCCGCGCGCATCACCCGCAACGCCCTGCCCGGAGGCGCGCGCCCCTGGCGCTCCCGCGCGCGGGCGCACTTCGCGCTGCGCCCCGAGACCCCCGAACGGACACAGCGGGAGGGCGGGACGGAACACGTGGCCCGCAAGGTCGCCGCGGCCCTGGCGGACCATCCCGACGTCGCGCTCGCCTACTGGGACCGAGGACTGGCGCGGCTCGTGGTGTCCGCCGCCGAGGAGGCGCTCGGCGACAAGGTGATCGAGGAGGCCACCGCGCTCGCCGCCCGGCACGGGCTGTCGACGACCGACGAGACCGTGGAGGGGTTCTCCCACCCCGGCGACGCGGCCGGGATACGGGCCGCGATGGCGGCCCTCGCGGCCGACGCCCTCGGCACCGGGGTGGCGCTCGCCGGATCCTTCCTCCGGCTGCCGCCCTCGCCCCGGCTGGTGACCGCGGTGGCGACGCTGCTGCGCGAGAACCCGCGCTTCCGCGGATTCCTGCGCGACCGGCTCGGCGCGTCCCGGATGGACGTCCTGCTGGCCGCCGCCAACGCCGCCGTGCACGGCGCGGGGCAGACACCGATCGCCCTGGTGCTCGACGGCGCGCTGCGCACCTGCCAACTGGCGGACACGGTGGCGCGCGCGACCGCGTTCGACACCGTCCACGATCAGGTGTGCACGCCGGCGCGGGTCGGCCTGCCCCCACGCCCCTCCGTGCGACCGCCGCTGCGGACCACCCCCGCCCAGGAGTACGCCGCCCACGCCTCCACCGGCAGTGTGCTGGGCGCCGCAGCCACCCTGCTGGTCAAGCACGACGGCAACGAGGCGGCGGAGGCGGTGCTCGCGGGTTCGCCCAAGGCCGCGCGTTACGGCCCCGCCGCCTTCCACGCCGTACTGAGCGGGGCACTGGCCCGGACCGGCGTACTGGTGCGCGACCCGGAGCGGCTGCGGCAGCTGGAGACGGTCGACACGATCGTCCTGCACCCCAGCGCGCTGCTGACCCCCGGCGCGGGCGCGGACCCGTGGGCCGAGACCGTCCTGGACGCGGCACGCCGGGCCCGCGTCGCCGTCGTGATGGTGGACCACCCGGCGCTGCGCGACTTCACCAGCCTCGCGGACCAGGTCGTGGACGGCGGGCGGCCGTTGCGCGAGGTCGTGCGGGCACTGCGCGACGAGGGCGGCACCGTCCTCACGGTCGCCCGGCTCCCTTCGGCCGACCCGGAAGCGGACGCCGACGAAACCCACGTACGGGGCGACGACACCCACGGACGGAACGACGACCCGCACGCGCGGGGCGACGACCCGCACGCGCGGGACGGGATGGACGTACTGGACGGTCTGCTCGGCGGTGACGTGGCCGTCGCCCTCGCGGACGGGGACACCGCCGTCGTCTGGGGCGCGGACGTCCTGGCCCTGAACGGCCCGGCCGATGTCTGGCGGCTGCTGACCGCGCTCCCGGCGGCCCGCGCGGTGGGGCGCCGCTCACAGATCCTGGCCCGGTCCGGCGCCGCCCTCTCCGGGCTGCTCGTGGCCGTCGGCGAGTCGAACGGGCAACGCCGCTCGCCCCTGCCCGGGCTGCGGCACGTCCCCGTCGACGTCGGCGCCGCCACGGCCCTGCTCACCGGCGTACGGGCGGCGCTCGGCGTGGCGATGACCCGGGCGCCGCACCCGCGCCCGCGAACGGCCTGGCACGCACTCGAACCGGACGACGTCCTCGCCCGGCTGCAGCACGAGCCCGGCGGCGACACCGACACGACGCCCGTCGAGGAGGCGACCACCTGGCTGCGCGAGGCGGCCGACACGGTGGGACACACCCCCGCCCTCGCCCCGATGCGCTGGACCGTCGAACTCGCCCGGGCCGTCCGGGGCGAGCTGGACGATCCGCTCACCCCGGTCCTGGCGGTCGGCTCGGCCGCGTCCGCGATCCTCGGGTCGGTCGTGGACGCCCTCCTCGTCTTCGGCGCGCTCGACCTGAACGCCCTGGTCGGCGGCGTGCAGCGGCTGCGGGCCGAGCGGGCGCTGTCCGGGCTGCTCGCGGAACAGAAGCGGAAGGCCCGTGTCACACCGGTGGACGCGGACGAGCCGACCGGCGCACCCGCCGAGGAGACGTCGGCCGAGGCCCGGACCGTTGACGCCGCCGGGCTCACCCCCGGCGATGTGATCGAGCTGAAGGCGGACGACGTGGTCCCCGCCGACGCCCGGCTGCTGTGGGAGGACGGCCTGGAGGTGGACGAGTCGGCGCTCACCGGTGAGTCCCTGCCGGTGGACAAGCGGACGCCCCCCACTCCCCGCGCCCCGGTGGCCGACCGCTCCTGCATGGTCTTCGAGGGCACGACCGTGGTGGCCGGCCAGGCCCGGGCCGTCGTGGTCGGAACCGGCGACCGCACCGAGGCCGCCCGCGCCGTCACCCTCGCCGCCCGCACGCCCCCGGCGGCCGGAGTACAGGCCAGGATCCAGGAACTCACCCGCAAGGCACTGCCGTTGACCATGGCGGGCGGCGCGGCGGTCACCGGTCTGGCCCTGCTGCGCGGCACCCCCATCCGGGAAGCGGTCAGCGGCGGCGTGGCGGTGGCCGTCGCCGCCGTCCCCGAGGGACTGCCGCTGGTCGCCACGGTGGCGCAACTCTCGGCCGCCCGCAGGCTGAGCCGCCGCGGCGTCCTCGTCCGCACCCCGCGCACCCTGGAGGCGCTGGGCCGCATGGACACCGTCTGCTTCGACAAGACGGGCACCCTCACCGAGAACCGCCTCCGCCTGGTGCGCGTCACCGAGGCCGACGGCACGGCCCGCACCCTCAGGGCCACGGCCCCCGACGACGTGCCCCACACCCTGCGCGTCGCCGCCCGCGCCTGCCCCCGGCTCAACGGCGGCTCGTCGTCCCGCCCGGTGCACGCCACCGACGAGGCGGTGCTGGACGCGGCCGGGCCCGACCCCGAGTGGGAGCAGACCGAGGGCAGGCCGTTCGAGGCGGCCCGTGGGTACGCCGCCGCCGTGGGCCGGGCGGGCGACGGTACGCCGGTCCTGGTGGTCAAGGGCGCCCCGGAAACCCTGCTGCCCGTCTGCCGGGACCTCCCGCACCACGCGTCCGGGACGGCACAGTCGCTGGCCCGCGACGGGCTGCGTGTCCTGGCCGTCGCCGAACGTCCGCTGCGCGCGGGCGAGGAGCCGTCCGACGCCATCGAAGAACCCCTGGACGAGCTGCGGTTCACCGGCCTGCTCGCCCTGGCCGACACGCCGCGCGAGACGTCCACGGCCCTCGTGCACGGGCTGCGCGGGGCGGGCGTACGACCGGTCATGCTGACCGGCGACCACCCGCAGACCGCCCGCGCGATCGCCGCCGAACTCGGCTGGCCCGAGGACACCACCGTCGTCACGGGCGACGAACTGGCCTCCGCCGACAGGTCGGCACGGGCCCGGATGCTCAGCGACGCGGGAGTCGTGGCGCGTGTCGCGCCCGAGCAGAAGCTCCAGGTCGTCGAGGCACTGCGGGACGCCGGCCGGGTGGTCGGCATGGTCGGTGACGGCGCCAACGACGCCGCGGCCATCCGTGCCGCCGACATCGGCGTGGGCATCCAGGCCCGTGGCTCGGCGGCCGCCCGCAACGCGGCCGACCTCGTCCTGACCGACGACGACCTGTCGGTCCTCATCCAGGCGGTCGCCGAGGGCCGGTCCCTGTGGCACAGCGTCACGGACGCCATCGCCATCCTCATCGGCGGCAACGCGGGCGAGGTCGGCTTCGGCATCCTCGGCACCCTCCTCGCGGGCTCGGCCCCGCTCTCCACCCGCCAGATGCTGCTCGTGAACCTGTTCACGGACCTGTTCCCGGCGATGGCGGTAGCGGTGACACCGAAGGAGGAGCCCGCCGGGGAGAACGGCGACGGGAAGCACCCAGCCGGAAACGGGGCGGACCCGGACGGTGCGGACTCGGACGGCGCAGCCTCGGAAGGGGCCGGCTCCGACGGAAGCGGCTCGGACGGAAGCGGCTCGGACGGAAAGGCCGCAGCAGCGGGGAACGGTGACACCCTGGGCACGGAACCCCTCGGTACCGCTCTCCTCGGCGCGCCCCTCATCCGCCAGATCCGTCACCGCGCCCTCACCACCTGCCTGGGCGCGACCATCGCCTGGCTGATCGGCCGCTTCACCCCGGGCACCGCGCGCCGCTCGACGACGATGGCCCTGTGCGGCGTGGTCGGCACCCAGCTGGCCCAGACCCTCGCCGACCGCCGGCACAGCCCGCTGGTGCGCACCACGGCCGTCGGCTCGGCCGCCGCCCTCGTCGCCCTGATCCAGGTCCCCGGCGCCAGCCACTTCTTCGGCTGCACCCCCCTCGGCCCGGTCGCCTGGGCGGGCGTCGCCGCGGCGATCGCCCTCGCGGTGGCGGGCCAACGGACACTGCCCGACCTGGAGAGGGCCGTCCAGCGGCTGGCGCGGGGGCGCGTCCCGAGCAGTTGATCGAGCATTGCCCGCGCCCCTCAGGGGGCGCTGCGGTGCGCGGCGGTCAGGAGGGACTCCCAGGTCGGGAGCTTCACCACGTGCCTGCCCAGGGACGCCCCCAGCTCCGCCTCCGCCCGCTCAATCGACTGCCAGCCCGACCATTCGACCGGTGTGCGGCCTTCCGCCCTCAGGGCCGCCACCGGATCGTCCGGAACCGTCCTGCCCGCCAGCGCCGGCGCGTCCTCCAGCAGTGAGGTCGCCGTCTCCTTGGCGCAGGGGCGGTTGGTGCCGATCACTCCGGTCGGGCCCCGCTTGATCCAGCCGGCGACGTACTCGCCCGGCGACGGGACACCTTCTCGCAGGACGCGTCCGGCGAGATGGGGGACCGTGCCGTGGGCGGTGTCGAAGGGGAGGCCGTCCATGGGGACGCCTCGGTAGCCGACCGAGCGGAGGACCAGTTGGGCCTCGATCTCCTCGTACCGGCCGGTGCCGGTCAGGCCGCCGTGACCGTCGGGCGCGGTGCGCTCCAGGCGGACGCCGCGGACGCGGTCGCCGTCGGCGAGGAGTTCGACGGGGCGGAGGAAGAAGCGCAGGCGGATGCGGTGGCGGCCGGACGGGGCGGGCGCGGTCGCCCAGCCGCGCAGGACCTCGACGTTGCGGCGTTGGGCGGCGGGCAGGGACGACGGGTCGACGTAGTCGGGGTCCATCTCCAACTCGGCCGGGTTGACGGTGACCTGAGTGTCCGGGAGGGTGCCCAGCTCGCGCAGCTCCTTGGTGGTGAAGCGGGCCTGGGAGGGGCCGCGGCGGCCCACCATGTGGACCTGGGTGACCTCGCTGGCGGCGAGGGAGGTGAGCGCGGCGTGGGGCATGTCGGTGGGGCTCAGCTCGGTCGCGCCGCGCGCGAGCATACGGGTGACGTCCACGGCGACGTTGCCGACGCCGATGACCACGGCGGTCCGTGCGCCGAGGACGAAACCGTCCGCGACGGCGTCGGGATGCGCGCTGTACCAGGAGACGAACTCGGTCGCCGACCAGCTGCCCCGCAACTCCTCACCCGGGATGCCGAGCCGGCGGTCGGTGGCGGCGCCCACGCAGTAGACGACCGCGTGGTACAGCTCCCGCAGCCGGGCGGCCGGCACCCCGTCCGGACCCACCTGGACACCGCCGAGGAACCGCACCCGCTCGTGCTCCAGCACGGCGCGCAGATTGTTCTGCAGCGACTTGATCTTCTCGTGGTCCGGTGCCACCCCGTACCGGACCAGGCCGTACGGGCACGGCAGCCGGTCCAGCACGTCGACGAACACCTCGGGATCCTGCTGGACGAGGCTCTGGGCGGTGTAGCACCCGCTCGGCCCCGAACCGACGACGGCGACACGCAGCACGGCGGAACTCCTTACGCGAGGAGATCGCTGATGCCTCAAGGATCGCACCGCGGAGCGGACAGGGGGAGGGGCGCGGAGGACGAGGGCGGTGCCGCTGCGCCGTCGGGGTGCCGTGCGTCCCCGGCACGCGTGGCTGTGCGCAGTGAATGTGATCATGCGCTTACGTTGCGTAGGTGCCGGAAGCGACCTTTCTCAATCTTTCCGATCGCCACTGGCGGGACGGCGCGGTGTCCGTGCGTCCGGCGTGGGAGGTGCGGGAGGACGACGGCGCCACGGTCTGGTTCAACGCCCGGCTGGCCTTCCCGGACGGGGCCGGGGTCGAGATGCTCGCCGTGGTCAGCGAGGGGCGGCTGTCGCTGGAGGACGTACGCGCCCAGCCGCCGCTGTCCCTGGACGATCTGGCGGAGCTCGCCGACTGGATCGAGGGCCCGCTGTGCGCGGCGTGCGGGGCCGCGCCGGAGTCCGAGGAGGAACTGTCGTGCGCCTCCCCGCACGGAACCGGCCGTCGGGCGCGGCCCGCGTGGCCGCGCGGAGTGGAGGGGCGGAGGCTCGTGGCCGAGGAGTATCTGGCGGCGCAGCGATCCGGCTGCGACCCGGTGCTCGCGGTGATGTGCGCGACCGGGCACAGCCGCCGCACGTCGCTCCGGCTGATCGCCGGCGCGCGTGACGAGGGCCTGCTGGGCCCCCGTCACGCCCGGCGCTGAGACGCCCGGGAAAGAGGCGCCGGACTACTTCGTCAGGTCGCGCATCCGGCTGATCTCGGTCGCCTGCTGGGCGATCACGTCGTCGGCCATCTCCTCGATCAGGATGTTGTTGCCCTGTGCCTTCACATCCGTGGCCATGGTGATCGCTCCCTCGTGATGGGTGATCATCAGTTTCAGGAAGAGCTGGTCGAACTTCTCCCCGTCGAGCGCGCCCAGTTCCTTCAGCTGTGCCTCGGTCGCCATGCCGGCCATCTCCTCGTGGTCGTGCGAAGTGCCCCGCTCGTCACCGTCGTTGGCCTTCAGCCAGCCCTCCATGGCCGCGATCTCCGGCTTCTGCGCGGCCGAGATGCGCTCGGCGATCCGCTTCACCTGTGCCGACTTCGCACGGTCGGGGGCGAGTTCGGTCATCTCCAGGGCCTGGGTGTGGTGCGCGATCATCATGCGCGCGTAGTCGAAGTCCGCGGAATTCGGAGAGTCGTCTTCCGCTCTCTGCTTCTCGACCTCCTCCGGCGAGAGGGTTTGAGCGGCCTCACCGGGTTTTCCGGGGGCGATCACCGCGGGTCCGCTCGACTTGGCGGAACCGCCGTCGGGGGCGGCGTCCGACCCCGAGTCGCAGCCCGCGAGCACGAGCAGAGCGACCGTCAGCGAGGCCGTGACCAGCGACGCGCGGGATGTGCGGCGGACGAGCACAGTGACCTCCTGGGACACGGGAACGGACGTACACCTCGTGAGTGTTGACGAACGTTCCTAACACGCTTTCACGTGCGCGTGATCAAATTTGTTCGTTACAAATACATTGCCGTCTGTTGATCTGTGCATGATGAAGACGATACTTCGGAGGTGCCTGAACCGTTCGACTGCGAACGGCCACACGGGAGGACACAGTGACCCTGTTGAACAACCTTCGGACGCGGCGCAGACGTCTGGGAGTCGCCGCCACTGCGGCCGGTCTCCTGGCCGCGCTGCTCACAGCAGGCCCGGCGGCCGCGACCCCCGACCCGGGGGACACACCCGCCAAGCAGAAGGAGGTCTCCAAGAGCGACGCCGCCGAGGCGCGGGCGGCGATAGCCGCCGGCGAGATACCCGGCCAGGACGAGATCGTCCACTCCGCCAACATCCAGCACCTGACGAACATCCCCAAGGAGGCGCTGCCCGGAACCAACTCGGACCTCGCCTTCCAGGGCAAGTACGCCTACGCCGGGAACTACGACGGCTTCCGCGTCTTCGACATCAGCAACCCGAAGGCGCCCAAGACCGTCGCCCAGGTGCTCTGCCCGGGCTCGCAGAACGACATCTCCGTCTCCGGCGACCTGCTCTTCCTGTCCACCGACTCCTCGCGCAGCGACAACTCCTGCAACAGCACCACCCAGCCCGCGAGCGAGAAGTCGTCGTGGGAGGGCATGAAGATCTTCGACATCAGCGACAAGCGGAACCCCAAGTACGTCGCCGCCGTCGAGACGGCCTGCGGCTCGCACACCCACACGCTGGTGCCCGAGCGCAAGAACGTCTACGTGTACGTCTCCTCGTACTCCCCGAACGCCGCGTTCCCCGACTGCCAGCCGCCGCACGACGGCATCTCCATCATCAAGGTGCCGCGCAAGTCCCCGGAGAAGGCGGCCGTGGTGGGCTTCCCCGTCCTGTTCCCCGGTGAGGGCGCGGACGGCGGCGGCAACCCGGGTTCGCCCACCAACCCCGGCGTCTCCAAGACCACCGGCTGCCACGACATCACGGTGCTGCCCTCGAAGGACCTGGCGGCCGGTGCCTGCATGGGTGACGGCATCCTGTTCTCCATCAAGGACCCGGAGAACCCCAAGGTCATCGACCAGGTCCAGGACAACGTGAACTTCGCGTTCTGGCACTCCGCCACCTTCAACCAGAAGGCGAACAAGGTCGTCTTCACCGACGAGTTGGGCGGCGGCGGCGCGGCGACCTGCAACGAGGCGATCGGACCGAACCGCGGCGCCGACGGCATCTACGACATCGTCGGCAAGGGCGACCAGCGCAAGCTCGTCTTCAAGAGCTACTACAAGATCCCCCGCCACCAGGCGGACACCGAGAACTGCGTCGCCCACAACGGCTCGCTGATCCCGGTCAAGGGCAAGGACATCATGGTCCAGGCCTGGTACCAGGGCGGCGTCTCCGTCTGGGACTTCACCAACTCCTCGAAGCCCAAGGAGATCGCCTACTTCGAGCGGGGTCCGATCTCCACCGACGCCCTCGTCGGCGGCGGCGCGTGGTCGGCGTACTACTACAACGGCTACATCTACTCGAACGACATGGTGAAAGGCTTCGACGTCCTGAAGATCAACGACCGGCGGACCGACCCGGCCAAGTGGGTCCACCTGCGTGAACTCAACGTGCAGACGCAGCCGGACTACTTCGGCTGGTAGAAGAACCGCGACGACTCCCTGTCGCACGTCCCGCCGGGCCCCTCGGGGACCGGCGGGACACCCGTGGAACTCGACCGTGGCCGGCGGCAGTCGGTGCCGGAACGCCGCCGCACCTGTTCATTGACCGGGGCGCCGCTCGGGGACATCCTGTAACTCCTGCGTCGACCGGCTGTCGGCCAACTATACTCAGCGCCTCCGGGCGGCGACTTTATGTGATCCCGCCCGGCCGCTGTTCGTCCCGGGCCGCACGGGGGACGGTCCGGGACGGACGTCCAGCGGCGACGAACAGCCGATCGGCGAACGGGGGCCCGGGTACCCGGCACGGCCCCCGGGCCCGGGGCCGCGCCTGACGGCCTCAGCCCACCAGATCCAGCACCGGCCGCAGCCCGTGCGGCCGTTCGGCGGCGGGCAGATGGTCCACGAAGCGCACCGCGCAGCCCAGAGCCGCCGCCCCGCCGTCGGCCCGTCGGTCGTCGCCGACCATCAGCGTGTCCCGCGCGTCGACACCGAGTGCCTCGCAGGCCAGGGCGAACAGCCGCGGGTCCGGCTTCTGGATGCCGTGCTCGTACGACAGCACGTACGCGCCGACGAACGGATCGAGGCCGTGCGCGCGGAACACCGGCCGCAGATCCCAGCCGATGTTGCTCACCACACCGACGGCCACCCCACGCTCCCGCAGGGCGGCGAGGACTTCGGCGGCGTCCGGGTAGGGGCTCCAGGCGAGCGGCGTCATATGGCGGTCGTACAGCGCGTCGTGGAGCGCCGCGTCCGGGAGCGTCACCCGACGGGAGAGCCCCGTGTACGCGGCCCGGTGCTGCTCGGCGCTCCGGTCCCGCACCGCCCACAGCTCACCCAGCTCGCCCGTGGGCGGCTCGGCCGGGGGCGCTCCGCCCGGCAGCGCGCCCGCGCGCTCCAGGGCCTCGGCCGTACGGGCCAACTCCGGCTCGGACAGGACGAGCCCGGCCTCGGTCAGGCCCGCGCGGAGCCAGGACTCGGTGGACTCGGCGCGGAAGAGGGTGCCGGAGAAGTCGAACAGCACGCCTTTGATCGTCATGCCGTAGATCCTTCGTGCCCGCCCGTACCCGGTCAAGTGCGTGTCGCGGCGCGCCATTTCTCGTACGTCAGCACCGCCAACGCGATGGTCAGACCGCCCAGGAGCCAGCCGCCCACCACGTCCGACGCCCAGTGCACGCCCAGCCAGATCCGGGTGAGACCGACGCCGACGACGGAGACCGCGGCCACCACCAGAGCTGCGCGCATGACGGCGCGGCCGGCGCCGTACAGCCGGAGAAGCCAGAGCAGCAGACCGAGGACGACCGTGGCGGTCATGGCGTGGCCCGAGGGGAACGCGGCGTAGTGGGCGGAGTCGACGGGGTCGGGCCACGCCGGCCGCTCCCGGCCGACGGCCGCCTTCAGCCCCTGCTGGACCGCCGTGCCGACCGCGCAGGTGACCGCCAGCCAGATGGCCAGCCACCATTCCCGGTGGCGCCACACCAGCCAGATCGCGGCGCCCGCGGCCAGCAGACGCATCGTCACCGGGTCCCAGACCCAGTCCGTCAGGACGCGGAACGCGTGCGTGACGTCCGGTTCGCCGAGGGCCCAGCGGTGTGTGGTGTTCGCGATGCTCTCGTCCAGCGACATCAGGGGCGCCCAGGCCAGCGCGACCAGGACGAGCAGCAGGACGGAGGGCGCCGCGAAGGCCGCGGCGACGCGGGCGGTGCGGTGGGTCGACGGCCGGTGGGGCGGCGAGTCGACGGTGGGGGTGTGCATACAGCGATCCTGGCCGACTCCCGGGGCCTCGGGCCAACATCGAGGCGTGAGATCACTGTCACGCCCCGCGACCGGAGCAAACTCTCCGCGTCGCGCGTTGTTCTTGGTCCGCTCTTGATCCCTTCTTTGCCATGTCACGAAGAACCGAGTGCCCGCAAGGCCGGGACGAAAGCCACCAGGACCGGCACGACCGGTACCAGGGCCGCGCACGCGGTCAGCCGAAGCCGCCGGGCAGGCGTGAGCCGCTCCGGGGGAGCCAGCAGCCGGTCGACCCGCTGCGGCACATGGTCCTCGGGGGTCGGACAGGGCCCGAACACCCCCCGGTCCTCGTTGAGGCCGACGAGCGCGAGGGCGATGGTGAGACGGCCGTGGCGGCGCGAGGCCGTGTCGTCGGCGGCGAGTTCGACCAGTCGGTGCATCTCGCCGCGGAACGCGGCGAACACCGGCACCCGGGGGAAGCCACCTGCCAGCGCCGCCGAACAGCGCAGCAGCCAGTGGTGACGCGCCCGCGCGTGCCCCTGCTCATGCGCGACCACCGCGTCCACCTGCCGCCCCTCCAGCCGGCGCAACGCGGCCGTGGTGATGACCAGTCGAGGCGCCGGCCCGGGCAGCCACCAGGCGTCCGGCCGCTCGCCCTCCACCACCACGAGCCTCTCGCCGGCCGGCTCCTCGCCGGGCAACCGCGGTGCCCGCAGCCGGATTTCGGCCCGCTGCCGCCGCCGTTGCCGCCGCGCCCGGACGACCTCGCGGACCAGCATCGCCCCGGTCCACAGCCCGCCGCCCGCCAGCGCCACGGCGGTGCCCACGGCCCAGGAGCCCCCGGTGCCCAGCGCGTACGCCTCCACGACGCCCTCCGGCGCGGGCGCGAACACCCGCCCGCGCACCGCCGTCCAGGCGGCGGCCGCGCTCAGGGCCATCGCCAGCGCACAGCACAGCAGCACCGCGGCCACGACGCACTGCCACGCCCACAGGGCGACCACCGGTTCGCGGTCCGGCCAGTCGGCCCGGGCGAGCAGCCGCGGGGCGACGACGGCGATCAGCGCGCCGAGCAGCAACAACGCCGCGGGGACCATCATGAGGCGCAGCCTATGAGCGGGGCGGGCCGCGGCGACACGGGCCGAGTCACCGAAGTGACACAGACCACGATCACATACGGCCCACGACCGGCACCGCCCGTCGCCCGTAGCCCCCGGCCGGCACCACCCGCCGCCGCGCGGCCGCGGCCGTCCGGGACGGTCAGACCGTCAGCAGCATGGCCAGCATCCCGATGCCCATGGACAGCCGGCAGGCACGTGCCAGCTCCGGCCGGTCCCCCCAGCCGGTCGCCGACGACACCGGCACCCGAGCCCCCACCGCCGCCGGTACGGGCATGAGCCGGACGCCGGCCCACACCACGTAGCCGGCGAAGTACACCAGGAGCACCCCGGTCACCAGGGGCTGGCCCGCGCCGCCATGGCCGCCCCCCGGCGACGCGACCATCACCGCGGCCATGTAGACCATCGCCAGCGCTCCCACCGAGTGATGCAGATGGTGCCGACTCGTGCGGGCCGACCACAGCGCGCGCAGCGCCGCCGCGCCGAACACGAACGTGTAGGCGAGCCACGCCCAGCGCGGCGGCGCCACGGCCGCCGCCGGCACGGCCATCGCGGCCATGCCGAACCCCATCAACGCCTCACCGCCCGCGGCCCGGCGCTGCTCCTCGACGGCGCTGCGCATCCGCAGCAGGCAGTAGCCCCCGGTCACCGCGCACAGCGCGACCAGCAGCCAGCCGGCCGATACCGGTCCGTGCATCACGCACCTCCCCGTTCGACGACGTCGGTCAGTGCTGAGAGTGAGGTCGGACAGTCGGTCAGGGCATGCCCGTGCCCCATGGCGCGCATACGAGCGCAAGGGTGTACGCGGGGGAGCGCGCGGGAGTGCGCCACGCAGACGGGCGCCACAGCGAGGCAGACACCGGCTGCCCCTCGACCCTCGTCGTGGCAACGCGCCGGCATGACGGCAGGCAACGGGCGGGCGGCGGGGAGCGGCGCGGCTCTCGGGGACACGGTCGCCAAGGTGGTGCGCCAGTGGCAGACGGTGCACCCCGGTCTCGACACCGCCCCGATGGAGATCATCGGCCCGTCAACCGCTGTGCCGCTCTCCTCCAGCAGGCCGAGGACGCCCCGCTGCGCAGTGCCGGGCCCACCCGCCCCTCCGGGGTGCGCTCCAGCAGGTTGTAGCGCAGCTGCGAGCCCGCGAACGCCGTCCAACCCCGCAGCTCGGCCAGGGTGTTGGCCTGCGCGATCTCCCACGCCGGCCAGTCCGACACCCCGACACAGAGCACCTTTCCACGGCACGTCTAGCCGGTCGGTGCGCAGCAGTTCCAGGCTCGCCTCTGCATCCCCTCCGAGCGGTTCGTGGGTACGACGCTAGGAAGTGGAGCGCGCTTCAACGCAAGCGGGACCGACCGGCGTCAACCCTCCTCACCCGCCAAGTACACGCCGAACACGGCTCCTTGGGGGTCCCGCAGCACCGCGATGCGCGGGCCCTCCGGCACCGAGGTGGGCTCCATGAGGAGGGAGCCGCCCGCCTCGGCGGCGATCCGGGCCGTGTCGTCGACGTCCTCGACGGCGAAGTACGGCAGCCAGTGCGAGGGCACCTCGTGCGGGAACTTCTCGTCCATGGTGATCATGCCGCCGAAGTCGGCGCCTTCGATGCCCCACTGCGTGTAGGGCCCGCCGACGGTCACGCTCCAGCCGAACACCGTCGTGTAGAAGGCCTTCGCCTGCTCGGGCACGCGGGTCAGCAGTTCCACCCAGCCGAGCGCGCCCGGCGCGTTGAACAGCCCGGCACCGGGGAAGGAGCGGGCCTGCCACAGCTGGAAGGCCGCGCCGCCCGGGTCGAGCGCCACCGCGAACCGCCCGATGTCGAAGACGTCCATCGGATCCAGGACGACGGTCCCGCCGGCCGCACGTACCGCCCGTGCCGTCGCGTCCGCGTCGCTCACCGCGAACGACACGTTCCAAGCCACCGGCTGCGACTCCTGGTACAGCGGCGTGAGGGCGGCGACCGCCGCGTCACCGAGGTGCGCGATGCTGTAACCGCCGGCCTCCTGGCGCGGATCGGTCTCCGGACGCCAGCCGAACAGCTCGGTGTAGAACCGCTTGGCCGCCTCAAGATCGCTGGTCCCCAGCTCGGTCCAGCAGGGCCCGCCGGTCACCGGCTCGTCGAGCTTCATGGCGTTCCTTCCGGGTGGGGATCGGGAGGGAATCGGGGGGATCGAGAGGGGATCGGGTCGGGATCGAGAGGGAATCGGGCACGGGAGTCCCCTTCCAGCACGCTATGCCCGCGCCCCGGCCCCGGCCACCGGGGGTGCGGCGCGTCAGATGCCCGGCCGGTAGCGCAGCGGGTGGTCCGCCGGGATCTCCACCAGCACGATCTCCGTGCCGTCCGGGTCGGCGATCCACATCTCGATCAGCCCCCACGGTTCCCGCACGGGAGGCCGCCGCACCTCAACCCCGGCCGCCAGCAGCTCCTCGTGCGCCGCCGTCACGTCCGCCACCTGCAGCCACAGCTTCAGCGCGGGCGACGGGGGCGTCTCCGAGCGGCCGGCGACCTCCAGGAAACCGCCGCCGAGGAAGTACACGACGCCCCGGTGGTCGCCCGTACCGAACTCCCGGTAGACGGGAAGCCCCAGCTTCTCGCCGTAGAAGGTGCGGCTGCGCTCGGGGTCGGTGGGGCGGAGCAGGGTCCGGCTGCTGAGTACGTGCACCATGTGTCGAGCGTAGGCGCTCCGCCGGGAGCGCCGGATCCCGCGCCCGTTCGGGGCGCTTGTGCG
Source organism: Streptomyces sp. NPDC002787 (assembly GCF_053592095.1). NCBI lineage: Bacteria > Bacillati > Actinomycetota > Actinomycetes > Kitasatosporales > Streptomycetaceae > Streptomyces > Streptomyces sp. NPDC002787. Next base: position 87,482 of record NZ_JBSFVC010000021.1, on the reverse strand, counting down.
GTTACCCTCTTCCCTGTTCGCGCCGCACCATGAGCCGTCAGGAGCGCCCCCATGGACACCGCCACCGGCCTGACCTTCCGAGATGCCGCCGATGGAGATGTGGACGTGCTCGTCGCGCTGATCGAGTCGGCGTACCGCGGGGAGTCCAGCAGGGTCGGGTGGACCACGGAGGCGGGGATTCTCGACGGGCAGCGGACCGACCCCGAGGGGGTCCTGGAGGTCATCAAGTCGCCCGACAGCCGGTTGCTCACCGTGGAGCGCGAGGGCACGGTCGTCGCCTGCTGCCAGCTCGAACACCGGGGTGACCACGCCTACTTCGGCATGTTCGCGGTGAGCCCTGCCCTCCAGGGCGGCGGTCTCGGCAAGGTGATCATCGCCGAGGCCGAGCGGATCGCGCGCGAGACCTGGGGCGCCCGGGAGATGCACATGACCGTGATCTCCGTACGGAACGACCTCATCGCCTGGTACGAGCGGCGCGGCTACCGCCGTACGGGACGGATGATCCCGTTCCCGTACGGCGACGAGCGCTTCGGCATCCCGCTCAGGGACGACCTGCGGTTCGAGCTGCTGGTCAAGGAACTCGTCTGAGGGTTACGCCGTGAACCGGCCCGTGCGTTTGATGTCCGGGTAGTCGGTCGTCGCGCCGTCCAGCTGCAGCGCGCGGACCAGCCGCAGATGGTCCTGGGTGTTCACCACCCAGCCGATGATCCGCAGGTTCGCCTTGCGGGCCTTCTCGACGACCTCCAGCGTCAGCCGCCGGATGTTCAGCACGAGGGTGGCGGCGCCCACCGCCACCGCACGGTCCACGACGTCGGTTCCGTAGCGGCTGGCGACCAGCGCCGTGCGGACGCCCGGCACGAGCCGGGCGATCTCGGCGACCGCCTGGTCGTGGAACGACAGCACCTCGACCCGTCCCACCAGGTCGCGCCGGTGCATGACCTCGGCGAGGGCGCGGGCCGCTGCCGTGTCCTTGATCTCGGCCTGGAGCGGTGCCCGTACCGCGTCCAGGACCTCCTCGAAGGTGGGGATGCGCTCGCCGCGGCCCGCGTCCAGGGCGCGCAGCTCGGCGAGGGTCTTGTCGGCGATCGGGCCCGTGCCGTCCGTCGTCCGGTCCACGTCCGCGTCGTGCATGACGACGAGCGCGCCGTCCTTGCTCAGATGCAGATCGAGTTCGATGACGTCGAGGCCCGCGCGATCGGCGGCGACGAAGGAACGGAGGGTGTTCTCGGGCTCGACGCCCATGACTCCGCGGTGACCGATGGTGAGGAAGTTCAAGGTTGACTCGCTTCCGTCGACGGCGGCTCGGGTCGCGTGTCCGGGGGAGGGGCGGCACGCGGCTGGGCGCAGCGTAGTCCTCCCGCCGTGCGATGCATCCGTACGTGCACGAGCCCTTTCGAGCCGTGTCCTGCCGTGCCACATCGGAGAACAGGACCGTTTCCGCGCCCGTCCCGTACGGATCGGGTCATCCCTGAGTGGGCGAGTCCGGCACGCGTTGACCCCGGTGACCCACCACGGAGGCCGGGGTGCATGAATTGTGATGCATGACGCGTGTGGCAGGAGATTCCTCGGTTAGGTAGAGGGGGTGGCGGGAGGATTTCCGGCGGGAGCGGTCAAGATCGGTCTTGCGGGGGAGAGCCTCCGCTACATACGGTGTCCCTACGAAAGGTTCTCCCGTGGAGGATGGGTCATGACGGAAATTCTTGTGCAGATGGCTGCGGAGGGTGGAGTTCCTCCGGTAGGTAGGGTGGTGGAGCACCCGGCCTGGCCCGTGCTCAAGGATGCCGTGGAGCGGATCCGGCCATGGCAGTCCAAGGACGGCTCCATCGATTTCGACGCCGAGCACGCCCCCGATCCGGCCGACGCCGAACTGGCCGTCCAGGACGTCATGACGGCCGTCCAGGCGCTCTCCCCGCTGTTGCCGCACGACGCCGCGTACCACGAGACGCTCGTCAAGGACCTGCGGCGCTGGGCGGACGACGGCTTCAAGGTGCCCGACTTCCTCGACTCTCTGCTGGCCTTCCAGCCTGCCGCCAACCGTGCGGACGGCCTCCAGCACCTGGTCGTCTTCCCGATGTACACGCAGAACGGCAACCCCGACCGCAACCTCGAAGCGGTCGTGCTGCGCATGGTCTGGCCCGACTGGCTGGCCGAGCTGGAGCGCACCCGCTACGACAACCCGCTGTTCTGCGGCATCACCTTCGAGGACTTCACCGCCGGCTACGACACCAACTCGGCCGTCCTCTTCCCGGAGACCATCGCCGTGCGGGAGGCCCCGGCCCGCTTCTCCTGGGGCGGCATCTTCTGCGACCGCGAGGCCGCCCGCTTCCGGCGCGTCACCGAGGCCGCCGTCGACATCCTCGGCCTCGACCTGCCCGAGGACGTCGCCGCGATGGTCCACGACCAGAAGCGTTGCGAGGAGGCCTTCGTCCTGTGGGACATGGTCCACGACCGCACCCACAGCCACGGTGACCTGCCCTTCGACCCCTTCATGATCAAGCAGCGCCAGCCGTTCTGGATGTACGGGCTCGAAGAGCTGCGCTGCGACCTCACCGCCTTCAAGGAGGCCGTGAACCTGGAGGCGGACGGCGTCCCGCAGGCCCGTGACGTGCAGTACGCCGTGCTCTTCGACCGCATGTTCCGCTTCCCCGTCACCGGCGAGCGGGTCCGCAACTACGACGGTCTCGGCGGGCAGCTTCTCTTCGCCTACCTGCACAAGCACGACGTCGTCCGCTGGACCGACAACAAGCTGCACATCGACTGGCAGCGCGCCCCGCAGGTCACCAACGAGCTCTGCGCCGACATCGAGCAGCTCTACCGCGACGGCATCGACCGCCCGAAACTCGTCCACTGGTTCGCCGGGTACGAGCTGGTCGCCGACTACCTCGCCCCGCACCCCGGCTCCCGCTGGGCCAAGGGCCCGGACGCCCTGGATCTGACGCAGCCGCCGCGAAAGCTCGTCGACGACGTGCTTCCGGACGAGTTTCCGCTCAGCATGTTCTATGAGGCGCTCGCCAAGAAGCTGAAGACCGTGATCGCCTCCACCAAGGGCATCACCGCGGCGAACGCCGAGCGGGCCGCCGCGTGAGTGCCCGATTCGCAGACGTGACAGTCGCTGCTCAGGAGGCGAAGACCATGCAGAACGGCAACGGTGCACTGAGCGGCGCGGTGATCGCGGTGGCGGGCGCGGGCGGGCCCGCCGGCCGGGCGACGCTGCTGCGGCTCGCCGACGCGGGCGCGATCGTCGTCGGCTCCGACAACGACCCCGAGCGGCTCTCCGAGGCCGTGGACGCGGCCCGCTACGCGCACGGCGGCGCCACCGTCGTCGGCGACACGGTCGACCTGCTCGACCTCAAGTCCACCCGCGACTGGGCCACCCGCGTCGAGAAGGACTTCGGCCGGGTCGACGGGCTCGTCCACCTCGTCGGCGGCTGGCGCGGCAGCGAGACCTTCACCAGGACCAGCCTCGACGACTGGGACTTCCTGGAGATGCTGCTCATCCGCACCGTGCAGCACACCTCCCTCGCCTTCCACGAGGCCCTGCAGCGCAGCGAGCGCGGACGGTACCTCCTGATCAGCGCGGCCGGCGCCAGCAAGCCCACCGCGGGCAACGCCGCCTACGCCGCCGCCAAGGCCGCCGCCGAGGCGTGGACGCTGGCCACGGCCGACTACTTCCGCAAGGCCGGGGGGCCGGACGGGCCCACCTCGGCGGCTGCCATCCTGGTCGTGAAGGCGTTGGTGCACGACGCCATGCGCGCCGACCGCCCCAACGCGAAGTTCGCCGGCTTCACCGACGTCAAGGACCTGGCCGAGGCCATCGTCGGCGTCTGGGAGAAGCCCGCCGCCGAAGTGAACGGAAACCGTCTGTGGCTGACCGACAAGCCGTGAACCCTCCCAAGACCGACGCCCGCCGTCATCACGACCCGGAGGTCCGCGGTTTCGCGAGCGACAACTACGCGGGGGTCCACCCGGAGGTGCTCGCCGCCCTCGCCCTGGCCAACGGCGGGCACCAGGTCTCGTACGGCGAGGACGAGTACACGGAGAACCTCCAGCGGATCGTGCGCAGCCACTTCGGCGCCACCGCCGAGGCGTTCCCCGTCTTCAACGGCACCGGCGCCAACGTCGTCGCGCTCCAGGCGGTCACCGACCGCTGGGGCGCGGTGATCTGCGCCGAGAGCGCGCACATCCACGTCGACGAGTGCGGGGCGCCGGAACGGGTCGGAGGGCTGAAGCTGCTCACCGTGCCCACACCGGACGGCAAGCTCACCCCCGAGCTGATCGACCGGCAGGCCTACGGCTGGGACGACGAGCACCGGGCGATGCCCCAGGTCGTCTCGATCACCCAGAGCACCGAACTCGGCACCCTGTACACGCCCGAGGAGATCCGCGCGATCTGCGACCACGCCCACGCGCACGGCATGAAGGTGCATCTGGACGGCTCCCGGATAGCGAACGCCGCCGCCTCCCTGAACGTCCCGATGCGGACGTTCACCAACGCGGTCGGCGTCGACCTGCTCTCCCTGGGCGGCACCAAGAACGGCGCGATGTTCGGCGAGGCCGTCGTCGTCATCAACCAGGACGCCGTCCGCCACATGAAGCACCTGCGCAAGCTGTCCATGCAGCTCGCCTCCAAGATGCGTTTCGTGTCGGTGCAGTTGGAGGCCCTGCTGTCGAAGGACCTCTGGCTGCGCAACGCCCGCCACTCCAACGAGATGGCCCAGCGGCTCGCCGAGGGCGTCCGCGCGGTCCACGGCGTCGAGATCCTGTACCCGGTGCGGGCCAACGCCGTCTTCGCCCGCCTGCCGCACGACGTGAGCGAACGCCTCCAGAAGCGCTACCGCTTCTACTTCTGGGACGAGGCCGCCGGCGACGTCCGCTGGATGTGCTCCTACGACACGACCGAGGAGGACGTGGACGGGTTCGTGGCGGCGCTCAAGGAGGAGATGGCACGCTGACGGATGCATAAATATACGATCACCCGAAAAGTCATTGACTCTCGGGTGATCGTTTTCCTATGCTCCACGGGCATGGAGCTGATTCAGCGAAACTCTGACCTGTCCGCGTACCTGGCCGCCGACGAGGTCATCGACCATCACCACCCCCGGGTGCGCGAGACGGCCGCGCATCTCGCCAAGGGGGCCGTGGACTCGTATGACTATGCAAGGGTGGCCTTCGAATACGTCCGCGACACCATCCCGCACTCGCAGGACACCGGTGATCCGCGCGTCACCTGGCGCGCCTCCGACGTCCTGGAGCAGGGCACCGGCATCTGCTACGCCAAGGCCCACGCGCTGGCGGCGCTGCTGCGCGCCGAGGACATCCCCACAGCGCTCTGCTACCAGCGGCTGGCGCACGACGACGGCGACGGACACGCCGTCCACGGCCTGGTCGCCGTGCGCTTCAACGGCCACTGGCACCGCCAGGACCCCCGGGGCAACAAACCGGGCGTCGACGCCCAGTTCTCCCTGACGGGGGAGCGACTGGCCTGGGTGCCCGACCCGAAGGCGGACGAGCTGGACTACCCGGCCCTGTACGCCGAACCGCACCCGGCCGTGCTCGGCGCCCTCCAGGCCGCCCCGGACCGGCCGTACCTCTGGAAGACGCTCCCAGTGGCGCTCTGAGGGTGGATCAGCGGGCCTCGGCCTCGCGGACCTGTTCCGGGGTCGGGGCCGTGCCGCCGAGGTGGGCGGGCATCCACCAGGTGTCGTCCGGGCCCTTGGGGCGGACGGGGTAGGCGCGCTGGGCGGCCTCCAGCAACTCCTGGACACGCTCGCGGAGTTGGCGCGTGATGGCGCCCGCGTACTTGTCCTTGGAGGCCTCTATGGCCTCGCCGACCCGGATGGTGATCGGGATGTGGCTGCGCTTGAAGTTGCGCGGGTGGCCCTTGGTCCACAGCCGCTGCGTGCCCCACACGGCCATCGGGATCAGCGGGACGCCCGCCTCCTGGGCCAGCCGCGCGGCACCTGACTTGAAGCTCTTCAGGGTGAACGACTGCGAGATGGTGGCCTCGGGGAAGACGCCGATGATCTCGCCGGAGCGCAGCGAGTCCAGCGCGTGCGCGTAGGCCGCCTCACCCTGCTTGCGGTCCACCGGGATGTGCCGCATGTTGCGCATCAGCGGACCGGAGATCTTGTGCCGGAACACGGACTCCTTGGCCATGAAGCGCACCAGACGCTTCTGCGGGAGCGCCGCCAGGCCGTCGAAGATGAAGTCCAGGTAGCTGATGTGATTGCTCACCAGCACGGCGCCGCCCTGGCGCGGGATGTTCTCCGAACCCTTGCAGTCGATCTTCAGGTCCCACACCTTGAACAGGGTTTGGGCGAGACCGACCGCGGGACGGTAGACAAGCTCTGCCATGGGCGGAGTGGACCCTTCTCTCTGCCGGGGAAAGGGGGCTCCCGGCGGGAAGTTACGCAGCCGTAGGTTTACGGCATCTCGCAGATCGTGCCCCAAGAACGCACGAGTAGCCAGCCCTGGCGCAGGCCGGGCGCGAGATTCTCGTCACGTCGGCCACATGAGCGACTGCGGAACTTCACCTGGCCTTTACTCCGTGCGTACGGTCACCCGGCGGACGAGCAGGTACATCTCGCACCCCAGGCAGTACCCGAACACCGCGTTCAGGAAAGCCGCCGCGAGCGCCGCGCCGGTGGCCGCCATGCCCAGCCACTCGGGCCCCGCCGTGAAGCCGACCAGGCCCGCCGCCGCGAAGGCCAGCCCGACCGCCTGCGCGAACCGCGGCGGCTCCGGCGCCTCGAACTCCGTGGGCGGCCCGATCCGGGGCCGCACCAGCGTGCGGAAGACCCAGCCGTACGGCGAATACCCGACCCCGCCCGCCGCGCCCAGCGCGAACACGAACGTCTGCCAACCCAGCAGTTGGCCGCTGCCGGTGATCAGCGCGACCGCCAGCACCACGGTCGTCACGGCCGCCCCGAAGCGCGGGCCCCTCACATCGATGTCCATGCGTCAAGCATTCCGCAGGCCAATCTCCGTGGGGAGCCGGGAATCTTTGCAGTCTCGTGAACGCTGAAGCACGCTGTGACCGGACTTGTGGTGTGTGGGCTGGTGCTCGCGCTGGCGAGCGCCTACGGAGTGCTGCATCGGCGGCGGAGCGGGAGGGTCAGGGTGCGCGGGCGGGACGGCGACAAGCGGCTGGGCGCGGCGGAATTGGGGGAGGCGCTCGGCGAACGGGCCACGCTCGTCCAGTTCTCCAGCGCCTTCTGCGCCCCCTGCCGGGCGACCCGCCGGGTGCTCACCGAAGTGGCCGGAATGGTCCCCGGCGTCTCCCACGTCGAGATCGACGCCGAGGAACACCTCGACCTCGTACGCCGCCTCGACATCCTCAAGACGCCGACCGTGCTCGTCCTCGACGCGGACGGCCGCATCGTACGGAGGGCCACCGGGCAGCCGCGCAAGGCGGATGTGATCGCTGCCCTCGGCGAGGCCGTGTGAAACCGCATGTCGGAACGCACTTGACTGTGCGGCTCACCTGTCGTCAGCCTGACCCCGTGCCCCGAGAACTCCTTCTCTTCGAGCGTGTCCATGTGGACCTGGTCCGCACGGCGAGTTCGCGCTGTCCGGGATCCTGAGCAGTAACGGACCAGCTCGTCGACTCCAGCAGAAGGACAACTCCATGACGGCCATCTCCGGCCTCGGTTCGCCCCAGCTCGCCTCCCCCGATCTCCTGCGCTCCGTGTTCCGTCGGCACGCCGCCGGCGTCGCCGTGATCACCGCGCAGGACGCCACCGGCCCGGTCGGCTTCACCGCCACCTCGCTCACCTCGGTCTCCGCCGAGCCCCCGCTGCTCTCGTTCGGCATCGGTACCGGCGCCTCCAGCTGGCCGGCGATCTCCGCGGCGGAGCACGTGGGCGTCCACATACTCGGGGAGCACCAGCGGGAGCTGGCCGCCACCTTCGCCCGCAGCGGTGCCGACCGGTTCGGGGCGCCCACCGGATGGCGTAGCGGCCCGGAGGGAGTTCCCGTCCTCGACGACGTGCTCGCCTGGCTGGTCTGCCGGGTGGTGGCGCGTGTGCCGGCCGGTGATCACCGCATCGTCCTCGCCGAGGTGGTCGTGGGCGACCCGTCGGGCGCCGGGAGGCCGCTGCTGTACCACCAGGGTCGCTTCAGCGGTCTGCGAGACTGATTCCGGGACGATTACACAGGGTTGCCTAACTCACAGTTCAAAGCGCTTGCTTAGCGGGCACGGAATGCGGGAACGTAGGTGTCGTACTGGCGAGTAATATTTCGACCGGAGCGCGGGTCGCCCCGATCGGGATCGGCCGCTTCAGGCGCCTATGCTGCCTGCAAGAAGGCAGCCCAGAAATGACGATGCAGTAGGAGAGCCGGCGTGAGCTTGAGGATCGTTGTCACTGTGAAGTACGTGCCCGACGCCACTGGCGACCGGCACTTCGCCGATGACCTGACCGTCGACCGTGACGACGTGGACGGCCTGCTCTCCGAGCTGGACGAGTACGCGGTCGAGCAGGCGTTGCAGATCTCGGAGAACTCCGATGACGATGTCGAGGTCACGGTCCTGACGGTGGGTCCGGAGGACGCCAAGGACGCGCTGCGCAAGGCGCTGTCGATGGGTGCGGACAAGGCGATCCACGTCGAGGACGACGACGTGCACGGCACGGACGCCATTGGTACCTCGCTGGTGCTGGCGAAGGCGATCGAGAAGGCCGGCTACGACCTGGTGATCTCCGGTATGGCGTCCACCGACGGCACCATGGGCGTCGTGCCGGCGCTGCTCGCGGAGCGTCTGGGCGTGCCGCAGGTGACCCTGCTGTCCGAGGTCTCGGTCGAGGACGGGACGGTCAAGGGCCGCCGTGACGGGGACGCCGCTTCCGAGCAGCTGGAGGCGTCCCTGCCGGCCGTGGTGTCGGTCACCGACCAGTCGGGCGAGGCGCGTTACCCCTCTTTCAAGGGCATCATGGCGGCGAAGAAGAAGCCGGTTCAGTCCTGGGACCTGTCCGACCTGGACATCGAGGCCGAGGAGGTCGGCCTGGAGGGTGCGTACACCGTCGTGGACGGCGCGGCCGAGCGTCCGGCCCGTACCGCGGGCACGATCGTCAAGGACGAGGGCGAGGGCGGCAAGCAGCTCGCCGAGTTCCTCGCGGGCCAGAAGTTCATCTAAGGCTCCGCAGTCGCCGACCGCCCCTCATCCTTTCGCAAGCAGGAGAGCAAATCCCATGGCTGAAGTTCTCGTCTACGTCGACCACGCGGACGGTGCCGTCCGCAAGCCCACCCTGGAGCTGCTGACCCTGGCCCGCCGTATCGGCGAGCCGGTCGCCGTCGCGCTCGGTGCGGGTGCCGCCGACACCGCCGCCGTCCTCGCCGAGCACGGCGCGACCCGTGTGCTCACCCACGAGGCCGCCGAGTACGCCGACTACCTGGTCGTACCGAAGGTCGACGCGCTGCAGGCCGCCGTCGCCGCCGTCTCCCCGGCCGCGGTGCTGGTGTCCTCCTCCGCCGAGGCCAAGGAGATCGCCGCCCGCCTCGCGCTGCGGATCGGCTCCGGCATCATCACCGACGCCGTCGACCTGGAGGCCGGCGACGAGGGCCCGGTGGCCACCCAGTCGGTGTTCGCCGCCTCCTTCACCACCAAGTCCCGCGTCTCCAAGGGCACGCCGGTCATCACCGTCAAGCCCAACTCCGCCGCCGTGGAGGCCGCCCCGGCCGCCGGCGCGGTCGAGGCCCTGGACGTGACCTTCTCCGCCCAGGCCACCGGGACCAAGGTCACCGGCCGTACCCCGCGTGAGTCGACCGGGCGTCCGGAGCTGACCGAGGCCGCGATCGTGGTCTCCGGTGGCCGTGGCGTCAACGGCGCGGAGAACTTCGCGATCATCGAGGCCCTCGCCGACTCCCTCGGCGCGGCCGTCGGCGCCTCGCGTGCGGCGGTGGACGCGGGCTGGTACCCGCACACCAACCAGGTCGGCCAGACCGGCAAGTCCGTATCCCCGCAGCTGTACATCGCCTCCGGCATCTCCGGCGCCATCCAGCACCGGGCCGGTATGCAGACCTCGAAGACGATCGTGGCCGTCAACAAGGACGCCGAGGCCCCGATCTTCGACCTCGTCGACTACGGCGTCGTCGGCGACCTCTTCGACGTCGTCCCCCAGCTCACCGAGGAGATCAAGGCCCGCAAGGGCTGATCCTCCGAGTCTCCGAGGCCCCCGCGACCGCGCGAACGGTCACGGGGGCCTCGGCTCATCCCAGGGTCAGCGAGGCCTGCACCGGCAGATGGTCGCTCGGGTACATCCCGTCCCTGGAGAAGGTGTTCATCGCCGCCCAGTGCGTGGTCACCCCGGGCGAGGTGAGGATCCAGTCGATGCGCCGGCCGTCGGGCTTGAGCGCCCGGTAGCCGTGGTAGGTCCCGTACGCCGGGCTGCGCGAGGCCGCGGCGTCCCAGGCGTCCACGAGCCCGTTCTTCAGCATCAGGTCGTACACCCGGTTGTCGTGGGCGGCCGCGTTGAAGTCGCCGGTGACGATGACCGGTGCCGAGGGGTCCCATCCGGCCATCGTCTCGCCGATGAGCCCCGCCGAACGCTCCCGGGCGTACTGGCTGACGCTGTCCAGGTGGGTGTTGAGGACGTAGAACTCCCGCCCCCCGTCGGCGAGATCGGCGAATCTGACCCAGGTCACCATGCGCAGCCAGTCCGCGTCCCAGGTATTGGACGCGATCGTGTACGGGGTGTCCGACAGCCAGAAGTGATCGAACTCGATCGGGTCGAGTCTGCGGGTGTCGTAGAAGATCGCCATGAACTCGTCCTTGCTGCCGCCCCCTCGGCCGGTGCCGATCCAGTCGTAGTGCCCGCCGAGATCCTTCTCGATCATGCGCAGCTGCTGGTAGAGCCCCTCCTGCGTGCCGATGACATGCGGTCGCTCGCGGCGCAGCAGCTCCCGCATCACCGGGCGGCGCACGGCCCAGCGCGGTGTCTTGTCCACGACGGTCGCGAAGCGCACGTTGAACGTCATCACGTTCAGGGCGCCCGCGTACTCGCCGACGGACGCGGGCTGCGACGAGCCCGCCGTGGTCAGCAGCGGCACGGCGATGGCGGCGGCCGCCGCGGACCTGAGTCCTTGGCGGCGCGTCACTCCGACCTCTTTCGGCACGCGATCTCCTCCCCTGGGGAGTCAGGATGAACCTTGCCTACTGAATACGGAAGAAATGGCCGGGTCGGCAGTGATCAGGGGAAGGACATGGGGAATCGCACTTCGAGACGGTGTTGACCGGGAGGAAGACCGGCGGATAGCTTCGTTATGCGGATTGTTGATTCCGTATGACGGAATTATTGCGGACGATGGAGGGCGTGGAATGGGGCAGGGCCGGCAGGAGAACGTGGTGACGAGTCTCGCGGGCGCCGTCAGCGAGGAGATCAGCGCCTCCCTCGCCCCCGTCGACGCGGAGCTGGAACGCCGCTACCCGGGCGACCCGGGCACCCGCCAGCCCGTGCACACCGTCTACGTCCCCGGCGACGTCTTCGCCGCCGACACGATCCGTGCCTGGGGCGACCGCGCCCTCGCCGCCCTCGACGAGCACGCCCCCGACGCCGCCTCCTTCGCCGCCGTCCTCGGCCTGGGTGACGACCTCGCCGGGCCCGTCTACGACCGCGTCCGGGCCAAGCTGGAGCGCGAGCCGATCGAGGACCTGCGCGTCGACTTCGAGGACGGCTACGGGCCTCGCCCCGACGCCGAGGAGGACGAGGCCGCCGCCCGCGCCGCCCGGCTGATCGCCGAGGCGTACGCGAAGGGCACGGCCGCTCCGTACATGGGGATCCGGATGAAGTGCATGGAGGCGCCGGTACGCGACCGGGGCATCCGCACCCTCGACATCTTCCTCACCGGGCTCCTGGAGGCCGGCGGCCTGCCCGACGGGCTCGTCCTGACCCTGCCCAAGGTCACCTACGCCGAGCAGGTCACCGCCATGGTGCGGCTCCTCGAAGCCTTCGAGAAGGCACGAGGGCTGGAGCCCGGCCGGATCGGCTTCGAGATCCAGATCGAGACCAGCCAGTCCATCCTCGCCGCCGACGGCACCGCCACCGTCGCCCGCATGATCGACGCCGCCGAGGGCCGCGCCACCGGCCTGCACTACGGCACCTTCGACTACAGCGCCTGCCTCGGTGTCTCCGCGGCCCACCAGGCCAGCGACCACCCCGCCGCCGACCACGCCAAGGCGATCATGCAGGTCGCGGCGGCCGGCACCGGCGTACGCGTCTCGGACGGCTCCACCAACGTCCTGCCGGTCGGCCCGACGCCGAAGGTGCACGACGCCTGGCGCCTGCACTACGGCCTCACCCGCCGCGCCCTCGCCCGCGCCTACTACCAGGGCTGGGACATGCACCCCGGCCACATCCCCACCCGCTACGCGGCCGTCTTCGCCTTCTACCGCGAGGGCTACGAACAGGCCGCCGCCCGCCTGTCCCGGTACGCGGGCCGCGTCGGCGGCGACGTGATGGACGAGCCCGCCACGGCCAAGGCCCTCAGCGGCTATCTGCTGCGCGGCCTCGACTGTGGCGCCCTCGACATCGACGAGGTGTCCGAGGCGACCGGCCTGACCCGTGCCGGCCTGGAGGGCTTCGCGGCGCCCCGGCGGGCGGATCTGACGCTCTCCGGCCACGAGGCGGGTGGGTCGGCAGCGGAGTAAGTAGTGGTCCTGTGACAGCCGTTGCCGCTGGTCCGGAGCGTCCCCTGGCACGGCTTAGGCTGTACGCCACTCATGGTGTGTCACAGGAACGGGGCGCGGGTGTCTTCGGGGGCGAACGAACAGGCGGACGGTGCCGGGCGCATTCTCGCCGGGCGGTACCGGGTCGTGGAGCAGCTGGGACGCGGCGGCATGGGCGTCGTCTGGCGGGCCCTGGACGAGGTGCTCCACCGCGAGGTCGCCCTCAAGGAACTGCGCACCTACACGGACGCGGGCGCGCCCGAACTGGCCGACCTGGGCCTCAGGATGCAGCGCGAGGCTCGTGCCGCCGCCCGCGTCCGGCACCCCGGAGTCGTCGCCGTGCACGACGTGGCCGAGGTCGACGGACGCCCGCTGATCGTCATGGAGCTGGTCGACGGGCCGTCCCTGGACGACGTCCTGAACGACCGGGGCCTCCTCGACCCGCGTGAGGCGGCCGCCATCGGCGCCAAGGTCATGGACGCGCTCGCCGCCGCCCACCGGGTCGGTGTGCTGCACCGCGACGTCAAGCCGGGCAACATCCTGCTCGACAGCTCCGGCCGGGTCGTCCTCACCGACTTCGGCATCGCCACCATGGAGAACCCGGGCGACGGCTCCGCCACCCATCTCACCCGCAGCGGCGAACTCGTCGGCTCCCTCGACTACCTGGCCCCCGAGCGCGCCCAGGGCAACGACCCCGGCCCCGCCTCCGACGTCTGGGCACTCGGCGCCACCCTCTACGCGGCCGTGGAGGGCTCCTCCCCGTTCCGGCGTACGTCCACCTGGTCGACGCTCACCGCGATCGTGGCCGACCCGCTGCCCGAACCCCGGCGGGCGGGACCGCTCGGGCCCGTCCTGCACCAGCTGATGGACAAGCGTCCGGAGCACCGCCCGGACGCCGACCGGGCCCGCGAGCTGCTGGAAGCCGTGGCTTCCGGAAGTTCGGTCGACTCCCCGACGGGCGGGTCGACCGGGCGCGCCCCGCACCCGAGGGCCGAGACCCAGCGGAGCGTCCCGTCGGTACCGCCGGGCTTCGGACCGCCGACAGCGGGCGCGGCACTCGGTGCGACGGGAGCCGGGCCCGCCGGCACGGACGCCGGCGCCGGCTTCGGTTCGACGGGCCAGACCGCCGGCGTCGGTTCGACCGGTCCGACCCCCGGCTTCGGGCCGCCGCAGCCGGTCGCCGGGCCCGGCACGGGGGCGTCCCCCGCGGTCGGCGACCCCGCTGCGGGCGGGCCGCAGGCACCCGTGCCTCCGTCGGGGGCCGACACCACCGTGTCCTCCGCCGGCCGGCGTCCGCGCAAGGGCCGTGCGCTGCTCGCCGCCGTGGCCGTCACCGTCGTCCTCGCGTCCACCGGCGTCACGGTCGCGCTGCTCAACGGGAACGACGACACGGACACGGGCGCCCAGCCCTCGGTCACCGAGTCGGGCACCGGTACGCCCTCCCCGGGCCGCAGCCGGGGCACGGTCGACCTCTCCGACGACTCCGACGCCAAGGAGCAGGACGACACGAAGTCCCCGAGCCCGGACGAGACGGCCAAGGAGAAGAAGGCGAAGGAACCCCAGGCGTCTCCCTCCTCGTCGAAGGAGGCGAGCGACGGCACCGCCGGCGGCGGCACGGGAGGTTCGGACACCTCGGGCGGCTCCACCAGTGGGGGCACGACCGGCGGGACGACCGGCGGCGAACCCGCGGTGGAACCGGTCTGCCACTCGATCGGCGGCGGCAAGTACAACTGCACCGTCTGGACCACCGCCAAGTCCTACACCGCCTCCGGCACCGAGGTCGGCATCCTCAAGCAGGGCACCAACTACTTCTACTGCCAGGCGAATCTGGGCCGTCGCGAGACCCACGGCGAGTGGACCAACATCTGGTGGGCGAAGACCGACGACGACAGCGGCAACACGGACGTCTACGTCAGCGACGTCTACATCCAGGGCGGCGACAACGACGCCCCGGTACCCGGCCTCCCGGTCTGCTGAGGCCGGTTCCCGCCCAGGTCAGGCCCATGACCGCGGGTGCGGCCGTACGTACTGCTCCAGCCCCGACACCGTGGTCCACCGCTGCTCGGCGAACACCTCCCTGCCCCGGACGCACAGTGCCCGGTTGCCGCGCGCCCGGGCGCTGAACTCGTCCGGTGTGGTGCCGAACAGTGCGCGCAACTCCACCGACGCCGCGAGGAGTTCGGTGATCAGCGGGCGCTGCCGACCGGGGTGGGGGCGTGGGCCGGGGCCGCCGTTGTGCAGGACGCCCCATCGGTTGACGTAGATCCAGGCGTGGTCGAGGACCTCGCCGGACTCCAGCTCGACGCGGAAGTCGGTGGCGGGGAGCGCGGCCCGGTGGAAGTTGCCGGTCGGCGAGTCGACGCCCTCGCTCGCGTCGACCACGGCGAGCTGTGCCTCGTCCAGCCAGGTGATGAACAGCTCGCGCGTGGTGCCGGGGGAGTGGAAGGGCGACGCCGACATGTAGCCCAGCAGGCTGACGTGGGCGGAGACACCGATCCCGACGCCGGTGACCCTGGCCTTGACCATGGGGATCCGGCACTCCACGCCGTGCTCCGCCATCTTGTGCACGAGCTGCGCGGGGCAGGCGTTGGAGCCGACGGACAGGACGGGGACGCGGTCCTCGAAGGTGAGTGTGTCCAGCGGGAGCATCCGGTTGCCGTCCAGCAGCGCGGACTCGGCAGGCCATGCGCCCGGGTAGCTCAGCGGGTCCTCGCGCGGGGCCACGGCGAGGCCGAGGGCTTCGAGCGTACGGGGGTCGGGGGACACCGACGATCAGTCCGCGGGCGGGAGTTCGCCCGAGCCCCGGGCGATCAGCCGGGTCGGCAGTTCGATGCGCTCCGGGGTGACGAGGGAGCCGTCCAACTGCTGGAAGAGGCGCTCGGCGGCGGTGCGGCCCAGCCGGGCGGGGTCCTGGGCGACCACCGTGATGCCGGGCCGGAGCAGATCGGCCAGCTCGAAGTCGTCGAAGCCGACGAGGGCGACTGGGCGGTCGTACTCGGCGAGGACCCGTACGACCGTGACCGTCACCCGGTTGTTGCCCGCGAAGACCGCCGTGACGGGCGCCGGGCCGGAGAGCATGTCCTCGGCCGCCCTGCGGACCCGCTCCGGGTCCGTGACGCCCAGGGACATCCACGTGTCCTCGACCGCGATGCCCGCGTCCTCCATGGCCGCCCGGTAGCCGCGCAGCCGCTCGGCGGCCGTGTGGATACGGGGCATGTCGCCGATGAAGCCGATCCGGCGGTGGCCGTGGGCGATCAGGTGGGCGACCCCGTCACGGGCACCGCCGAAGCTGTCCGACAGCACCACGTCCGCGTCGATGCGCCCGGCCGGACGGTCCACGAACACCGTGGCGACACCCGCCCTGATCTCGGGCTCCAGATAGCGGTGGTCGTCACCGGCCGGAATGATCACGAGGCCGTCCACGCGTCGGGCGCACAAGGCCAGTGCCAACTCCTGCTCGCGGTCCGGGTCCTCGGCGCTGGACCCGTTGATGAGCAGTGAGCCGTGGGCGCGGGAGACCTCCTCCACGGCCCGGCTCAGCGGGCCGTAGAACGGGTCGGCGAGGTCCTCCAGGACCAGGCCGATGCTGGCCGTACGGCCCTTGCGCAGCACGCGCGCGCTGTCGTTGCGCCGGAAGCCGAGTGCCTCGATCGCCTCCTGGACCCTGCGCTCGGTGTCCGGGGTGACGCCCGGCTCGCCGTTCACCACCCGGGAGACCGTCTTCAGACCCACTCCGGCCCGGGCCGCGACGTCCTTCATCGTGGGACGGTTGCCGTAGCGGTTCTCGCGGCGGCGGGCGACGCCGTTGGCTGTCTCGGGCACTATGCGCTGTCCTGTCCTTCGTCCACGGGTCTGATCAGTGGTGCCGTGGCGGAATTGTGCGGCTGTTGGGGATGTGGCGTCGAGCATAGAGCCTGGACAACGTTGTCACGGCCGGGGGAGACTGTCTATCGCATTCTCTGGCCGGCGCCCCCCACCAGGCGAGCGTCGTGCTGCCAGTTTTCCGGCCGGAGAGCCGGGCGCCGCCTGATTCGGGCGCCCGGTAGGAGACTCGCAGCGGGAGAACTGACACTGATGCAGACCGACCTCGTGGCCGCGCTCGACATCGGCGGCACCAAGATCGCCGGGGCGCTGGTGGACGGCCACGGCCGGATCCTGGTGCGCGCGCAGCGCCCGACACCCGCGCGGGAGGACGGCGACACCGTGATGCGGGCCGTCGAGGAGGTCCTCGGCGAGCTGACCGTCGCACCGCTGTGGAGCGGGGCGACGGCCGTCGGGATCGGCAGCGCGGGCCCGGTGGACGCCTCGGCCGGCACGGTGAGCCCGGTGAACGTGCCCGGCTGGCGCGGCTTTCCCCTCGTGGAGCGCGTCCGGGCGGCGACCGGTGGGCTGCCCGTCGAGCTGATCGGCGACGGCGTGGCCATCACGGCGGCCGAGCACTGGCAGGGTGCGGCGCGCGGCCACGACAACGCGCTGTGCATGGTCGTGTCGACGGGTGTCGGCGGCGGCCTCGTCCTCGGCGGGCAGTTGCACGCGGGCCCCACCGGGAACGCCGGGCACATCGGTCACATCAGCGTCGACCTCGACGGTGACCCCTGCCCGTGCGGTGCCCGGGGCTGCGTCGAGCGCATCGCGAGCGGGCCCAACATCGCGCGCCGCGCCCTGGAGAACGGCTGGCGGCCGGGGCCCGACGGCGACACCTCCGCGGCCGCGGTCGCCGCCGCCGCGCAGACCGGTGACCCGATCGCCGTGGCCTCCTTCGCACGCGCCGCCCAGGCCCTCGCCGCCGGTATCGCCGCCACCGCCACCCTCGTCGAGATCGACATCGCCGTCATCGGCGGCGGAGTCGCGGGCGCCGGCGAGATCCTCTTCGCCCCCCTCCGCACCGCCCTCAGGAACTACGCCACGCTCTCCTTCGTCCAGCACCTCACCATCGCCCCCGCCGTCATGGGCACGGACGCGGGCCTGGTGGGAGCCGCCGCGGCGGCCCTGACCCGCCGACCGAGCACGCGGGTGGCCGGGGTGGGATGACCGGGGTGGGTGCGGCGGGCGTCACGGCGGGTCGAAACGCCGGGAACCGGCCGTGACTCCTCGGGGCGTTCCGCAGTTGAGCGGGGCATGAAGAAGCGCAGCATGCTCGCCATCGCCTCCCTCGCCACCGGTTTCGTCGTCGCGGCCATCACGCCGTCGCACGGTCTCGACACCACCGACACGCTCGGGAAGACGGACGGGCTGAGCAAACTGGACGTCGAGGGCACTCTCGGCGAGGTCGGCAAGACGGTCTCCAGCGACAGCCTGGCGGTCGACGAGGACGCGTTGGGCGGTCAGGAGGGCAAGGGCGGCAAGGAAGGCTGACGGCCTTGTAGTGGGCGGCGGACTTCCCCTCCGTTCCTCATCGCGGTGCAGGCGGCGGGCCCCCACTGGGCGGGGGGCCCGCCGTCGTCGTCTTTTCGGCTCCTCATCAGCGGCTGGTTTCCGTGGCGGAGTGGAGGGCAAGCCTCAGGGGGTCAACCGAAGAGGGGGAACCGTGACCGTCGTTTGGATCAACGGCGCGTTCGGTGCGGGGAAGACCACCACCGCACGGGAACTGATCGAACTGATCCCGAACAGCACGCTCTTCGACCCCGAGGTCATCGGCGGCGCACTGACACACATGCTGCCGGCCAAACGCCTCGCAGAGGTCGGCGACTTCCAGGACCTGCCGAGCTGGCGACGGCTCGTGGTCGACACCGCCGCCGCGCTGCTCGCCGAGCTGGGCGGCACCCTCGTGGTCCCCATGACCCTGCTCCGCCAGGAGTACCGCGACGAGATCTTCGGCGGCCTCGCCTCCCGCCGCATACCCGTACGGCATCTGCTCCTGGCCCCGGCCGAAACGATACTGCGAGAGCGAATAGCCGGACGGGAGATTCCCCCGGACCTCCCCGACGGCGAGATGCGCGTGCGTCAATGGGCGTACGACCACATCGCGCCCTATCGCGCCGCCCTGGGCGGCTGGCTCACCGCCGATGCCCACCTCGTCGACACCGGTGCCCTCACCCCGTACGAGACCGCGCGGCGCATCGCCGACGCCGTGGCCGCCGACGACGTACCCGTGTGCGACATCGTGCAGACCCCCGAGCCGACCGCCGAGACGGTCGCCGCGGGGGTCCTGTTGTTCGACGACGAGGACCGGGTGCTGCTCGTCGATCCGACCTACAAGGCGGGATGGGAGTTTCCCGGCGGGGTGGTGGAGGCCGGGGAGGCGCCGGCGCGGGCGGGCGTGCGTGAGGTTCTGGAGGAGACCGGGATACGGCTGGAGGAGGTGCCCCGGCTGCTGGTCGTGGACTGGGAGGCGCCCGCGCGGCCGAGGTACGGCGGGTTGCGGCTGCTCTTCGACGGGGGGCGGATCGATACCAGCGGGGCGCAGCGGCCCGTGTTGCCCGGGCCCGAGCTTCGTGACTGGAGGTTCGTCACGGAGGAGGAGGCCGCGGATCTGTTGCCGCCGGTGCGGTATGAGCGGTTGCGGTGGGCTCTGCGGGCGCGGGAGCGGGGCGCCGCGCTGTACTTGGAGGCCGGGATTCCGGTGTGAGGGGTCGCCTCGTCGCCGTTCCGGGGAGGTTGGGGCCACGTGCGGGTGGGTTGTGGTTGCTCGCGCAGTTGTCCGCGCCCCCGAAAAAGCGAGGGGCGCGGCACCGCACCGGCGTTGAATCCTTCGCTCAGCTCTTCGCGTAGTTGCTGAGGAACAGGGCCTCCGTCACCGACATCCGCTCCAGCTCCTCCGGGGACACGCTCTCGTTGACCGCGTGGATCTGGGCCTCGGGCTCGCTGAGGCCGATGAGCAGGATCTCGGCGTCCGGGTAGAGGGCGGCGAGGGCGTTGCACAGCGGGATGGAGCCGCCGTGGCCCGCGTACTGCATCTCCTGGCCCGGGTGGGCGACGGCCATGGCGGCGGCCATCGCCTCGTACGCGGGGCTGGAGGTGTCGGCCCGGAACGCCTGGCCGTGGCCGATCAGTTCGCAGCTCACCCGGGCGCCCCACGGGGTGTGGGCCACGAGGTGGGCTTCGAGCAGCTTGATCGCCTGCTGGACGTCCGCGCCCGGCGGGACGCGCAGGCCGATCAGGGCGCGGGCGCTCGCCTGGATCGAGGGGGTCGCGCCGACCACGGGCGGGGCGTCGATGCCGAGCACGGTGGCGGCCGGACGGGCCCAGATACGGTCGGCGACCGTGTCGGAGCCGACCAGCTCCACGCCGTCGAGCACCTTGGCGTCCTCGCGGAACTGCTCGTCGGCGTACTGAAGGCCCTCCCACGTCCCGTCGCTCGCCAGTCCGTCGACCGTCGTCGTGCCGTCCTCGGCGCGCAGTGAGTCGAGGACGCGGATCAGCGCGGCCAGCGCGTCGGGGGCCGCGCCGCCGAACTGGCCCGAGTGCAGGTTGCCTTCGAGGGCGTCGATCTTCACCCGCATGAGGATCATGCCCCGCAGGGAGGAGGTGACCGTGGGCAGACCGGCGCGGAAGTTGCCCGCGTCGCCGATGACGACGGTGTCGGCGGCGAGCACCTCGGGGTGGGCCTCGGCGTACCGCTGCAGTCCGCCGGTGCCCATCTCCTCGGACCCCTCGGCGATCACCTTGATGTTGACCGGCACCCCGCCGTTGGCCTTCAGGGCCCGCAGCGCCAGCAGGTGCATGATCACGCCGCCCTTGCAGTCGGCGGCGCCGCGCCCGTACCAGCGGCCGTCGCGCTCGGTCAGCTCGAACGGCGGGGACACCCAGGCGGTCTCGTCCAGCGGCGGCTGCACGTCGTAGTGCGCGTAGAGCAGGACGGTCTTCGCGCCCTCGGGCCCCGGTAGGTAGCCGTACACGGACTGGGTTCCGTCGGGGGTGTCGAGCAGGGCCACGTCCTGGAAACCCTCGGCGCGCAGCGCGTCGGCGACCCAGTTCGCGGCGCCCTCGCTCTCGCTCCTCGGGAACTGGTCGAAGTCCGCCACCGACTTGAAGGCCACCAGCTCGCTGAGCTCCTCCTTCGCCCTGGGTATCAGCGAGGCGACGGTCTCGGCGACCGGGTTCGACGGCATGGGCACGCTCCTGGTGGGTGCGACGTTGTCCTTCTGGGTACGTGGCTGCGTACGCGCTTACCCGGTGTGTCGGTGTAGGGCGCACGCGCTGCCGATCCTCCCACAGCGGTCCTCGGCCTCACCCGCCGTAGGATGCGTGGGACAGGTGCGGCAGGCGGCTGGATCGGGAGCAGTAGACCATCGTGAGCAGCGAGAACTCTTCGGCGGACGACGTGCAGCGGGTGTGGGACGTCGTCGTGGTGGGCGCGGGCCCCGCAGGGGCTTCGGCCGCCTACGCGGCGGCGGTCGCGGGACGCAGCGTCCTGTTGCTGGAGAAGGCGGAGCTGCCGCGCTACAAGACGTGCGGCGGCGGCATCATCGGCCCCTCGCGCGACGCGCTGCCGCCCGGCTTCGAACTGCCCTTCAAGGACCGGGTGCACGCGGTCACCTTCTCCCTCGACGGCCGCTACGCCCGTACGCGCAAGTCGAAGCAGATGCTCTTCGGGCTGATCAACCGGCCCGAGTTCGACCAGCAACTCGTCGAGCACGCCCAGAAGGCGGGCGCGGAACTGCGGACGGGCGTCACCGTCACCCGGGTCGAGCAGCACGGCTCGGCCGTGCCGGACCGGCGGACGGTCGCGATCGTCCTGCAGAGCGGTGAGACGCTGCTCGCGCGGGCCGTCGTCGGCGCGGACGGAAGCGCCAGCCGCATAGGGGCACATGTCGGGGTGAAGCTCGAACAGGTCGACCTCGGCCTGGAGGCGGAGATCCCCGTGCCGGAGACCGTCGCCGAGGACTGGAAGGGCCGTGTCCTCATCGACTGGGGCCCGATGCCCGGCAGTTACGGGTGGGTCTTCCCCAAGGGCGACACACTGACCGTCGGCGTGATCTCCGCACGGGGTGAAGGCGCCGCCACCAAGCGGTACTTGGAGGACTTCATCGGGCGGCTCGGTCTGGCGGGCTTCGAACCGAGCGTCTCCTCCGGGCACTTGACCCGTTGCCGGGCCGACGACTCGCCGCTCTCGCGGGGCCGGGTGCTGGTCTGCGGGGACGCGGCGGGCCTGTTGGAGCCGTGGACGCGGGAGGGCATCTCCTTCGCGCTGCGCTCGGGGCGGCTCGCGGGGGAGTGGGCGGTCCGGATCGCCGAGGCCCACGACGCGGTCGACACCCGCCGCCAGGCGCTGAACTACGCGTTCGCCGTGAAGGCGGGGCTCGGCGTCGAGATGAGCGTCGGCAAGCGGCTGCTGATCGCCTTCGAGCGCCGGCCCGGCCTCTTCCACGCGGCGATCACCGGGTTCCGGCCCGCCTGGCGGGCCTTCGTCGACATCACGCGCGGTTCGACCTCGCTGGGCGAGATCGTGCGCACCCACCCGCTCGCCCAGCGAGCGCTGACCGCGTTCGACAAGTAGGTCCGGGGCCGCCCGCCCTCGGTGCCGGTCCGGTGGCACCCCGGCCGGTCACCGCTCGACGGTGATCCGGAAGACGGGGTGCTTCGGCGCGGCGGCGAGCAGCTCCTCGTCGGTGGAGTCGGCGTTGATGTCGCCGAAGAACCGGTCCACCTCCCAGCCCCACTTCTTCAGATAGGTCCGCAGCACGACGGGCTTGTCCTCGTCGGGCAGCTCGACCGCGGTGAACTCCTGCACCCGGCGGCCCACCTGGAGCCGTCCCCCGCCGGCCGCCCGCATATTGCGCACCCACTCGGAGTGGCCGCGCGCCGAGACGAGGTAGGGGCCGCCCTCGTACGGCAGCGGGTTGACCGGCAGCCGACGCCACTCGCCGCTCTTGCGGCCGCGCACGGAGAGCTCGGCCGAGCCGAGGAGGCTGACGCCCCGGCGGGCGAGCCAGCCGACGAAGCCGTTCAGCGCGCGTTCGTAGGCGTTGGCCTTGATGTAGTGGTCCGACGGCATGGGGGTCCTCCCGTGGTGGTGGAGCAGCTCGCCGAGCGATTCGGAGAGCACTGCTCTCGCTCGAGAGCAGTGTGCATGAGATCGGCGCTCCATAGCAAGAGCAGCGCTCTCGTTTGTGTGCAGTGCTCTGGCTCTGTGGCACACTGCTTCGCATGAGCAGAGCACAAGGGGTTCGCGCCCGCGCCCGGACCGAGGTCACGGCCGCCATCAAGGACGAGGCGCGCAGACAGCTCGCCGCCGAGGGCGCGGCCAAACTGTCCCTGCGGGCCGTGGCGCGGGAACTCGGCATGGTGTCCTCCGCGCTGTACCGCTACTTCCCGAGCCGCGACGACCTGCTGACCGCACTGATCATCGACGCCTTCGACTCCCTGGGCGAGGCGGCGGAGGCCGCGTATGCGAAGGCGGCCGGTGAGAGTCCGGCCGGGCGCTGGGGCGCGGTCTGCGCGGAGGTGCGGGAGTGGGCACTGGCGCGGCCGCACGAGTACGCGCTGATCTACGGCTCGCCCGTGCCCGGATACACCGCGCCCGACACGACGGTGCCGGCCGCGTCCCGGGTCGGGCAGGTGCTCATCGGGATCGTGCGCGACGCCCATCAGACCGAGGGGGTGGCCCGGCGGGAGCTGCCGGCCGAGCTGCTGCCCGAGGCCCGTCGGATGGCCGGGGACTTCGCGCCCGATCTGCCGCCGGAGATGGTCGCGGGGTTGGTCGGGGCGTGGGCCCAGCTGTTCGGGCTGGTGAACTTCGAAGTGTTCGGGCAGTTCAACCGGGTGGTCGAGGACCGCGAGGTGTTCTTCCGGCACGCGGCGGACGGGCTCGCTCGCCGGCTGGGTCTGCCGGGCGTACTGCCCGGGGAGTAGGCGTGCCCACCTCGCTCGGGTGACGTCGTGCCCGGTGGGCGGCGTCTAGCGCGGCCGGTGTGGCAGAGCAGGGTGCGCGGGCGGGTGGCTCCCCGGTGTGGGGCGGGCCGCCGTGGCGGCGGTGGCACGGCGGCGGTCCGCCGTGGTGGAACCGGCCGGACGGCGACGAGGGCGCGTCCTCGCCGGCCGTGGCGCTCCGCCGCGACGTTCACCGTCTTCGTCAGGGTCGGGTCGAACGCGGCCGCCGAGTTCCAGAAGGACGAACGCGCCTCGCTGGACCCCTTCGCACGGGTCCTGCTGCTCGTGGGCGCCCTCCTGCTGCTGTGGCGCCGGCGGCTGCTTCAGCGCGTCGCCGGGCACCGCGAGGCCGCCTGGACGGCGATGGGGGCGCTGTGAGTGGGGCATGTGCTGGTGGCGCACTGGCTGTACCGGTGGCTGCCCCACAACTCGTCGTACTGGCCTACGAGTCGGGGTTGGTGCGGCCGGGCCGGCTGGGCTGAGCCGAGGCCGGGCGACCGGGCGGCGCGGGAGCCTGCCGCGCCACGCGCGTGGCGTGCCGGAAGCGGGTCAGCACGATGGTGACGACGGCGACGAACACCACCACGGTCGCGGTGAACGCGAGAGGGCCGAGCAGGCTCCACCGGCCGCGCAGGGAGCCGAAGACCTTCGGCAGGAACTCGGTCACCCCGAAGTAGGTCGCGCCCGCCAGTACCGCCCCCGCGAAGAGCGCGAAACCGATCTCCGTGGTCATCGCGTCCCGCTCGGCCTGCGTTCGTCTCCCCATGGACCGAGTGTGGGGGCAGCGGGCGTACCGGACAAGGAGGTCGGCACGCCCGCCGTGCTGGTTCAGCCGATGCCCGATGTCTCCAGGGGCGTCAGGGCATCGCCCGTATCCGGCCGGCGCGGCGCGTTGCCGCCCCCGGCCCCTCGTGTGCCAGCCACTCCGCGACGCTGCGCGCGATCGGCTGGCCGGTGTCCATCTCCACGAATCCGAACTGGCCCGACTGGTTGCACTCCAGGAACCACCAGATCCCGTCCGCGTCCTCCGCGAAGTCGAAGGCCCCGTACGAGAGTTCGGCGTCCCGCAGATAGGCGCGTACGGCCGCGGCGGTGCGCGGCGGGACGTCGACCGGCTGCCAGGGCGCGGTGGAGGGGGCGAAGCGGACGTCCACCTCGTCGGGGTGCGCGTCCGGGGCGACCGCCTTGCGGGCGGCCAGCATGCGGTCGCCGACGACGGTGAGCCGGATGTCGGCGGTCTTGGCGATCCGGCGCTGCAGCAGCGTCGGGCCGAACGCGACGGCGGTGAAGTCGGTGCCGGGCGCGACACGGCTGGTGGGGACCGTCCGGGCCGGCTCCTGCGGATGGGTGCCGGAGACCGGCTTCACCACCAGGTCCGGGAAGCGCTCGGCGAAGTCGCGGGCGGCCTGCGGGAAGGTGGTGATCAGCGTGGCCGGCACGGGGAGTCCGCAGCGCTGGGCGTGCCGGAGCTGCCAGGGCTTGTGGCGGGCCCGCCGGGCCGCGTCCGGGTCGTTCATCCAGCGGGCGCCCGTGCCGCGCAGCATGCCGTAGAGGGCCTGCGAGGACTCCTCGGTCAGCCAGGCGGACGGCTCGGCGACCCGGCCGGCCGGCACCCCCGGCCGGCGCAGCCAGACGGACCGCAGCCCGCTCATGCTCACCAGGCGCCCCCCGGCAGAGAGATGCCCGCGGAAGGCGCCGTGCACGTACTCGCCGGAGAGTGCCACCTCGCCGGGCAGGTCGGCGGGATCGAGCCGGACCACCGGTACGCCGGCCCTGTTCAGTTGTGCGACCACCAGGTCCGCCGTCACATCCTGTTCACACGTCAGGATCAGCACGGTCATCGTCGACGGCCCGCGTTCAGTCGTCGAAATGGGTCTTCGAACCCGCGGTGGACGTCGTCGCTCCCAATTCCCGCATGAGGCCCTGGTCATGAGCGGCTATACGCCCGTCGGCGAGCACGTTCAACTGCAGCCCGGAGTCGTAGGTGTACGGAGCGCTGAACTCCAACTGCTCAGCGGCGCGAGCGTAGTTGAGCACGAACAGTCGCATCGTTTCTCCTTGTTCGGGACCATCCGGAAAAGCGGATGGTGACGCTCCGGCCGCCCTCTGTTCGGCCGGGTCGCGGTGCCTCCAGGGAGTTATACGAATCGAACGACTGAATGGTTGCCTCATCTTCTCGGAGGGCTGACTTCCTGCACCGCGAGGGGTCACGGGGCAACGCTGAGTGGTCATTTCGCGGTGGAGTGACGGGTGGCGAACGCGATGACCGAGGCGAACGCGGCGAGTGCCGCGACGCTGGTGAGCGCGGTGGGCAGGGAGAACCATTCGGCCATGAAACCGATCGCGGGCGGGCCGAGGAGCATGCCGAGATAACCGAGGGTGGAGGCGGTCGCCACACCGCTCGGCCCGGCCAGCGCGCCGGCGCGTTCGATGGCGACGGGGAAGATGTTGGCGAGGCCCAGACCGGTGACCGCGAAACCGAGGAGCGTGGCCCACGCGGACGAGGCGAGGGAGCCGAGCAGCATGCCGACCGTCGCGGTGGCGCCACCGGCCACGAGCACGGTCTGCCTGCCCAGACGTTCGAGCAGTGTCGTCCCGGTGAGCCGGCCGATCGTCATGGCGAACGCGAAACACATGTAACCGATCGCCGCGACGCCCGGGGAGGTGTCCAGATCCGCCTCCAGGTGCAGGGCGCCCCAGTCGGCCAGCGCTCCCTCGCCGTACGCCGTACATCCGGCGATCAGGCCGAGGACGACCACCAAGCCTCGGGTCCGGCCGTCGAGACGACGAGGGCCGGCCACACGGTCCTGCCGGTCGTGGGTGCGGTCCGGCGGTGCCGGGGGCTCGTGGCGCAGCAGGGGCGGTGCGGCGACGGCGGTCACCAGCAGGCCGAGCAGGGTGATCCCGAGCAGATGACGCGTGGGGGACAGGGAGTCCGCGACCAGGCTGCCGACTCCCGCACCGACCATGCCGCCGAGGCTGAACGCGGCATGGAAACCGGGCATGACGGGCCGTCCCAGCGCGGCCACCAGGTCCACGGCCGCGCTGTTGAAGGCGACGTTGATCCCGCCGAACGCCGCGCCGAAGATCAGCAGCACCGCGCCCAGCGCGAGCGCCGAGTGGGTGAGCGGGGGCAGCGCCACGCTGAGCGAGAGCAGGACGGCGCACACGACCGTCACCGGGTGGCTGCCGAAGCGGCGGCAGAGCCGGCCGGTGAGCATCATCGTGACCACCGCCCCTGCGGACACGCCCAGCAGCGCGAGCCCCAGCGCGCCGGGCGAGGCACCGGTCTGCTCCTTGATCGCGGGGATTCTGACCACCCAACCGGCGAAGACGAAACCGTCTAGGGCGAAGAAGGCGGTGACGGCGATACGGAGGACGCGCAGCGTGGAGAGGTCGCCGCCGTGGCCCGGCGCGGCGTGGTGCGTTCGGGTTTTGTTTCTTCGCGGCACAAAAAGAGGCTAGGTGGGAGTCGGTGACCGCGACAAGGCGGTTTCCGGGCCGGGGGTCACCATTCCGGGCCGGGTGGCGGTCAGGTGGGGCGTACGTGACGGGCGTCAGGCCGAACCGCTCCGCAGGGGGGCCGTGGGGCAAGGTCAACGAGGAGCCGGGGCCCGCCGACCGCCGGAACGCGGCGCCCACCGCACCCGACCCGATCGGGTCCCAGCGGGGCCCCGACCGGCCGCAAGCCGTGGGCCGTGCGGGCGAACGTCCGGCCGTGACTGCCGGCGCCGTCGGCTGACGCGCCGTCATGTTCGTGGGGCGCCGTACCCGGTGTTCGATGCCCCGTCCAAGGAGAGACCCATGCGCCGAATTCCCCGTCTGTCCGGTGTCGCCGCGGCGGCCGCCGCCGTCGCCCTGCTGGCCGCGGCTCCCCCGCCGGGCGGCGAGGAGACCGTCTCCCATCCGCGTGTCGTCGCCCACTTCGACTTCGCCAGGGGGCAGACGCCGGAGAACATCGCCCTCGAACCCGACGGCTCCGCCTTCCTGACCTTCGCGACCGCCCGGCAGGTCGCCCATGTCACCCAGCAGGGCCACACCCGGATCCGTGCGACCCTGCCCGCCGAGGCGAACCCGCAGACCCCCGTCGTCGGCGACGACATCGTCCTCGGCATCACCCGCGCCCACGACGGCACGCTCTACGTCACCTACGCCACCGGAACCAGCAAGACCGGCGTCTGGCGCATCGCCCCCGGGCGCGCGC
The DNA here is from genome assembly GCF_053592095.1 of Streptomyces sp. NPDC002787. Taxonomy (NCBI): domain Bacteria; kingdom Bacillati; phylum Actinomycetota; class Actinomycetes; order Kitasatosporales; family Streptomycetaceae; genus Streptomyces; species Streptomyces sp. NPDC002787. The sequence goes on along the minus strand of NZ_JBSFVC010000021.1, from coordinate 59,808 downwards.
CCCGGCAGATCGCGCAGCTGCCGGCGAACGGACTGCCCAACGCCATCGCCCTCGACGAGCAGCGAGGCGTGCTCTACGTCGCCGACTCGGTGCTGGGCACCGTCTGGCGCGTACCGCGGAACGGCGGCACGCCGACGCAGTGGGCCACGGGAACCGCTCTCGAGCCCGTCCCCACCTCGGAAGGCGGCTTCGGCATCGGCGCGAACGGGCTCAAGGTCCACCACGGCGACGTGTGGGTGACCAACTCCGACCGGGGGACGCTGCTGCGCATCCCCGTGCGCCGGGACGGCTCGGCGGGCACCATCGAGACCAGGGCGACGGGGCTCGCGGGGGTCGACGACTTCGCGTTCACCGGGCGTGGGGACACCGTCCTCGCCGCTCTGTTCTTCAGCGACGAAGTCGCCCTCGTCCGCCCGGACGGCACCCACACCGTCGTCCTCACCCAGCAGGACGGGCTCTCCAACCCGACCTCCGTGGCCGTCCGCCACCGGACCGTCTACGTGACCAGCGGCGCTTTCTTCACCATGCGAGACCCGAACCTGCTCCTCGCCCACCTCGGCCGGCGTCACCGTCAGTGACCGGCCGCGTCGACATTCTCATGACCGCCCTGGAGGGATAACCGGGGCCAGAAGGCACGGAGTCGGATGTCTCCGTGCCTTCTGCGCGCGGTCGAATGCCTCCGTGGATCTGCGCGGAGTCGGAGGTTGCCGCAGAACTGCGCCGGGACGCGCCCGGCGTTTTCGCGGGCGTGCCCGGGGCGGGTGAATCGCCCCGGGCATTCGCCGCGATTCTCGCCGCGCGCGGCGGTGATATGCCGAATCGATCTCCGACCGATCCGGCAATCCCTCGGCGAATTGGAGAATCCCCATGTCAAGGTGATCGGGGCCTTTCAGCGGGTCGGCGGCTTCGGTGGGTCGGCGCCCTTCAGCGCGACCATTTTTCGCTCGACCAGCCGAACGCGAGCCTCGCCGATGGCGAGGAGATTCAGTCGGCCGCCCGGAACGTCCGCAGCCGCAGGGAGTTGCCGACGACGAAGACCGAGGAGAAGGCCATGGCCGCTCCGGCGATCATCGGGTTGAGCAGGCCGGCCGCGGCGAGCGGAAGAGCGGCCACGTTGTAGGCGAACGCCCAGAACAGGTTGGACCGGATGGTGCCGAGGGTCCGGCGGGCGAGGCGGATGGCGTCGGCCGCCGCGCGCAGGTCACCGCGTACGAGCGTCAGGTCGCCCGCCTCGATCGCGGCGTCCGTGCCGGTGCCCATGGCGAGGCCCAGGTCGGCCTGGGCGAGCGCGGGCGCGTCGTTGACGCCGTCGCCGACCATCGCGACCGAACGGCCCTCGGCCTGGAGCCGCTTGACGACATCGACCTTGTCCTGCGGCAGCACCTCGGCGATCACGTACTCGGGGGCGATGCCCACCTGACGGGCGACGGACTCGGCCACGGCACGGTTGTCGCCGGTCAGCAGGATCGGGGTGAGGCCGAGCGCGCGCAGCCGGGTGATCGCCTCCGCGCTGGTCTCCTTCACCGCGTCCGCGACTTCGAGGACCGCGCGAGCCTCGCCGTCCCAGGCGACCGCGACGGCCGTACGCCCGGCCGCCTCGGCCTGCGGGTGTCGGCGCCGACCCGGGTGGCCTCGACGACGAGGCGGCCGCCGGCGTTGACGGTGGCACCGGTGACCGGATCGCCGACCGTGACCTCCACGGGCACCGACTCGCCGGTCAGCATGGACGCGTCCACGGCGGAGGAGCCCTCGACGACCGCTCCGTCGGTGGCGATCTTCTCGCCGGGGCGCACCAGGAAGCGGTCGCCGACGTGCAACTCGGCCACGGGGGCCGTCCGTTCACCACCATCCGGCGTGAGGACGGTGACGTCCTTCGCGCCCAGCTCCAGCAGCGCCCGCAGCGCCGCGCCCGCCTTCCGCTTCGAACGGGCCTCGAAGTACCGCCCGGCCAGGATGAACGCCGTCACCCCGGCCGCGGCCTCCAGATAGATGCTCCCGGCGCCGTCGCCACGGACGATGGTCAGCTCGAAGGGGTGCGTCATGCCCGGCGTGCCCGCCGTGCCGAGGAACAGCGCCCACAGCGACCAGCCGAACGCGGCCAGGGTGCCGATGGAGATCAGGGTGTCCATGGTGGCGGCGCCGTGCCGGGCGTTCCTCCAGGCGGCGCGGTGGAAGGGCCACCCGGCGTACGTCACCACGGGCGCCGCCAGCGTCAGGGACAGCCACTGCCAGTACTCGAACTGCAGCGCGGGGATCATGGCCATGGCGATGACGGGGAGGGCCAGGGCCACGGCCGTGATCAGCCGCTGCCTGAGCGGACGCAGCTCGTCGTCCACCGCCTCGCCGGATGCCCGGGGCTCGGCCGGTGCGGGCGGCTCGGGCTCCCGTGCCGTGTATCCCGTCGCCTCGACGGTGGCGATCAGGTCCCGCACGGAGATCTCACCCTCGTAGCTGACCTTCGCCTTCTCGGTGGCGTAGTTGACCGTGGCGGTGACGCCCTCCATGCGGTTCAGCTTCTTCTCGACACGCGCCGGCGCAGGAGGCACAGGTCATTCCGCCGATGGAGAGCTCTACCTCGGCGGCGGGGCCGGTCCTGGTGGTGGTCATGGCTGCTCCTCGTAACAGGGTGGGCGACGCGCGGTCGAATACGGGGTGGGGGTATTATCGAGCACTGCCCTGTATACCCCTGGTGGGTATCGATGGCAAGTCGCCCGGGTCGCTTGACTTGATACCCCCCAGGGGTATCGTGAGCTGTGTGGAGACCCGAACCCCGAAGGAGACGGCCATGAACACCGGACTGAGGATCACCGCGTTCGCCGCCGCGCTGGCCGCGACGTTCGGCACCGCCTACGGCGTGGGCAAGGGCATCGACCCCGTCGTCTCGGACACCGCCGAGCGCGCGCCCGCGCGCCACGACAGCCACCGTGAGGAGTCACCGGATCCCGGTGAGGGCGGGGAGCGCGCGGGGGAGCATGAATCGGCCCCGGCCGGCGGACTCCAGATATCCGAGGGCGGCTACACCCTCGACCTGCGGACCCCGACCGTCACCGCCGGACAGCGCACCGACCTGCGCTTCGTCATCCGCGACGAGGACGGCCGCGCCGTCACCGCCTACCAGCGCGAGCACGACAAGGAACTCCACCTCATCCTCGCCTCACGCGACCTGGTCACCTACCGCCATCTGCACCCCACCCGCGCCGCCGACGGCACCTGGAGCACCCCCGTCGACCTGCCCGACGCGGGCGGCTACCGCGTCTTCGCCGACTTCACCCCGGCCGGGGAGAACGCCGAGAACCTGACACTCGGCGCCGACCTCGCCGCCTCGGGCACCTACAAGCCGGAGAAGCTCCCGGCGCCGAGCGACACCGCCGAGGTCAACGGCTACGAGGTCGCGCTGGACGGCGGCCTGCGTCCGGGCGCGGCCGGCGAACTCAAGCTCAAGGTCTCCCGCGACGGCCGGCCCGTCACCGACCTCCAGCCCTACCTCGGCGCGTACGGCCACCTGGTCGCCCTGCGCTCCGGCGACCTCGCCTACCTGCACGTCCACCCCAACGGCGAGCCCGGCGACGGCAGGACCGCGCCCGGCCCGGACATCTCCTTCACGGCCACCGCGCCCACCGACGGCACCTACCGCCTCTTCCTCGACTTCAAGCACGAGGGCAAGGTCCACACGGCGGCGTTCACGGTCCGCACCGGTGGCGCCGCCGCATCGGATGAGCCGCACGAGACCGCGCCCGGACATGGCCACTGACCAGCGGCGACACAGCACCCACTGGGCCGCGGGTTCATCACCGTGCGCCCGGCGGAGCGTTCACCACCGGCGGCCGGCGCTCACCCACCCGCGTCGCCCGTTCGAAGGCGTGGCCGGCCTTGAGGACCGACCAGTCCCGCCGGTGCGGGCCGACGATCTGGAGCCCGACCGGCAGACCGCCCGGGGTGAAACCGGCAGGGACGGACAGGGCCGGGCAGCCCGTGACGGAGATCAGGTACGCCGAGCGCATCCAGTCGAGATAGGTCTCCATCGGAGTGCCGTCCACGACCGTCGGATACGCCAGACCGATGTCGAAGGGCGCGACCTGGCTGACCGGCAGCAACAGCAGGTCGTACCGCTCGAAGAACTCGCGGACCCGGTGGAAGAGCGCGCCGTGCAGCGCCTGCGCCCGGCCCAGGTCGGGGCCGCCGAGCCTGCGGCCCTCCTCGATGTTCCAGATCACGTCGGGGGCCAGCAGGTCGCGGTGCTCGTCGAGCAGCGGCCCGTAGGAGAGCTCCACCTGCCAGGCGCGCTGGGCGAGGAACACCTCGTCCGCGCCCCTGAGGTCCGGGCAGGCCTCCTCGACCTCGCAGCCCAGCGCGGCGAACACCTCCGGCGCCGGCCGCAGCGCCTCCCGTACCTCCGGGTCGACGGGCAAGGTACCGCCGAGATCCGGCGACCAGGCCACCCGCAAGCCCCGTAGATTGCCGTCGAGTTGCCAGGCGAAGGTGGAGCCCGGCGTCTGGAGGGAGCGCGGGTCGCGGGGGTCGGGACCGGCCAGCACGGACAGGGCCAGGGCGACGTCCGCCACGGTCCGGGCCATCGGCCCCTTCACCGACAGCTGACCCCAGGGCGCCTTGTCGGGCCAGGACGGCACCCGGCCGGGCGACGGGCGCAGACCGACCACGTTGTTGAAGGAGGCGGGATTGCGCAGCGAACCGCCGGTGTCGCTGCCGTCGGCGAGAGGCTGCATCCCGCAGGCGAGGGCGGCTCCCGCGCCGCCGCTGCTGCCGCCCGCGCTGCGGGAGAGGTCGTAGGGGTTGCGGGTGGCCCCGAAGACGGGGTTGACGGTGTGCGAACCCAGGCCCAGTTCGGGGACGTTGGTCTTGCCGAGGGTGATCGCCCCCGCCTTCCGCAGCCGCTCGACGACCAGATGGTCGTGGCCGGGGACCCGGTCGGCGAAGATCGGCGAACCGGACGTCGTCCGGATGCCCGCCGTGTCGTGCAGGTCCTTGTGCGCGACCGGCAGCCCGTGCAACGGGCCGACAGGCTCCCCGGCCGTCATCCGGTCGTCCGCCTCGGCCGCCTGCTCCAGGGCCCGTTCGGCCACCAGCGTCACGATCGCGTTCACCGCCGGATTGACCCGCTCGATCCGTTCCAGGTGGGCGCTCACCACCTCCCGCGCGGACACCTCACGGCGCGCGAGCGCGACAGCGAGTTCGTACGCGGTCCGGAAGCACAGGTCGTCCGTGGCGTCCACGTCGCCCGTCGGGTTCACGGGGTACGTCGCGGGGTGGTCGACAAGGTCGTTCACGAGGTGGTTCACGCCCCTCCCAGGGAGTCCTTGAGCTGGACGGCCGCGAGCACTCCGAAGAGCACGAAGGAGCCGCCCAGCAGCACGTTCGAGGTGATGCGGTTGCGCAGCGCCGGCTCCACGCTCCGGCGGTTGAGCAGCACCAGCAGCGCGCCGGAGAGCAGCGGCAGGATCAGCGAGCCGACGGCGGCGTAGGTGAGCACCAGGGACACCGGCCGGCCCATGAAGGTGACGGCGACCGAGGTGACGGCGCAGTAGAGGACGAACAGGCGGAACGGACGGCCGTTCTGCGCGATGTGGGGCTCCGCCTCGGCGTCCGGGATGCCGCGCAGCGCCCGCAGCGAGTCGGCGAGCAGGTAACACAGGCCGTTGAAGCCGCCGACCAGCGCGCTCAGCGTCACCAGGAAGAACGTCCCCAGGAACAGCACCCGCGCCACCGAGCCCAGGTCGGCGCCGAGCGGATCGGCGAGCGCGGCGAGCCCGTCGCTGCCGGTGATGCTGCCGCCGGTGCCGTACAGCAGGCCCGTGCCCACCACGGTCGTGCAGAGCACGAACAGCAGGGTGACGCCGTAACTCACCGCCGAGTCCGCCCGCATGATCCGCAGCCGGCTCCGGTCCGCCCAGCCCTTCTCCCGCACCCAGTAGCTGTACGAGGCGATCCCGGCCGTACCGCCCACCCCTCCGATCAACGCCAGCACCGTCACCATGTCGCCCTCCGGCAGTCGCGGGCGCAGCGTGCCGAGCAGGCCGGGCAGATCGTCGGCGGTGGCGAGCGTGGCGACCGCGAGGACGGCCATGCCGAGGAACTTGGCGAGCATGAAGACGCTCATCACCCGCTCGAACACCGCGTACCGCCCGACGTACACGATCGCGGCCGCCGCCAGCGCGATCGCGACGGCGACCGGCCTGACCGGCAGCACGGGGAACAGGGTGGACAGGGCAAGGGACGCCACCGAACCGAGCGCCGCCCCGTACAGCAGCCCGATCACCAGCACGAAGAGCATGAACGCCGCCGGCAGCCAGCGGGCGGCCGACTTCAGGCTCGCGATCACGGTCTGCCCGGTGGCCAGGTACAGCCGGCCCACCGCCTCGGTGAGCGCGTACTTGAGGACGACACCGATGACGATCGCCCACATCAGCGCCATCCCGTACCCGGCGGCGCCCGCGAGTGACGTCACCATGTCGCCCGCGCCCACACTCGCGGCCGCCAGCACCAGACCGGGACCCAGGAGGGCCGGTCGGCCGCGCCCGGTGCCGACGGGCCGGGGGCGCGTCGGTGTGGTGGAGTCGGCGGCCGGGGAGCGTGGGGGACTGCCAGGAGTCACGGTCACGTCAACCATCTCCGTACATCGGGGAGTCACGGGAGTCATGGGTTCGTGCGGCGTGTGCGGGCCTCGGGGGACGGTGGACGCGCCCGCACGGCGGGGAGACCGTGCGGGACCATGCGGTTCCACTTCACGGCAGGCTGGGCCACGGCGACGGAAGGGAACAAGAAGCCCTGCGGAGTTGACGGAATCCGCCATAGTCTGGGGCCGATGGACGCATCGCAGACCGGCCCGGTGACGGATTCGCTGGACCGGCGCATCATCAGCGCGCTGCAGATCGACGGCCGGGCCGCCTGGCACCGCATCGCGGCGGCCCTCGGCGAGCCCGAACGCACCGTCGTCCGCCGCGGCACCCGGCTGATGGAGTCCGGTCTGGTGCGGATCGGGGCCATGGCGATGCGCGGCCGCAGCGTGGTGGTCGGCGTCCGCTGCGCCCCCGGCCGGGCCCGGGTCACCGCGACCGCGCTGGCCCGTCGGCCCGACTGCGTCTTCGTCCACGTCCTGACCGGCACCCCGGACTGCGTCGCGGAACTGCGCTGGCCCCGGGAACGACTGGCGGGCCTCGTCCTGGACGAACTCGCCGGACTGCCGGGCGTGACCGAGACCCGCACCCTCCCCGTGCTGCGTCACGTCCGCACGATCCGTGAGTGGCACGCCGGCCTGCTCACCGAGGCCGAGATCGCCGCGCTGAAGGGTTCGGCCGGCGACGACACCGCGTCGCCGTCGCCCACCGATCGGCCGCAGCTCACCGGCCCCCTGCCGGCCGGTGACACCTCAGCCGAACTCTCCCGCGCCGACCGGCTGTTGCTGCACGCCCTCGCCGAGGACGGGCGCCGCACCTACGACGAACTCGCGCGCGTCGCGGGCGTCTCGGAGGCCACTGCGAGACGCCGCCTCGGTGCGTTACGGCGCGAGGGCAAGGTCCGCATCCGTGCCGTGATCGAACCCGCGGTGCTCGGGCTGCCGGTCGAGGCGGTCCTCTGGGTCCGCACGCCCCCGGCCGAGGCGGACCGCGTGGCGGCGGCCCTCGCCGAGTCGGCCCATGTCCGCTACACCAGCTTCGTCACCGGCGAACGCCAACTTCTCATCCTCACCGCCTTCCCCGACGAAACCGCCCTCCACGACTTCGTGACCCGTCCCCCCTGGCTCCGCGACGTGGCGGCCATCGACGTCTCCCTGGTCCTCACCACCCTGAAGCGCGGCGGGCTGCTCGCCCCTTGGCTGCAGGACTGACCAGCGCCGCAAGGCTCAGACGGCGACGACCCGTACCCCGGCCTCCTCGAACCGCCGTACCGTCTCCGGTGCCGCCGCCGTGTCCGTGACCAGCGTGTCCACGGCCCCGGTCGCGCAGATGCGGGCGAAGGCCCGCCGTCCCAGCTTGCTGGAGTCGGCCGCGACGACGACACGCTCGGCGCGCTCGCACAGCAGCCGGTCCACAGCGGCCTCCGCCTCGTCGTGGGCCGCGGCGCCGTGGACGACGTCGAGGGCGACGACGCCGAGGACGGCCAGGTCCAGGGTGATCTGGCCGAGCACGCCGTCGGCGAGCGGTCCGACGAGTTCGTACGACTGGGCGCGCGCCACCCCGCCGGTCACCACGATCTTGAACTGGGGCCGCACGGCCAGCTCGCTCGCGATGTTGAGCGCGTTGGTGACAACGGTCAGCGCGGGGGCCCCGGACGCCAGATCACCCCGCACGGCCAAGGCCCGCGCCACCTCGGTGGTCGTCGTGCCGCCGGTCAGGCCCACGGCCTCGCCGGGCGCGACGAGATCCGCCACCGCCTTCGCGATGCGCTGCTTCTCGGTCGCGTGACGGGCCGTCTTGTAGCGGAGCGGCAACTCGTACGAGACGCCGTGCACGACCGCGCCGCCCCGCGTGCGGACGAGCATCTGCTGCTCCGCGAGCTGATCGAAGTCGCGCCGGATCGTCGCGGCGGACACCCTCAGCTTGGCGGCCACCTCCTCGACGTCCAGCCGACCCCGCTCGACGAGCAGTTCGAGCAGCGTCTGCCAACGGGCGTCGCGGGACATGCGTCCTCCTCTTGCTTGAAGATGCTCGAAAGCTGACTATATCTTGCATAAACAAGCATCACCCCTGTCTCTTCTGGGGAGAGTGGCCGCATGACCCACGTCGAGGACGAGCTGAACAGCCAGCCCGAGTGCTGGACCCGAGTCGCCGCCGAGGCGGTGAAGCACGCGGGAGCCCTGCCGTCGCCGGGGGAGCGGGTGGCCCTCGTCGGCTGCGGGACGTCGTACTTCATGGCACAGGCCGTCGCCGCGCTGCGCGAGCGGGCCGCACAGGGCGAGACGGACGCCTTCGCGGCCTCGGAGTTCCCCCACGGCCGCGCCTACGACCGCGTCGTCGCCCTCACCCGCTCCGGCACCACCACCGAGGTGCTGGAACTGCTGGGCGCGCTCCGGGGCCGTACGCCTACGACGGCGATCACCGCGGACCCGCACACCCCCGTGATGACGGTCGCGGACGACGTCGTGGTGCTGGACTTCGCCGACGAGGAGTCCGTCGTCCAGACCCGCTTCGCCACCACCGCCCTCACCCTCCTCCGTGCCCACCTCGGGCTGCACACCGAGGCGGCCGTCGCCGACGCGCGCACCGCGCTGCAGCAGCCGCTGCCCGAAGGGCTCGTCGACAGCGTCCAGTTCACCTTCCTCGGCCGGGGCTGGACCGTGGGCCTCGCCAACGAGGCCGCGCTGAAGATGCGCGAGGCCGCGCTGGCGTGGAGCGAGGCCTACCCGGCGATGGAGTACCGGCACGGCCCGATCAGCGTCACCACCCGGGGCACGGCGACCTGGATGCTGGGCGAGGCGCCCGAGGGGCTGGCCGAACAGGTGTGGGAGACCGGCGGCACCTGGGTGGCCGGCGGGCTCGATCCGCTCGCCGAACTGGTCCGGGCCCAGCGGCTCGCCGTCGCCGTGGCCGCCGCCCGCGGCCTCGACCCCGACCGGCCGCGCCACCTCACGCGCTCGGTGATCCTCGACACGAACGACCGCTGAGGCAGGAGGAGTCGTGCCGCTCACGACGACCGGTGAACTGATCACCGGGGCCGCCGCCGCGCACCTGGCGGTCGTCGCGTTCAACGTCATCACCCTGGAGCATGTCGAGGCGGTCGTCGCGGGCGCCGAGTCCGTCGGCGCGCCGGTCGTCCTGCAGGTCAGCGAGAACGCGGTCAGGTTCCACGACGGGGATCCGCTGCCGCTGGCGCGTGCCGCCACCGCCGCCGCCGAGCGGGCGGCCGTGCCCGTCGGGCTCCACCTCGACCACATCCGGAGCGACGACCTGCTGCGCCGGGCCGCCGACGCCGGGTTCAGCTCCGTGATGTACGACGCCTCGCATCTGCCGTACCTGGACAACCTCGCCGCGACCCACGCCGCCGTGGAGTGGGCGCACGGTCAAGGGCTGTGGATCGAGGCCGAGTTGGGGCGTGTGGGCGGGAAGGAGGCCGACCGGGTGGACGGGAGGGACGCGGGCGGCGGGCCCGGCGCGTCCTTCGACGCGCACGCGCCCGGCGCCCGCACCGACCCCGACGAGGCGCGGGCCTTCGTGGCCGATTCCGGCGTGGACGCCCTCGCCGTCGCCATCGGCAGCGCGCACGCCATGACCACCCGGACCGCCGTGCTCGACCACACCCTCCTGAAACGGCTGGCCGACGCCCTGGACGTCCCCCTCGTCCTGCACGGCTCCTCCGGTGTGCCCGACGACGAACTGCGGACGGCCGTCGCGGGCGGCATCGCCAAGGTCAACATCGGCACCGCCCTCAACATCGCCCTGACCGGCGCGATCCGGGAGTTCCTCACCGCCCGTCCCGAGGTGGTGGACCCACGTAAGTACCTGACGGCGGGCCGTGCGGCGATGGTGGAGACGGTGGCCCGGCTCATCCGCGTCCTGCGCACGGACAGTGAGTGTGATGCCCGTCACTGATACTTTTCGGTCATGCGGGAGACGGAGATCCACCTGGGTGAGCCACCTGTCGTCGCCCTCACCGGTGTCGGCGTCCACGGCGTCGCGAGCCGCACGGACGTGTTCCGGCTGCCGGAGCTGTGGCAACTGCACCTCTACCAGTACGAGGCCGAGCTGACCGTCGACGGCACGGCCCACACCATCCGCCCCGGCCGGGTCAGCCTCGTACCGCCCGGCACCACCGTCCGCTACCGCTACCGGGGCCGCTCCGAACACCTCTTCGCCCATCTGCGCATCGCCCCGGCCGGAGCGCCCCGCACGGTTTCGGTCATGCAGGACGCCGGCCCCGAACTCCCCACACTCACCGGACTGTTGCTCCAGGCGATGGCCGCCGCCCCCAGCGAGCCCGATCGCACCCGGGCCGAGATCTGGACCGCCCTGTGGCGCGTCGCGCATCTGACCCCGCCCGCCGCGTCCGGCCCCGGCCCGCACCCGGCGGTCACCACCGCCATCGCCCATATCGAGGCCCATCTCGCCGCCCCGCTCGCCGTCCCGGAGGTGGCCCGCGTGGCCGGCGTCTCCCACAACCATCTGACCCGGCTCTTCCACGCCGAGACGGGCGGCACGGTCGTCGCCTACATCCGCCGCCGCAGACTCGAACGCGCCCACCACCTGCTGCGCGCCACGACCCTCTCCATCCCCGCCGTCGCCGCCTCCGTGGGCATCCCCGACCTCCAGGCCTTCAACAAGGCCTGCCGCCGCGAACTGGGCGCCTCGCCCCGGGCCCTGCGCGGGGCCGGCCCCTGACGTACTTCCGGACGTCCTTCAGCACCACACCTGCTTCCGGACGGCCTTCAGCACCACGAACTTCGCGTCGCTCGCGACGAGTTCGCTGTTGCCGAAGATCCGCCGCAGCGTTATGTGGTAGCCCAGATGACGATTGCCGACCACCCACAGCTCGCCGCCCGGCCGCAGCGCCCGGCGTGCCCCGGTGAACATCCGCCGGGCCGTGGCGTCGGTGGTCGCCTGGTGGGAGTGGAACGGCGGGTTGTTGAGGACGAGATCCACACTCTCCGGAGCGAATCCCTCCAGTCCGTCGCCGACCCTGAACTCCGCCGTGCCCTCGACGCTCGGCCGGTTCGCCCGGTATGTCGCCTCCGCCGAGGCCACCGCCTGGTACGACTCGTCGACGAACACCACCTCGGCGTCCGGATCGGCCAGCGCGACCGCCGTACCGACCACACCGTTGCCGCACCCGAGATCGACGACCCGCCCGCCGCCCCGGCCGCCCGGCAGATGCCGCAGGAAGAACCGGGTGCCGATGTCGAGCCGGTCGGCGCAGAAGACGCCCGCGTGGTTGACGACGGTACGCCCGGCCAACAGGCCGATGCCGTCGGGGAGTCGATAGGTGTACGGCCACGGATCGTTCCCCCGCGACCGCAGGGTCCCCGCGTCCGGCGTGCAGAAGATCAGCCGCGCCTTCTGCTGGGCGAGCGAGGTGCGGGTCGGGCCGAGGATCCGCTCGAAGAGCCTCAGCGTCGAGGTGTGGATCTCCTTGACCATCCCGGTGCCGATCACGACCGTGCCCTCGTGCAGGGCGGGCGCGAGTCGGTGCAGCTGGTCCTCCAGGAGCGCGAGGCTCTTGGGGACGCGGACGAGGAGCACGTCCACCCGTTCCGGTGGCGGGTCCTGGGTGGTGAGCAGCCGTACCGCGTCCGCCTCGACGCCGCCCCGTGCCAGGTTCGCCCGCGTCGCCTCCCGGCTCAGGAACGAGTCGGTGATCTGCGTCGGCCGGTGCCCGGCGAGCGCGGTGGTCAGCGCGCCCCAGCGGTCACCGACGATCACGACCGCCCCGTCCAACGGCGTCCCGCTCTCCGCGAGATGGCGCAGCAGATACGCGTCCGACGCGTCCCAGGCGCGCAGCCGGTCACGGGGGTCCTCGGGAAAGCGGGCCAGGGCGTACTCGCCCCAGGGCGCGGTCATACGGTCGCTCATCGTGCGCCCAGGCTAACCGAGCCCCAGCTCAGCCCCTGCTGCGAGCGACGGTGCGCGACCATGGGACCCATGGACGCCGAACTGTTCCCCCGCCACCGTACGGAGATCGCGCCCGGCGCCGTCCACGTACCGGACTGGCTGGACGGGGAACAGCAGCGCCGGCTCCTGGACGCCTGTCGGGGGTGGGCCCGGCCGCCCGCCGGGCTGCGCACGGTCCGTACCCCGGGCGGCGGCACGATGACCGCCCGGCAGGTCTGCCTCGGCTGGCACTGGTACCCGTACGCGTACGCCCGCACGGTCGTCGACGGCGACGGCGCGCCCGTGAAGCCGTTCCCGGACTGGCTCGGCGGGCTGGGCCGGCGCGCGGTCGCGGACGCCCTAGGCGACGGGGAGGCTGCGGCCCCGTACGACATCGCTCTGATCAACTTCTACGACGGCGACGCCCGTATGGGCATGCACCGCGACAGCGACGAGAAGTCCGACGCGCCGGTGGTGTCGATGAGCCTCGGCGACACCTGTGTCTTCCGCTTCGGGAACACGCGGACGCGGGCGCGGCCGTACACGGACGTGGAGCTGCGCAGCGGTGATCTCTTCGTGTTCGCCGGGGCGTCCCGGCAGGCCTACCACGGAGTGCCACGGGTGCACACGGGGACGGCGCCGCCCGGGCTGGGGCTGTCGGGACGGCTGAACGTCACCCTGCGGGTCAGCGGCTTCGACGTGGGCTGAAGCCCGTCGGGCGGGGTTCGCGGTCGTGCGGATCATGGGAGACTCGCCCTCATGGACGGGAAGGCGGCCCCCAAGGCGGCGGGCGAAGGGACGACGACACGCACTCGGCTGGACCGGGGGAGGGGCGCGCTCGGTCCGGCGCTGGAACTCGTGCACACCGGGCGGGCGCCCACCCGGGCCGTGCTCACCGCCGAACTGGGCGTCACCCGGGCCACGGCGGGCGCCGTCGCCGCCGAGCTGGAGGCGCTGGGGCTGATCCGGGTCGACGCGCACCCGGGAGCCGCCGCCGGTTCGCAGGGCCGGCCCTCGCACCGCCTCGAAGTCGCCGAGGACGGGCCCGTCGCGCTCGCCGCCCAGGTGCACGCGGACGGCTGGCGTGCCGCGCTGGTCGGCCTCGGCGGACGGATCGTCGCCACCGCGCCCGCCTGCGAGATCGTGGACGCGGACCCGGCGAAGGTGCTCGGCTCGGTCGTCGACGCGGGCGCCGAGCTGCTGCGTGAGACCGGCCGGCGGTGCGTGGGCGCGGGTCTCGCCGTACCGTCCGCGGTCGCCGAACCGGCGGGGCTGGCGCTGAACCCGCTGCACCTGGCCTGGCCCGCCGGAGCGCCCGTCCGGGAGATCTTCGCCGAGCGGGTCAGCGCGGCCGGCATCGAGGGGCCCGCGTTCGCGGCCAACGACGTCAACCTCGCCGCCCTCGCCGAACACCGGCACGGCGCCGGGCGCGGCTCCCGCGACCTGCTGTGCGTGGCGACCGGGCACCGGGGCGTCGGCGGTGCGCTGGTCCTCGACGGCCGCCTGCACTCGGGGAGTTCGGGCCTCGCCCTCGAAGTAGGTCATCTCACCGTCAACCCCGAGGGCCGCCCCTGCCACTGCGGCAGTCGCGGCTGCCTCGACGTCGAGGCCGACCCGAGGGCCTTCCTCACCGCCGTGGGCCGCGACCCCGGACCCGAGGGTTCACTGCTCCAGCAGGCCAACGAACTGATCCGCACCCAGTACGCCGACCCGGTCGTCCGCGGGGCCACCGAGGCCATCATCGACCGCCTGGGCCTCGGGCTCGCGGGCCTGGTCAACATCCTCAACCCCGACCGCATCATCCTCGGCGGTATGCACCGCGCCCTCCTCGACGCAGACCCGGACCGGCTCCGCGCCGTCGTCGCGGACCGCAGCCTGTGGGGCCGGCAGAGCGGGGTCGCCCCGATCCTGGCCTGCACCCTGGACCACAACAGCCTGGTGGGGGCCGCCGAGCTGGCGTGGCAGCCCGTGCTCGACGACCCCCTGGCCGCGCTGGTCTGACGACCTTCACCGGGCCTGGGAGCCCCGCAGCATGATCATGCGGGAGACCACGAACGTCACCGGAATCGCCGCCCCCGACGCGAGCAAGGGGGCGAACCGGTTGCCCGCGTGCAGGACGTCCACGATCACATACACACCTGCCGTCGTGATCAGGAAATTGGTGGCATTGGTCAGCGGGAACAACAGGAATTTTCGCCAGGTCGGACGGGTGCGGTAGGTGAATCGCGCGTTGAGGAAAAAAGATCCCGTCATACTCAGGGCAAAAGCGAGAATGTGCGCGGCGAGATAGGGAAGCCAATTGAGGAACAACAGGTAAAGGCCGTAATAGGTCAGCGTGTTGACCACGCCGACCAGGGCGAAGGTGATGATCTGTCCCGATATCCGGCGCTCCGGCACCGGAGGGGCCTCGGGGAGCGTCTCCGTACGCGTCGCCGTCCGCATCAGCGAATGAGGTCCTTCGTCGTGCCGCACGCCGCGTGCCCCTCCGTCTGCTCCACATTGGACGCCTTCACCAGGAAGTGCGGGCGCCCCTTCACCTCGTAGTAGATCCGGCCGGTGTACTCGCCGATCACTCCGAGCATGATCATCTGCACGCCGGCGAGGGCGGTCACGGCCGTGACGATGGTGACATAACCCGGCGTCTCCACGCCGTTGACGAGTGCGGCGCCCACGATCCACGCCGTGTAGAGCCCCGCGCACACGAGCAGGCACAGACCGAGGTGGAGGGCGGCGCGCAGCGGCCGGTTGTTGAAGGAGAGGAGCCCGTCGATGCCGTAGTTGAGCAGGGACCGGAAACTCCAGGAGCTGCGGCCGTGTTCCCGTACGGCGTTCTCGTACTCGAAGGTCGTGCCCGGGAACCCGACCCACGCGAAGAGGCCCTTGGAGAAGCGGTTGTACTCGGTGAGGTCGAGGACCGCGTCGACGACCCGGCGGGACAGCAGTCGGAAGTCCCCCACGCCGTCGGCGAGTTCGACGTCGACGAGACGGTTGACCAGCCGGTAGTACAGGCGGGCGGTGGCGGTGCGCATGAGGCCGTCGCCGGTGCGGGTGCGGCGGGCGATGACCTGGTCGTAGCCCTGTTCGCGCAGGCCGACCATGCGGCGGATCAGTTCCGGCGGGTGCTGGAGGTCGGCGTCCATGACGATCACGGAGTCACCGGAGGCGTGCCGCAGACCCGCGAGCAGCGCCGCCTCCTTGCCGAAGTTGCGGCTGAACGAGACGTACCGCACGCGCGCGTCGAGCTCGGCCAACTCCTTCACGACGGCGAGCGTCCGGTCACGGCTGCCGTCGTCGACGTACACGAACTCCATGTCGTGGCCGAGCGGGAGCAGTTCCTCCGCGACCTTCTGGACCTCCTCGTGGAAGCGCGCGAGGACGGCTTCCTCGTTGTAGCAGGGTGCGACGATCGAGATGAGCATGGTTCTCCCCCAGGGGTGCTGTTCACAGAGCGGTGGTCACGGGCTCGCGTGCGGTCGGGTCGTCGGGCGCGGGTCGGGTGGTGGCCGGGGACACGGGTACGGGTGTCGCCGGGGTCCGACGGCGGCGGAGCAGGCCTGCCGCCCCGATCAGGAGCAGGGCGGTGAGCGAGACGGCCCCGACCGCCGTGCCCAGACGCAGCCCCGGTGGATGGAAGGTGCAGGTCACGCTGCTCGCGGAGCCGTACAGGGGCACGGCGATCAGCCCGTAGTAGTCCTTGGCGGGTACGGCGGGAGCGTTGTCGGCGGCACAGCGCCAACCGGAGATCCGGGGCGCCGCGACGACCGCGACGCCCGTGCTGTGGGCGGGCAGCTCGGCCCGGACGGTCCCGTCGGAGACGCTCACGCTCGTGGCGCCGGTGGCCTTCAGCCCCTCGACGGCGGTGCGCAGACGTCCGGTGTCCAGGCAGCCGATCGCACCGTCCGGGACGAGGCTGGTCCTGTTGGGCGACAGGTCGATCCGGAACCGTCCGGAGTCCCCGACCGTGCCCAGCCGCTGCATGGGTGCGATCTTGGTGACGGGCTGGTCGGACCGGAACCGCCCGGTCAGGGCCTCACCGGAGACAGCACCCTCGGCGAGCCGCGCGGTGCCCGAGAAGTGCGGCGCCCACAGGTACAGCTCGGATCCCGCCGGGCAACTGCCCGTGATCGTCGGCTTCTGCGGCACGCTCGCATACGGCAGCGGGCCCACCCGCACCCCCGGCCGCTCGTCGTCGCTGGGGGACGGTGGCTTCCCGGCGGCGGTGCGCACGGTGAACCGGGGCACGGTGTACACCCGGGCGCCCAGCAGCAGCTCCTGGTTGCGGTAGGGCGACGGTCCGAAGGCGGAGAGGTCCGTACGGCCGTCCGCCCGGTCGGCGGGCGGCCGTACCGTCACCAGCGGCGGCACGTCCTGCCGGGTCACGGACACCTCGCCGCCGTCCTGCGGGAACCAGTTCTGGTGCGGGTCCGGCGGGGAGTGCACCCGGGCGCCGACGGAGAAGAGGACGTCCGTGACGGCGTTGTCCATGCTCTGTACGTTGCGGCCGCGCGAGGTCCAGCCGTCACCGAGAGCGGTGAGCGTACGGCTGAGGACGTCGGAGGTGAGGCTGCTGTAGTACTGGGCGCCCTGACCGCCGACCAGCAGCGGGTCGTTGCCGACGGTCTGCTCCCTGCCCGGGTCGGTCCGATGGCGGGGCCAGCCGTCGGCCCCGGCGATCGCCTCCGCCTGGTCCCGCTGCCGGGCACCCCAGGGCGCGTAGTCGTCCATGTGCCCGAGCCGCAGCCGGGTGTCGGCGGCGGAGGTGACGGCCGTCTCGCCGAACTGCGTGCACACCAGCAGCGCCACGGCGAGGAGGGCGAGGGGCCTGCCGTCCCGGCGTGTGAGCCCGAGCAGGATCAGACCGCCCAGCGCGCCGGCGGCGGCCAGCAGGGCGAGCGGGAGGCTGAAGGCGTGCAGCGTCCGCTCACTGCCGCTCGCCAGGACGATCACCAGCGCGAGCAGCGCGCCCGCCGCGCTCAGCGCACGCGGCTTCGGGGCGCCGTACGACAGGGTGTGCCAGGCGGCGATCACCAGCAGCGCGCAGAGCACGAAGGTCTGGCGGTAGGAGCTGCCCTGCGGGGTGGCGAAGGCGTGCCAGAGCAGATGTGTCGGCTCCCACTGCATCGACAGGGTCACGGCCACCACCAGCAGTGTCCATCCGGCGCGCACCCGCGCCGGAGCCGCCCGGTGGAAGGGCAGGGCGAGCGCGAGCAGCAGCGCGGTGGTGCCCACGAACACGGCCGGCGTGCCGAAGCTGTAGGTCCCCGGCAGCAGCCGGGCGATCAGGTCCTCGGTGGGCACGGGCACGAACTGCCGGACCCGGCCCGGATAGGCGTGCTCGGTGCCGAAATAGACGACCGCGACGAGAGGGGCGGCCAGGCCCATGCCGAGGACGGTGATCAGGGCGGCGCGGCCCGCCGCCCAGAGGCGCTGCCGGCGCGAGAGGTCGCCGAGCCAGAGCCGGAGCAGCAGCACCAGGCCGGCGGCGAGGGTGGCCATGTACGCGGTGTAGAAGTTGGCGATCCAGGCGAGCGCCACGATCAGCACGCCGAGGAGAGGGCGCCGCCCCCGTCGCGCCCATTCGCCGACCAGGCACAGCAGCGGCAGGAAGACCAGGCCGTCGAGCCACATGGGGTTGTAGACCGCGTCCGCCAGGGTCCAGCCGCACAGCGCGTACGACGAGCCGAGCAGACCCGCCGCCCACCAGCGGCCGGGGCGCAGGGCGAGCAGCAGCCAGGCCATCGCGGCGGCCGCCGAGGCCACCTTCAGCAAGGTGATCACATAGACCGCGAGGTCGATCTCGTCCCTCGGGAACACCGCCACGAGCGGGGCGAACGGGCTGCTGAGGTACGTGCCGAGGTCGGGCAGGAAGCTGGAGCCGAACCCCGACTGCCAGTTGACGTACAGCCCACCGTCGGCCCTGCCGTGCAGCAGGTCCCACAGGTGCGCGTGGAACGGCACGTACTGGTTGCCCAGGTCGTTGACGCTCCGGGTGCGCGGTCCGAACGGATAGCTGCGGGCGACGACATCGGCGGCGCAGAGCACGGCCACGGTGAACGCGGCGGCGAACAGCGCGGCTTTTCCTTGCGGCCGGAGTGCCGCCGCGGAACGGGTTGTCGGTTTCACACCCGGTCCCTGTCCGCTCGGCGCACCCAGTTCCGTTGAGCGACCCACTGCATTTTTCGGCGACCCCCACATTCGATTCGTCGAATTAGAGGCTCATGGCTCGTTGAAGGTTGTGCCGCCGACGAAAAGTGAAAGGAATAGTTCCGAATACTGTGGGGAATGGGGAATGGACTATTGATTTCGAGGGTACGGGAGCTGTCCCTAAAGTGATCGGCGGGTTAACTCCGCCGTGAGACTCCACAGCGCCGCCACCAGCGGCCGCCGCAGATCGGCCCGCCGCACGCACAGCCCGATCGGGAACGGCTCCGGAGGTGTCTCGGTGGTGATCGCCGTGAGCCGGTCGCGTACGGCGCTGTGGTCGAGCACCAGCCGGGGGACCACACCGGTGCCGCAGCCCAGCGCCACGAGGGTCAACAGCGCCTCGTGGCCCTCCGGCTCGGCCGCCAGGTCGGGTGAGCCGCCGTGGGCGCGGAACCAGCGGTCGGCGGCGTCCCGGACCAGACCCCGGTGGGGGAGGACGAAAGGGCCGCCGAGCCCGGGGTCCGGGCGGTCGCGCGCGGTCACGAACACCAGGTCCGTCGTCGCGACCGTCCGGCTCACCAGCGCCTCCGGCAGCCGTGCCGGGACGCCCGCGACCGCCACGTCCACCTCGCCCTCGTCCAGACGGGCCAGCGCGGCGGCCGCGTCGCCGGTGCGCAGATCGAGGCGGACCTGGGGATGGGCCGCGCGGAACGGCGCCAACAGACCCGGCAGCAGCGCCTGACATGCCGTCACCGTCGCGAACACGGCCAGCCGCCCGGTGAGTTCGGCCGGGTCCGGGTGCTCCTCGCGGTACGCACGCCACAACTCCAGCGCCTGGCCGGCATATTCACGGAAGCGATGCCCCTCGGCCGTCAACGAGACGCCTCGCGGCCCGCGATCGAACAGGCGATGCCCCAGGTCGGACTCCAGCCGCTGCACGGTACGGGTCAGGGTCGCCGGGCTGACATGGCAGTCCAGGCTGGTCCGGCCGAAGTTCAGCGTCCGGGCCAGATGCAGGAACAACCGAAGCTCGCGATGATCGTCCCGCACGTCTGCCCACCTGGCTCTTTCATCATCTGCAACACCCCGCTGTAAAGGTTGCGCTTGTCGCAACACTCGCCCGGACCCTACAACTCGTCCATGACCACCTCCACTGTCTTCCCCCTCGAAACCATGGACGTGCCCGGCGGCACCGAGACCATCCTGCGCGGCGGCCGCCACCTCTTCCCGCTGCTTCCGCGGGCCCTCGCCGGGGTGCGCCGTATCGGGGTCGTCGGCTGGGGGCCGCAGGGCCGGGCCCAGGCCCGCAACCTGCGTGACTCCCTCTCCGGCACCGGCATCACGGTCGCCGTGGGCCTGCGCCCCGGCTCCGCCTCGGCCGCCGACGCCCGTGCCCATGGCTTCACCGAGGCGGACGGCACCCTCGGCGACTGGCTCGCCGTCACCGCCGAGAGCGACCTCGTCATCCTGCTGATCGCGGACGCGGCGCTCGCCGCCCACCACGAGGTGATCTTCGCCGCCCTGAAGCCCGGCGCCACCATCGGCCTCTCCCACGGCTTCCTCCTCGGCCATCTCAGGCAGACCGGCGGCGACTTCCCGCCCGGCCACGGAGTCGTCGCCGTCTGCCCTAAGGGCATGGGCGACTCGGTCCGCCGCCTCTACGAGCAGGGCGCCGAGGTCAACGGCGCCGGAATCAACAGCAGTCACGCCGTGCACGCCGACCCCGACGGCAACGCGACCGACCGCGCGCTCGCCTGGTCGGTCGCCCTCGGCTCCCCGTACACCTTCCGGACCACCCTGGAGAGCGAGTACCTCTCCGACATCGTCGGCGAGCGCGCCATCCTGCTCGGCGCCGTCCACGGCATCGTCGAGAGCCTGTACACCCGCTACCGGCTCGCCGGGGACGACGAGCCCACCGCCTACGAGCGCTCCTGCGAGAACGTCACGGGCCCGATCGCCCGCACCATCTCCCGCGCCGGGCTCCGCGCGGTCCGCGAGGGCCTCGACGTGGCCGGCCGGGACGTGTTCGACCGTGCCTACACCGCCACGTACGGGCCCGCCCGGGAGATCGTCGCGGAGATCTACGACGAGGTCGCCGACGGCACCGAGCTGCGCAGCGTGATCCTGGCCGAACGACGGCTCGGCGCGCGTCCGCTGAGCGAGATCGGCGGCTCACCGATGTGGTCCGTGAGCGACCGCGTGCGTGTCCGCCGGGACGCACGCGACCTGCCCGTCGACCCGTTCACCGCCGGGGTCTTCGTCGCCACCATGACCGCCCAGATCGACGAGTTCGCCGAGCGCGGTCACCCCTGGTCGGAGATCGTCAACGAGTCCGTCATCGAGGCCGTCGACTCGCTCCTGCCCTACATGCACGCCCGCGACGTGGCGCACATGGTCGACCACTGCTCCCGCACGGCCCGTCTCGGCGCCCGCCGCTGGGGTCCTCGCTTCCAAAGCGCCTACGAACAGATCGCCTACCCGGCCGCCGAACGCCCCGCCGACCAGGCCCTGTTGGCCTCCTTCGACACGCACCCCGTCCACGAGGCCCTGGCCGCCGCGGCGAAGCTCCGGCCGGCGGTGGACATCTCCGTGGCCTGACGCCTACGCGGCCGCCCGGCGGCGAGGCCTGGCCACCAACTCCCCGCCGCAATTGGGGCAGGTCTCGCGCATGGCCTCGCCGCAGGGCACACAGAACGTGCACTCGTACGAGCAGATGCGGGCCGGGGCGTCGACGGGAAGGGGCGTCGTCTCACAGCGCTCGCAGCGGTCGCGCATCTCCAGTGCCATGGGCGGGCCTTTCCTCGGTCAGGGGTGCCGTGATCTGCCACCTCCCATCCTCGATACGCCAGGCGTGGCCGAAAGCCGTCGGCTGGTCAGAGATCAACACGATCGGGCCATCGGGGGCGTCACCACTGCCGGCCCCGTGGCAGCCGGTCGCGTTCGGGAGTGCTCAGGCGCAGCACCTGGAAGACGTCGCCGTCGGCCTTGGGTGTGTCGTGGTCCCAGACCGAGAAGTGGACGATCTCCCAACGGCTGGTGTCCACGGCCGCCGCCGCGAGCACCGCCCCGTCCAGCGAGGCGAGCCGCCCGGTCTCGCGCACCGCGTCCTCGACGACCTCGCCCACCGGCATCCCGGCCGGCACCTGCCGCCGTCTGCGAACCGCCACCGGCGCGGGAGAGCCGACGCCGCCTCCCGCCTCGTACGCCAGCCCCGTCCACTGGCGGGCCGACGGACGCCCGAAGTCGTCGACGATGCCCTGGAAACCGCCACCCCAGAGGAAGGAGTTCATGCCCTCCACGCTGTTCCACAGGTAGAACGGCGCGTACTGGTTCACGGGCGAGCCGTGCACACCCCGCTCACGCATCAGGTACGCCTTGAGGCCGAGGCCTGCCCAGGCGTCGAGCGCGTGCCCGCGAGTCGCCACGCGGTGACGGATGACCTCCATGTCGTAGTCGGCGGGCAGGGTGATCTCGTACTGCATGGCGTGCATCAGGCCTCCACACGGCTGTCGGGCGAACGCGGGGCCTGCCGCGCGGGCCGGAGAAGCGCGAGCAGCCCCCGCACACCGGCGTCGAAGGCCGCCGGTGATCCGGACGCGCGGGCCAGGACGTAACCGCCCTGCACGGTCGCCACGATCGTCGCGGCGATCTCCTCCGCGTCCAGCTCCGGCGCGAACTCGCCCTGCTCCTTGCCCTCTTCGACGAGTCCGGCCAGGCGTTCACGCAGCTGGTCGAGCGTCTCGTCCACCGGCGCCCGAAGTTCGTCGCTCGCGATCACGTCCGGGTCCATCGTGAGCCGGCCGACCGGGCAGCCGCGCAGAACATCGCGCTCGCGCCGCAGATACGCCTCGACGCGTTCGAGGGGAGAGCCCGGCCCGTCGAGTACTCCCTCGGCGGTGGCCCGCATCTCCTCGGCGGTCCGGCGGATCGCGGCGAGGGCCAGGTCCGGCTTCCCCTTGAAGTGGTGGTACATGCTGCCCTGCCCGGCGCCGGAGCGCTCCAGGATGGCCTTGGGGCTGGTGCCCACGTAACCGCGCTCCCACAACAGCTCACGCGTGGACTCGATCAGACGCTCGGGGGTGCTCATGGCCCTACTGTACATACTAGTAGTTACAGAGCGCATCCTCCGATGTGCAGGGCCAGGTGTGACGGTGAAGGGTCAGGTGCGACCAGCGGGTCACCGCCCGGTCAGCCTGCGACGGCCGACCGGGCGGGAGCATGTTCGGACCTGCGGCCACGCGCGGCGGGCCTGCGTCCGGTCTCGTACGTCTGTCCGGTGTCGTGCGGCCGGCCCGCGTCGAACGGCGAGATCTTCGGTACCGCGGCCGAGGACGCCGGCAGGGTGAACCACACGACCTTCCCCGACTCGCCGTGCGGCCGCACACCCCAGCTCTCGCTCACCGCGGCGACCATCGCGAGGCCGCGGCCACTGGTGGCGAAGAGTTCCGCGTCCTGGACGACGGGGAGGCGGGGGTCGTTGTCGTGCACCGAGACCGTGAGCCGGCCGAGGAGCAACTCCATCTCCACGGTGCACATCTTGTCCGGCTCCGCGTGCCGGTGGACGTTGGACAGCAGCTCGGTGACACCGAGTACGGCCCGCTCGATCAAGGGATCCAGATGCCAGTAGCGCAATTGCGCAGATACGATTCTGCGGACCTGGCCGATCCGCGACGGCAGGGCTTGGAGCTCCACCGTGCAGTGCCTGCTTTGCTGGCTGATCACGGCTGCGACTCCCCGAATTGAGTCCGGAAGAAGATCGGAGTACGGATCCAGCGAGGTGGCTGGGCGAAAAACGCCGCCTGCTGTGGTGCGGCCGCCTACGACTGCCGCCTGATGGCGGAAGCCGGGGCTGCCGCCTGCTCGTGGGGTGGCTGCGTACAACCGCCGCCCGCTGACGTGGCCGGCGGGCTGGTTCGCAGCGTTATCGCCGGTAAACCCAGAGTGACGTGAGACCAGAGTGGCTCAGGGGATCCGGTCCCGCAACTCGCGGTTCGTCAGCCGCTGCGCCCCGCCGCCCTGCGCACCGCCTCTATGAACCGGCGCGCCGAGGGCGGCCCGGGCTTGCCCGGAGCCGGGTCGTGCTCGTTCAAGGTGAGCGTGTAGCGGGTGCCGTTGACATCGGCCAACGCCCGGTCCTCGTTGGCGAACCAGGGCTTCGAGGCGCGCACCGCCTGCACCGGGGCGCTGTCGATCTCGCTGCCGTAACTGGTGAGCAACTGCAGCCGGCCGTCCTCGATCCGGACCTGTCCGGCCCGGGTGAGCTGCCGCAGCCTCTTTCCGATCCGCACGCCCGTGGCCGTGAACTCCGGCTCCGCCATGTGCCCCGCCCCCTAGTGCGCTTCGCTGTCCTCTGTCGTGATCCGTATCCGGCGGACCGTGATCCAGTGTGCCCGAGGTCGCCGTCCCCTGGGTGACCCCCCTGGCATCGACCCGGCCCCTGCGGTGAAGTCTGCACGTCCCCCGCGTCGAGCACCAGTGCGCACGGTTGGTCGGGAGCGGGGTTCCGGCGCATGCGCGGCATGCGCCCCCCATGCGCCCCGCGCACCGCTGCCACAGGAGTGTCTTTGAGGTGCTCAAAGGCATGTTTATGCAGGTGAGAAGCGTGCGGAAGGTGTTTATCATCGGGATGTCCGACGCCGCGATCCGCCGTCGGCGCGATGCGTGAGGAGCACGCCGTGAGCACCCCCCACCCCACCTGTCCGGGCGCGACCCTCGACGTCGATCGCAGCGACACCGCGTACCGGACCTGGCTCAAAGAAGCCGTCCGCAAGGTCCAGGCCGACGCAAACCGCTCCGCCGACACCCATCTGCTGCGCTTCCCGCTCCCCGAGAGATGGGGCATCGACCTGTATTTGAAGGACGAGTCGACCCACCCCACCGGCAGCCTCAAGCACCGCCTCGCCCGCTCCCTCTTCCTCTACGGCCTGTGCAACGGCTGGATCCGGCCGGGCCGTCCCGTCATCGAGGCGTCCAGCGGCTCCACGGCCGTCTCCGAGGCGTACTTCGCGAAACTGATCGGCGTCCCCTTCATCGCCGTCATGCCCCGCACGACCAGCGCCGAGAAGATCCGCCTGATCGAGTTCCACGGCGGCCGCTGTCACTTCGTGGACGACTCACGGAAGATGTACGAGGAGTCGGCGCGCCTCGCGGTGGAGAGCGGCGGTCACTACATGGACCAGTTCACCTACGCCGAGCGGGCCACGGACTGGCGCGGCAACAACAACATCGCCGAATCCGTCTTCCGCCAGCTCGGGTTGGAGCGCTTCCCCGAGCCCGCCTGGATCGTCGCCACCGCCGGCACCGGAGGCACCTCAGCGACCATCGCCCGCTACGTCCACTACATGCAGTACGACACCCGCATCTGTGTCGCCGACCCCGAGAACTCCTGCTTCTTCGAGGGCTGGACCACCGGCTCCCCCGACGTCACCTGCGACTGCGGCTCCCGAATCGAGGGCATCGGCCGCCCCCGGATGGAGCCCAGCTTCGTCCCCGGCGCCGTCGACCGCATGATGAAGGTCCCCGACGCGGCCAGCGTCGCCGCCGTACGAGCGCTGGAACGGGCCATCGGCCGCAAGGCGGGCGGATCGACGGGAACGGGCCTGTGGAGTGCGCTGAAGATCATCGCCGAGATGGTCGCGGAGGGCCGCCACGGCAGCGTGGTGACCCTCCTGTGCGACCCGGGCGACCGCTACCTCGACAAGTACTACTCGGACGAGTGGCTGGCGGAGCAGGGCCTGGACATCGCGCCGTACGCGGCGGCCATCGAGGTGTTGCTGGAGACGGGCGTCTGGACGGACTGAGGAGATCCGCGCCCCTCAGAGCTCGGCGTCGTCTTCGTCCTCGCCGGCCACCACCAGCCGTCGCAAGTGCTCCGAGATCTCGGCCCGCGCCTGCGCGGCCAGCCCCGCATCGGTCACCAACGTGTCCACCTGCTCCAACGCGGCGAACGAACTCAACCCCACCGTCCCCCACTTGGTGTGATCGGCCACCACCACGACCCGCCGCGCCGACTGCACGAGCCGCCGATTCGTCTCGGCCTCCGCCAGGTTCGGCGTCGACAGCCCCGCCTCGACCGATATCCCGTGCACACCCAGGAACAGCACATCGAAGTGGAGCGCCGCGATCGCCTGATCCGCGACCGGCCCCACCAACGAGTCGGACGGCGTCCGCACCCCACCCGTGAGCACGACGGTCGCCGCACCCTGCCGGGGGCCGGTCGTGCGCTGGGCGACATGGAAGACGTCGGCGACCCGCACCGAGTTGGTGACCACGGTCAGATCCGGCACGTCCACCAGCCGATGCGCCAGCGCGTACGTCGTCGTACCGCCCGAAAGAGCGATCGCCGAACCCGGCGCGACCAGCTCGGCCGCCGCCCGCGCGATGTCCTCCTTGGCGCTCAGCTCCAGCCCGGACTTCGCCTCGAAACCCGGCTCGTGCGTGCTCGCCTCGGCCACCGGCACCGCACCGCCGTGCACCTTCTCCACCACGCCCTGCCGGGCGAGCGCGTCCAGATCGCGGCGCACCGTCATGTCCGACACACCGAGTTTGCGCGTCAGCTCATTGACCCGGACCCCGCCCCGCCGTCGCACCTCGTCGAGGATCAGGGCACGGCGCTGCTCCGCGAGGAGGTTCTGGTTCTCACTCACGCCCGCTCCGGTCCTCTCGCCCCATCACGCCCGACACGCTCCCATACCCCCTCCGACGAGGACATTCCCCCGTCCCCGGTCCCGAGGACGTCCCATATTCGCACGCCCCACCACCGGTGACGCCACTACCTGCACAGTCGCGTGCACCTCACGGTCCGTTCCGCGCGCCCGTCACTATCACACGGATCGGGGAGATTCCGTGACCACAGGTGTACGAATCCCGCTCAGCGGCGATCATCAGTGCCTGCACATCACATCTGACTTGCGACGCATCACGGGGGAAGCGGAACAGTGGATCGTGCGAGGGAACATACGACACATACGGAACCGAGGGAACATTCGGAACCCGCCGGGGCGGGGGAGCACCGGGACTCCGGCCGCACCACGGCGGACGGAACGGCCCTCGAACTCCTCGTCCACGGAGTAGGCGGCACCACACCCGAACGCATGCTGGACGATCCCCGCACGGTCCGGATCACCGGCGACGACACGGCCGCCGTCTTCCGGCGCATCGACGACGCCGACGCGGAGAGACGACCCGCCGACTACCGAGGCAAACCCGTCCCCGAGGCCTATGTATGGTGCAACCTCACCTCGGGCAACGGCTCCCGCGCCCTGTGGCTGCTGCTCCTGCCGTTCATGGTCGTCAACCTGGCCCACTGGATGCGCCCCACCACCCGGGACCGCCGTCGTACGGTGCGCCTCTACGGCCTCCTCGTCCGCCTGGCCGGCCTGACCCTGACCGTCCTGCTCGTCGCAGCCGCCTGCGAGGTCGCCCTCGACCTGACCGCCTGGCAGTGCGCCGGCACACGCGCGTGCGCCGAGGAGCACACCTGGCTCGGCTTTCTCTCCCCGGCGGTCTCCGACGACGGCTGGTGGAGCCTCCCCGGCCGCCGCCTCGCCCTGGCCTGTCTGGTGCCCACCGCGCTGACCGCCCTCCTCTGGTACCTCTCCCACCGCACCTGGAGCGCGTACGAGTCCCAGCGCCCCATGGACCGCGACGACGCCGAACCCGATGCCGCCGAGGCGGCCGGCGTCGCCCCCGAGGTCGAGGACACGGCACGGGTCGCTCTCGGCCGGCCCGGCTTCTGGTACGGGCGCCGACTGGTGGCCCGGCTGCGCGCGGCCCACGCGGCGGCCGGTTTCCTGACGGTCGCGGCGGCCGTCGGCACGTCCGCGGCCCGCCACGACCGCCGAGCGGGAGGCCCCGCCGTCCTGGAACTCCTGGGCTGGTTGCTGAATGCGGCACTCGTCCTCCTCGCGGTGATCGTGGTCTGGGTGGTGTGCCGCCGGGGCCGCAGCGAGAGGCGTCTCGACAAGGAACTGGACGAGTCCCTGGTACGTCGCCTGCCCGCCTGTTCCCTGGCGCTGCTGAGCCTCGCGATGGTGTACGCGGGATGGTCGCGCCCCGGCTGGAGGTCGGCGGGGCGGCTGCCGGGAGACATGACCTTCGGCGGGATCACCCTGGTCCAGGGCCTGCTCGTCATCGCACTCGGCGTGGTCGCGCACACCCTGTACCGCTCCCGCCCCGACCCGCGCACCGCCATGTACGGCCTGGCCGGCCCCGCCGTCGCGATGCTCGCCTGCGCCCTCGGCGGCGTGATGTCCGCGGGCGTCGCCCAACGCGTCGCGGACTGGCTGGGCGGAACCGACGAGGCCCTGCCCGGCCCACCCGTCCTCCTCACCTGGCAGGCCTCCGTCATCCCGCCCCTCCTCCTGGTCGTCCTCGGCCTCCTCGGCTGGCTGGCCCGCCGGACACGGGTGCTGCGGCGCGCGGAGATGGCCGCGGTGGAGCGCGAGTACGACCTGACGGACGGCCGACCCCACGGGGCGGAGCGACCGGAGGAGGAACGCGAGTCCCAGGACGCCGGCCGCACCCGCCGTATCGCGCGCACCCGAGCCATGGCCGCCCTCACCGACCGGGCGCCCCGCATCGTCGGCATCACCTCGACCGTGACGCTGCTCCTCGGCGCCGGCGCGCTGGCCGGGGCCCTGCTGACGCGCGAGACACCGGCGCAGGCCGCGCACGACTCGTACGACTTCGTCGCGGGTGCCGCCGAGACCGCGCAGGCGCTGGGGTCCTGGCTGATCGGGGTGGGCTTCCTGCTGTTCGTCACCTGGGGCCGCCGGGCCTACAAGGACGCCTCCGCGCGCCGCACGATCGGCATCCTCTGGGACGTGGGCACGTTCTGGCCCCGCGCCGCACACCCGTTCGCGCCGCCTTGCTACGCCGAGCGGGCCGTGCCCGACCTGACCTGGCGCATGGCCACGTGGACCCGCACCACGGGCGGCCGTCTCGTCATCTCCGGCCACTCCCAGGGCAGCGTCCTCGCGGCGGCCGCCGCCTGGCAGCTGACCCCGTCGGTCCGCAAGCGGGTCGCGCTGCTCACCTACGGTTCACCGCTGGAGCGGCTGTACGGGCGCTGGTTCCCCGCCCACTTCGGCCCGGAGCCGCTCGCCTCCCTGCACCGCGAGGTCGACTGCTGGCGCAACCTGTACCGCCTCACCGATCCCATCGGCGGCCCCGTACACCTGACGAGCCGATCCGGGGCGCGGGTCGACGCGGAGCCCTTCACGGACCCGCTCGCCTACGGCCGCACCGGCGCCCACCCGCTGCCCGCCCCGATCCTCGGCCACTCCGACTACCAGGCGGACCCGGCCTTCGTCGAGGAACGCAAGCAGCTGCTGGATCGGCTGGGCACCGAGCTGCCGGGACCACGGACGCCCTAGCCCGGGCAGGGCCCCAGCCCCCGGGCGGAGACACCCTGCCCGGGGGTGCTCCCCGCTCTCCTCGCCCAGCGCACGCCGGAACCGCGCCACGTTCTCGGTGAGGCCGCCGTCCGGCGCCGGCCAGGACCGGAGGGCCTACGGCAGCTCCGGCAGGTCGGCCGCGTACAGCAACGTCAGGTCGTCCGTGTTCGGTTCGTCGACCTGGGCCACCCGGCTCGCGTGCCGCTCCACCATCGCCTCGAACGTCTGCCGCGCGGTACGGCCGTTGCCGAAGGCCGGGCCCTTCGGGAGCGCCGTGAAGTACTGCAGCAGCGCGTCGCCCGCGCCCGGCGCCAGCCGGTACTCGTGCTCCTCGGCCTGCTGCTCCACGATGCGCAACAGCTCGTCCGGGACGTAGTCGTCGAAGGTGATGGTCCGTGAGAAACGGGACGCCACACCGGGGTTGACGGTGAGGAAGCGCTCCATCTCGGCCGTGTAGCCCGCGACGATCACCACGACCGCGTCCCGGTGGTCCTCCATCAGCTTCACCAGCGTGTCGATGGACTCCTTGCCGAAGTCCCTCCCCGAGTCCTCCGGTGACAGCGCGTACGCCTCGTCGATGAACAGCACACCGCCGTGGGCCCGTTGGAACGCCTCCTGGGTGCGGATCGCCGTGGAGCCGATGTGCTCGCCGACCAGATCCACCCGGGACACCTCGACGAGATGGCCCTTCTCCAGGACGCCGAGCGAGGCCAGGATCTCGCCGTAGAGGCGGGCGACCGTGGTCTTGCCGGTGCCGGGGGAGCCCGTGAACACCAGGTGCCGTTTGACCGAGGCCGCCTTGAGGCCGGCCTGCTGGCGGCGGCGACCCACCTCGATCATGTCGGTGAGGGCACGGACCTCGCGCTTGACGCTGTCCAGGCCGACCAGCGCGTCGAGTTCGCCGAGCACGGCCTTCGAGGTCCGCGCCGGCTCGGGCTCCGCCACGGGAGCTGCGGCGACCGGCGGCTGCTCGGTGGTGCGCTGGCCCGGGATCGAGCCCAGCAGGCCGGGCGACGGGGCCGTCGTCTGTGTGGCGGTCTCCTGCAGGGCGGGGGGCCGGACGCCCGCGCTCTCGTCGCTGGTGCAGTCCTCCACGACGGGGCCACCGCCCGCGGCGCCGGGGCCACCGTCCGCGAACTCGTAACCACCGCGCGCGCAACGCTCCGTACGGCACTTGCGCAGCGTCGCCCGGCAGCCGTCGATGATGTGGAAGCCGTAGCCGCCGCTGCCCGTCACCCGGCAGTTGAGGAAGCTGCCGCGGCCCTCGGCGGAGACATAGAAGCCCGCCTCGGCGGGCGAGGACACCGTGCAGCGCTCGATGGTCGGATCGGCGCCCTTGGTGACGATGACGCCGGTCTGTGTGCCGTCGATCGTGCAGCCGTTGAGGGTGCCGCCGCTGCCGTGGTCACGGAACCAGGCGCCCGTGGCGGCGTCCCGGATCCGGCAGTCGTCGAGCTGCGCGGTCGCCCCGTCGCTCACCGACACGGCCGTGTTCCGCACCTGCGACAGGTCACTGTCGACGACGTCCGCGCGCGAGCCGCGGTCCAGCACGAACAGCGCGTCCGGCACATCGTGCACCCGGCACGACTCCAGCACCGCCGTGGCGCCGTCGCTGACCCAGACGGCCGGATAGTCGCCCGTGCTGTCGAAGATCTCGCACTGGTTGGCGTCCACGCGCGTGCCCGGGTCCCACACCGACAGACCGTTGCGCCCGAACTGCCGTACCGACGTGCGGGTCAGGGTGAGGACGGAGCGCGAGCGGAGATCCACCGCGTTCTCCGGGATGTCGTGGATACGGCAGTCCGCCAGGGTGAGCACGGCGTCCGTGTCGAGCGTGACCCCGTCGGCCGTCGTGCGGTGCACATCGCAGTCGGTGAGATGGGCCGTGGCCCGCCCGGTGATCTGTACGCCACTGCCACGGACCTCGTAGATCTCGCAACCGACCGCTTCCAGCGCGGAGCTCTCCCCGGTCGCCGTCAGTCCCGAACCGGCGGTGTGGTGCACACGGCAGCGCTCCAGGCGGGGGTGGCCGCCGCCGCGTACCGCGACACCGGCCTGACCGGCCGCGACGACCTCGCACTCCTCGAACACGCCACCGCCGCCGTCGACCACGGCGATACCGATACCGGCCGGGTTGTCGACCGTGCAGCGTCGGACCGTCGGGCGGGCGCCGCCGCGCACCTCGATGCCGGCCGCGGACCGTGTGACGATCCGCAGGTCCAGGAGCTCGGGTGTGCCGTCCTCGACGAGCAGCGCGGGCGCCGCCGCGTCCTGGCCCTCCACGTGCAGGTCCTGCACGACGGCCGAGGCGGACACCGTCAGCGGCACCCCGTCCACGGGAGCGATGCGAACCGAGCCGGGCGAGCCCTCCGGGCCGCGCAGCGTGACCCCCCGCTGCACGACGAGGTTCTCCCGGTACGTGCCGGGAGCGACGATGAGCACATCGCCGTCACTCGCGGCCTCCAGGGCCGCGGCGAGCGATGTGTACTCGCCTGTGCGGCGCCGCCACCGCGATGTACCGGTGTGCGTCACCTGGACCGTGCCCTGTGCCATGGCGTTGCTGTGCCCCCACCTCGTGGAACGCGGGTCGATGCCGAACAGTTCGGCTGGTCGGTCCACCGTAGCGTGCGCGGGCAGGGGGAGTTGACCGGAGTGGGAAGGCCGTCAGCTGCCGGTGCCCGTCCTGCCCCAGTCCGGCCCCGCCTTGTCCCACGCCTGGTCCCAACGGGTGTACCGGCGGCGGACCATGCGCCAGACGATCAGCCGTCGGCCCCCCTCGACGAGCCCCGCCGCGAGCATGGTGGCACCGAATCCGGCCAGCACGGCGTGGGTCGTCGCGGTGGCGGTGTCCAGGGGGCGGCCCACCGTTCGGCCCTGGCCGTCCGTCCACAGCGTGAAGTGGTCGCCGGGCTCTGGGGTCTTGAGGTTCGCCATGACCGTGCCGTGCCGGTCGGTGCCGTCCGGGCCGGTCCAGTCGGCGACCACCCGGCTCTGCCGGTCGCGGGTGGTGGCGGTCTCCGGGTCAGGGTCCAGCGGGGAGCCGTCGACCTTCCTGACGACGGTGGCCGTCACCAGGTGCCGGCTCTCGCGCTGGTCCCGCACGGACTGCTGCAGGGCGCCCTGGGCGGTCAGGCCGACGACGGCACCGACGAGGGGCGCGGCGACGAGGATCAGCAGGAGGGCCGCGAACGCCAGCCAGGCCTCGACGAGATCCGTCGTCCGCCGCAGCGGATTGTGCCGCCAACGCCACAGCCCGCCGAACGCCCGTAGCCCACCGATTGCCCGCACTGCCCCACACCCCCTTCCGCGTCCGTGATAACCCCGGCCGGGGCCGTCCACGCGCGGTCCCGGTCGAAGAGAGAGCGAAATCACCCTCCGGCCGGCCTTCTCCTGAACTTCTCGCAAAGCCTCAACGGTTGGGTCCGGGGCCTGTGTTCCCTGCACACGAACCGAATCATTGGAACTTGAATTCTCAAGGGGGAGAGGGGTGCCCGGGATTCCCTCAGGACCGCGCAGACCTCATCGAGTGCGTACGCCCTATTCGAGCACCCGCACCGGATCGCCGACCCGAACCGTGCCCCCGGATTCCGGAACGAGGTTCTGCCCGAAGACGAGCTTGTCGCCGAAACGGCGGTGGCGGGCGAGTGTGCGCAGCGGTTCCCGCCCCCGCTCGGCGGTGTCCTGGTCGGTGGTGGTCACCACGCACCGCCCGCAC
Source organism: Streptomyces sp. NPDC002787 (assembly GCF_053592095.1). Lineage (NCBI taxonomy): Bacteria > Bacillati > Actinomycetota > Actinomycetes > Kitasatosporales > Streptomycetaceae > Streptomyces > Streptomyces sp. NPDC002787. The sequence goes on along the minus strand of NZ_JBSFVC010000021.1, from coordinate 27,016 downwards.
ATCTTGGCGACCCGGAAGGTGACCTCGCCCAGGGCGACGCGCCGCCAGCCGTCCTCGGCCCAGGCGTCCGTGCCGTCGACGACCACGTTCGGCCGGAAGCGGCTCATGGGCAGCGGGCCCTCTTCGGGGTGGTCGCCCCGTGCGATCAGGGAGTTGAGTGCGTCGAGCGAGGCCAGGGTGGTGACCAGCAGCGGGTAGCCGTCGGCGAAGCTGACGGTCTCGCCGGGGCGGGCGTACTCGGGATCGATCGGGCGGCGGGTCGCCGGGTCGTCGAGGTGCACGAGCCGCACGGCGACGCCCAGGTACGCGCTGAACCAGGCGTGTGCGGCGGTGTCGGCGGGGACGCCTTCCACCTTGTCGCGCCAGAGCTCCACCATGGTCGTCCCCGTGGGCTCGGGCACGGGGACGGTGAGCGGCTCCAGGCCGGGCGCGGACAGCAAGAGACCGCCGCCGGGCAGCAGCCCGGCGGCGGCCAACGCCATCCGCGGATGAGGACGTTGAGTGATGACCTTGCCCGAGTCGTCGACCAGCACCCAACGGCGGTCGCCCGCCAGCCCCCAGGGCTCCACGACGGCCTCGTCGGGGGAGAAACCCCGGGCCGCCTTCAGCGGGTGGACATGGATCGAGTGCAGTGACGGATTCCCCATGGGGTCATCCTGCCAGCAGGCTGTGACAACCCCACGCGGAATATTTCAACCGGCTCAGTACCCGCGGTACTGCTGGCCGTTGTACGGCTCCTGCTGGTAGGGGGCCGCGGCCTGGGGCGGGCGCGGTGCCGCCGGGCGCATGGCCTCGTAGCCGGTGTTGCCGGCCATCGGACGTTGCTGCTGCGGCTGCTGGGCGCCCGGGTAGCCACGCGGGCCCGCGGCCTGCTGCGGGATGTACGCGTTCGGCGCCTGCTGCAGCGGTGAGGGCTGTTGGGCCTGCGGATAACCGTAGGCGGGGGACGGCTGGGAGGGGCCCGCCGGCAGTGCGGGAAGCGCCGACGGGAGCGCGGGCAGATTACTGCCCGGCACGTCGTACGCGGCGGGTACTCGGATCGGGGCGATCTGAGGGGTTCCCCGCTCGGCGACCAGGGAGTCGTAGATCGGGGTGTCCGCGAAGGACGAGGCGGAGTAGTAACCGCCGCCGTAGGTGGAGCGGGGGGAGGTCATGGCACATAAGTTAAGCCCACGATGTGCTGGTTGGGGAGACCGATAAGAGGGTTGTTTTCCGTGTCGGCAGTGACGCTGGATCCCCAATGCGAGCGAACTCGGCGAAAAAGGGCAGCAAGGTGCGTTCTGATCGTGTAAAGGGCGAGTTCACGGCGGGTTACCGAAGGTTGGCCAGGGATCTTTCGTACGGGTTCTGGGGGTTCCGGGGCCCGGGGGAATAGGTTTGGCGCCGACAACGGATCCCGTCGGATCCGACGGACGCGTGGGACGCGGCCCGGCGACGACCTTCTGGGTGACCTTCTGATGGGGGCGGACATGTCAATGCCGAAAGGATCGAACACCGCGGTGCCGACCACCGCGCTGCGCGTGGAACTGGGCTGGCGTTCCGGACCGGGCGTGCCAGACACGGACGCCTCGGCGCTGTTGCTGGTCGGCGGAAGGGTGCGCTCCGACGCCGACTTCGTCTTCTACAACCAGCCCGCGCACTCCTCCGGCGCGGTCCGGCACGAGGGCAAACGGGACGCGGGCGGCCAGGTGACCGACTCGATGCTCGTCGACCTCGCGCGCGTGGAGCCCGCCATCGAGACCGTGGTGCTCGCCGCCTCCGCGGACGGCGGCACCTTCGGGCAGGTGCCCGGGCTGTACATCCGTGTGCTGGACGAGCGGGCGGGCACCGAGGTCGCGCGCTTCGACAGCGCGGACGCCGGTGTCGAAACCGCTTTCGTGCTCGGGGAGTTCTACCGCCGTCAGGGTGCCTGGAAGTTCCGTGCCGTCGGCCAGGGCTACAGCAAGGGCCTGGAGGGCCTCGCCACCGACTTCGGTATCACCGTGGACGAACCGCAGCACACGGCCGCGCCCGCCCCCGTGGCCGCGCCCGCACCCGTCGCTCCGCCGGTCACCGTGCCGCCGCCGGTGACGGCCGCCCCGCCCCCGCCGCCCGTGTCGGCGCCCACCCCGGTCCGCCTCACCAAGGTGACACTCACCAAGGAGGCCCCGGCGGTCTCCCTCACCAAGCAGGGCGGTACCTCCGGCGCCCTGCGCGTGAACCTCAACTGGGAGGTGCGCAAGCAGTTCACCGGGTGGGGCAGCAAGCTGGGGCGGGCCGTCGCCAACCACGCGGACCTCGACCTCGACCTGTGCGCCCTGTTCGAACTGTCCGACGGCAGCAAGGGCGTCGTCCAGGCGCTAGGCAACGCTTTCGGTTCGCTGCGCCAGCCGCCGTTCATCCACCTCGACGGCGACGACCGCACCGGTGCGGTGAGCAGAGGCGAGAACCTCACCGTCAACCTCGACCACAGGCAGGCCTTCCGGCGCATCCTCATCTTCGTCACCATCTACGAGGGCGCCCGCTCCTTCGCCGACCTGCACGCGACGGTCACCCTCCACCCCCAGCACGGCGCCCCCGTCGACTTCTCCCTCGACGAGTGCACCGTCCCCTCCACCGTCTGCGCCCTCGCCCTCATCACCAACCAGGGCGGCGACCTCGTCGTCCAGCGCGAGGCCCGCTACCTCGTCCCCGAGCGCGGCGTGAGCCCGCAGCGTACGGTCGACTACGCCTACGGGTGGGGGATGAACTGGACCCCCGGCAGGAAATAGGGACCCGTACACCACAAGGGCCCCGGTACGGGGCTAGCCCTCGTCCGGGACCGACTCCGGGCGGGCGTAGGTGCGGCCCTTCCAGGCCGCCCCGCGTCCTCGGTGGTGCCGGGCCGCGGAGTCGACCGTCATCAGCAGGTACAGGAACGCGGTGAACGGGAGAAGGGGAGCGAGCCACGGCGGTTGTCCGTAGTAGCGGAGCATCGGCAGGTACGTCGCCGTCATCAGCAGCCAGGCCGACCCGCCCAGAAGAGCGGCCGGGAGGTCTCCGGTGGCGAGGCCCACCAGGAGCGCGACGGGCGGTACGAGATAGACCAACGCCAGGCCGACGACCGTGCCGGCGAGCAGCAGCGGGTTGTGCAGCAGCTGGGCGTAGGCGCTGCGCGCGACCATGTGCCACAGGTCGTGCAGCCGGGGGTAGGGCCGCACACTGTCCACCCGCTCGGCCAGCCCCAGCCAGATGTGGCCGCCGCTTCGCTTGACCGCCCGGGCCAGCGCCACGTCGTCGATGACCGCCTGCCGGATCGCGTCCGGGACGCGCGCCCGCTCGGCGGCCTCGGCCCGCAGCAGCACGCAGCCTCCCGCCGCGGCGGCTGTGCGCGAACCCCGGACGCCGATCCGGCGGAACGGATACAGCTGGGCGAAGAAGTAGACGAAGGCGGGCACGACGAGTCGCTCCCACACGCTCTCCGCGCGCAGCCGCGCCATCTGGGACACGAGGTCGAAGCCCCCGGTGCGCGCCGCCGCCACCAACGTGCGCAGGCTGTCCGGCCCGTGGGCGATGTCCGCGTCCGTCAGCAGCAGGAACTCGGGCCCACGCGCGCGTGCCAGCCCCATTCCGTGCCGTACGGCCCAGAGCTTGCCCGTCCAGCCGGCGGGCGGCTCACCGGGGGAGGACACGGTCAGGGGCAGCCCGCCGTGCCGTCGCGAAAGCTCGCGGGCCAGCTCACCGGTGCCGTCCGAGCTGCCGTCGTCGACGAGGAAGACCTCCGCCCGGCCGGGATAGTCCTGGGCCAGCAGCGACGGCAGGCTCTCGGGCAGAACGGCGGCCTCGTCGCGCGCGGGGACGACGACGCAGACGTACGGCCAGTCGTCGGGATCCCGGCGGGACGGCAGGCGTACGTCCGTGCGCCAGAAGAAGCCCTGGCCGAGCAGCAGCCACAGCCAGGCGGCGAGGGATCCGGCGGCAATCCACGCGATGGCGCTCACGCTCGCAGTCTGCCCCACCCGAACGGCCCGACCGAGGCCATCGTCTATCGTGGCCGGGTGAAGATCGCGCTCATGGACTCCGGTATCGGTCTGCTCCCCGCCGCCGTCGCGGTACGGCGGCTGAGGCCCGACGCGGACCTCGTGATCTCCTCCGACCCCGACGGCATGCCGTGGGGTCCGCGCACTCCCCAGGACCTGACGGAGCGTGCCATCGCCGTCGCCGAGGCGGCTGCCGCACACCGGCCCGACGCGCTGATCGTCGGCTGCAACACCGCCTCCGTGCACGCCCTGCCCGCCCTGCGCGGCCTCCTAGAACCGGGACTGCCGGTCATCGGCACGGTCCCGGCGATCAAACCCGCCGCGTCCGGCGGCGGCCCCTTCACCATCTGGGCCACGCCCGCCACCACCGGCAGCCCCTACCAGCGCGGCCTCATCGAGGAGTTCGCCGACGGCGTGGCGGTCACCGAAGTGCCCTGCTGGGGGCTGGCCGAAGCGGTGGAGCACGCCGACGACGCCGCGATCGACGCCGCGATCGCCGCGGCAGCCGCGTTGACCCCCGACGATGTGACGACCGTCGTCCTGGGCTGCACCCATTACGAACTCGTCGCCGAACGCATCCGCGAGGCCGTCCAGAAGCCCGGCCGGCCGCCGCTCGTCCTGCACGGTTCCGCCGACGCCGTGGCCGCCCAGGCGCTGCGCCGCATCGGCGAGCTGCCGAAGCCCGAGGCCGACTGGACCGAGTCGACGCTGACGGTCATCCTCAGCGGACGCGAGGGCTCGCTGCCCGCCCCGGCGCTGGCCTACGAGGAGGGCAGGCTGCTCCGGACGGCCGGTCCCGCACTGGTGGCCCGCCCGGAGCAGTGACGTTCCGCAACCAGGTGCCCGCGCTGTGGAACCTGAGTACTCTCAAAGCCATGAAGGACCACCCCCACGGCGAGACGGGCACCCCCGAAGGCCCGCACCCCGAGGTCTGGACAGGCCGCGCGACCAACCGCGGCCAGTGGCTGCTCGCACTCGGCGGCGCAGCCTGTATGGCACTGGGCGTCGAACTCGCGGTCGACTCCGCGTGGACGTCCGGTGTCGCCCCGCTCGTCATGTCGGTCGTCGGCTGCATCGCGGCCGGTCTGCTCGTCCTCTTCGGCACGCTCGCGTTCGTGCATGTCTCCGTGAAGGTCGACAACGACTGCCTCGAGGTCCGCTGCGGCCACATCGGCGTGCCGCGCCGCCGCATCCCCCTGTCCCAGGTCGCCGACGCGGTCTTCGCGCCGTGCGTCACCCCCCACCAGTGGGGCGGCTGGGGCTACCGCTGGCGACCCGAGAAGGGCACCGCCGTCGTCGTACGGCGGGGTGAGGGCGTGGTCCTGAGCCTCTGGGACGGCCACACGTTCACGATCACCGTGGACAACGCCGAGACCGCCGTACGTGTCATCCGTGCCCGGCTGACCCCGAAGGCGTTGCCCGGCTGACCCCGGAAGGCGTTCGGCGCCGCGCGCTGACGCCCTTCGTCCTGGCTGGGCCCTTCGTCGCGGCCGACGTCTCGTCCTCGTCTAACGGCCGTCGAGGTCCTCGTCTAGCGGCCGTCGAGGTCGGGCGCCCCGACGTCGCCCCCTTCGTCCGTCAGGGGCCGGGCCGTCGCCATTCCGGCGAGCAGGCCCGCACCAGCCGTCACCGTCGTGAAGCTCAGCGCGTTGCCGACCGCCGCGATCGCGGCCAGCGCGGTCAGGGCCGCGGCCGCCGTGAGGACGACCGGAGTGGGGCGCGGGGCCCGCCACAGGACGTACAGGACCCAGCCGAACACCACGGCGAGCAGGGCGACACCGATCAGCCCCTGCTCGGCCGCCAGCTGCAACGGTGCCGAGTGTGGTTTGTCGTCGGGGGCGACCGACAGGGCCAGCGTCGGGCTGAGCTCCCCGAAGCGGCCCGGTCCGGCGCCCAGCAGCGGCTCGTCGCGGACCAGGCCGAGCGCGTCCTGCCACAGCAGGACCCGGTGCGGGGTGAGCTGCCCCTCCAGCGCGTCGGTCAGACCGGCGGGCAGCACGTCCTCGGCGATCGCCCAGACCGTCCCCGTCACCAGGGCCGTGCCGAGCGCGAGCCCCGCGAGTCCCGGGCCCCGGCCCATACGGGCCGCCGCGAGCGAGCACAACAGCACCCCGGCGCACGCGGCGAAGCCGGTGGTCGAGCCGAGCACGGCAGCGGTCACCGCCACTCCGCAGGCCAGCAGGCGCAGGGCCAGCCGGAGCCCCGGCGAGCGGGCCGCCCAGGCGGAGCAGCAGGCGGCGCCGGCGGACAGGGCCAGCAGCGCGGCGGTTGCACCCGTGTGGCCGAGCGGCGAGACGAGCGGTGAGCCCGTCATGGTGTGCGGGGCGGTGACCGCCAGACCGACACCGGCGAGCGCTCCGGCGGACGGTGCCACCACCGGCAGCAGGGCTCCGCAGATCCGGCCCGCCGCATAGCCGGCCGCCACCGCGAGCACGGCGAGCAGTACCCCCTCCGGGCGGCCGCCTCGCGCGGCCGCCGTGATCAACGCCCAGGCCGCGCACGCCCCGAGCAGGAGCACACCCGTGACATCAGAAACGTTCCGTCTCTCATCCGAGGCCGACGCTCCGGCCGCGGACTCCGTCCCCGTGGACCCCAACCCGTCGCCCCCCGACTGTGCCGGGCCCCGACCGCCCGGCCGTATCCGGCCGCACGTCAGAGGCTCGCGCACACCGTAACGGGTGATGCGCCGGTTTGTGGATGAGTTGCGCAGGAACGTTGCGGCAGAGAGGCGACACATGCCTCAGCCGGGACGCTCGGGCCGCGCTGTCAAGGCCGGGGTGACGCGCCGTACACTCCCCGAGTGACCGTCACCGCCGCTCCCGTAGACGAGCCAGCACAGCCCGAACGCCAGGCCAGGCCCAAGTTCCGGGCGTTGCTCCCGGCCGTCGCCGCGGCGCTTTCCGGGGTGCTGCTCTATGTCAGCTTCCCGCCCCGGACCCTGTGGTGGCTGGCGCTGCCGGCCTTCGCGGTCTTCGCGTGGGTGCTGCGCGGACGCGGGTGGAAGGCGGGCCTCGGTCTCGGCTATCTCTTCGGCCTCGGATTCCTGCTGCCGCTGCTGGTGTGGACCGGCGTGGAGGTCGGCCCCGGACCGTGGCTCGCGCTCGCCGTGATCGAGGCGGTGTTCGTGGCGCTCGTCGGCGCGGGCGTCGCCGTGGTGTCGAAGCTGCCCGGCTGGCCGGTGTGGGCCGCCGCGGTGTGGGTCGCCGGTGAGGCGGCACGCGCGCGTGCCCCGTTCAGCGGCTTCCCCTGGGGCAAGATCGCCTTCGGTCAGGCGGACGGCGTCTTCCTGCCGCTGGCCGCGCTGGGCGGTACACCGGTGCTCGGCTTCGCGATCGTCCTCTGCGGGTTCGGTCTGTACGAGGTGGTGCGGCTGGTGGTCGAGAGCCGGCGCACCGGCGAGGCCGTGCGACGGGGCACCGCGGCCGTCGCGGCACTGTCCGTGGCCGTCCCTCTGGTGGGTGCCTTCGCGTCCCGTGCCCTGGTGAGCGACAAGGCCGAGGACGGCACCGCGACCGTGGCGGTCATCCAGGGCAACGTCCCGCGCCTGGGACTCGACTTCAACGCCCAGCGGCGGGCCGTGCTCGACTACCACGCCAGGGAGACCGAGCGCCTGGCCGCCGAGGTCGACGCCGGCAAGGTCGCCCAGCCCGACTTCGTGCTCTGGCCGGAGAACTCCTCCGACATCGACCCCTTCGCCAACTCCGACGCCCGCGCGGTGATCGAGCGGGCGGCCACCGCCATCGGCGCCCCCATCTCCGTCGGCGGCGTGGTCGAGCGGGACGGCAAGCTCTACAACGAGCAGATCCTGTGGGACCCGGTGAAGGGTCCCGTCGACACCTACGACAAGCGGCAGATCCAGCCGTTCGGCGAGTATCTGCCTCTGCGGTCGCTCGTCGGCGCCATCAACAGCGAGTGGACGTCCATGGTCCGCAGGGACTTCAGCCGGGGCAGCGAGCCCGGTGTGTTCACCATGGACGGCGCCAAGGTCGGTCTCGTCACCTGCTACGAGGCGGCATTCGACTGGGCCGTGCGCTCCGAGGTCACCGACGGCGCACAGCTGATCTCGGTGCCGAGCAACAACGCGACCTTCGACCGCAGCGAGATGACGTACCAGCAGCTCGCCATGTCCCGCGTCCGTGCCGTCGAGCACAGCCGCACCGTCACCGTGCCGGTGACCAGCGGCGTCAGTGCGATCATCATGCCGGACGGCAGGATCACGCAGAAGACCGGCATGTTCGTCCCCGACTCGCTGGTCCAGAAGGTGCCGCTGCGCTCCTCGGAGACACCCGCCACCAGGCTCGGCATCGCGCCCGAGGTGCTTGTGGTGCTGGTCGCGGCCGGTGGGCTCGGCTGGGCGATCGGGGCCGGCGTGCGCGGGAGGCGCGCCGGTGGCGTGTAGCCGTACGCCTCTCGTGCGCATCCTGGGAAGCGACGGGATGACGGAACGGGCCCGTTAGGGTCGGCTCCATGGCTACCCCTGATTTCATCCGCACACTCCGTGCTTCCGCCGGCCACCAGCTGCTCTGGCTCCCCGGAGTCACCGCCCTCGTCTTCGACGACGAGGGCAGAGTGCTGCTGAACCGCCGGTCCGACAACGGCAAGTGGTCGCTGATCGGCGGCATCCCGGACCCGGGGGAGCAGCCGGCGGCCTGCGCGGTGCGGGAGGTCTACGAGGAGACGGCGGTGCGGTGCGTGGCCGAACGCATCGTCCTCGTCCAGGCGTTGGACCCGGTGCGGTACGACAACGGGGACGTCTGCCAGTACATGGACACCACGTTCCACTGCCGTGCCGTCGGAGGCGAGGCGCGTGTCAACGACGACGAGTCCCTGGAGGTCGGCTGGTTCTCGCTGGACGCCCTGCCGGACCTGGGCGAGTTCGCGCTCCTGCGCATCAAGCAGGCTTTGTCCGACGCGCCCGCGTGGTTCGACCCCGCGGTCTGAGCCGGACAACTCGAACCGCTGCACGCGCGGGACGGCGACGGCGCTCCGGTGTGCCGCCACCCGCAGCCGGAGCCGCCGTTTGTTCTGACGCCGTGTTCGCGAGCCACGCGCCGCCACCCCGTCGCGGTACGACCGCTAGGGCTGGGCGGAAGCCGTCGTGTCGGGCGTCCTCGTGGGCTCCGCCGGCTCCGTGCGGGCCACTGCCACCCGGAGCGTCAGGGCGGTCGCGACGCCCGCCAGCAGGCCCCAGGTCAGGGCGGCCGGGACTCCGCCGCCGAGGCTGGCGGCCACGTACAGGTCCCAGCGCAGCTGCGCCCCTTCCAGCAGCATCCGCAGCAGCTGGCTCGTCAGCAGTCCGAGCACGGTCGCGCAGACCGCGCCGACCGCCAGGGCCGGGACGGTGGCCCGGGTGAGCAGGCCGGGCAGCAGGCGCAGGGCCCACCAGACCACGGCGAGCAGCAGGACGTCGATGGCGCGGTACAGGAGCCAGTCGCCGAGCGAGGCGCCCGCCGGGCCCGACCAGCCGCCGAGCAGCAGCCACGTGCGCAGGAGGTCGCCCGGTTCGGACAGCAGGCCGCCACCCGAGAAGGCCGTCTGGATCGAGGCGGCGACCGACTGGTACGAGAGGACCACCAGGGACAGGGTGATCAGCGCGGTCCCGGCGGTGGCGGCCAGCCGGGCGGCGCGCGCCGGGACGACCTCCTGCGGCAGCGGACCCGCGCCCTTGACCGTGGCCCGCGCGATGAGCACCGTCACCACGGCGGCGAGCAGCGCCGTGCCCACCAGGACCTGCCGTCCGGAGGAGATCACGGCCGCCAGCTGGGGCAGGAAGCGGTAACTGCCGTGACCCTGCGCGGCGATGAGCCATGGCGCGGAGACGGTGACCGCCAGTGTGCCGGCCACCAGACCCCACGCCCACACCGCGAGCAGCGCCGCCGCCGTCCGGCCGCGCACCGGCGGCAGCCTGCGGACCAGGAGCACCGCTCCGGGCACGAAGAAGGCGAAGACCGCGGCGAACCGGATCTGCAGCGCGGTCTCGTACAGCGCGAGGTACCGGCTGCTGTCGCTCCGCGCCGTGTCCCCGATCCCACCCGACACCGCCGCCCCGACCTGCGCCGAGGCCGGAGGGGCGTACGACCACGGGGCGAGCCAGCGTTCCAGGTCGGCCGCGGCCTGGGCGCCCAACACGTCGATGGCGCCCGGCAGCCGCAGCGCGCTCTCGCTCGCGCCCGCCCACCACAGCAGCGCCGTGAGCAGCAGCCCCCCGACCACCGCCGGTATCGCCGCACGCCGATATGTCATGTGCTGTCCCCCGTTTGGCCGCGCATCCCGAGAACTCCTGGTCGAGGGGAGACTACGGGCCGGTGATCACATGGGCATCACGGCGGTGCGTACGCTTACCCAGTCCTTCCCTGCACCGCTCGTTGATCTATGGCGATCGTTATAAGTCGAGGTCGCGCTAGACTATGACGAGCGCTATAGGCAGAGGGGAGCACGGTCTTGGCCAGTGGCGGCACGCCGTCCCGGGAACGCATCGTGGCCGGGGCGGCCGACCTGATCAGCAGGCGTGGTCTGAACGCGGCGAGCATCCGGAACCTGGCGAAACACGCCAAGGCGCCGCTCGGCTCGACGTACCACTACTTCCCCGACGGCAAGCAGCAGTTGGCCACCGAGGCGGTGCGGTACGCGGACACGGCCGTCGTCCGCATCCTGCGCGAGGAGCTGACGGCGGGTCCGGTCGCCGGGCTGCGCGCCTTCCTGGCCCTGTGGCGCGGGATCGTCCTCGACAGCGGGTTCCGGGCCGGCTGCCCCGTGCTGGCCGTCTCGGTGGAGGAACCGCCGGCGGACGAGATCCCCCCGGCCCTCGCCGCGGCCGCCGAAGCCTTCGGCCACTGGGAGCAGCTGCTCACCGACTCGTTGTGCGACCACGGCGCCGACCCGGAGCGGGCCCCCGCGCTCGCCGCACTCGTCGTGGCCTCGGTCGAAGGGGCCATCGCCATGTGCCGCGCCAAGCGCGGCATCCGGCCGCTCGATCAGGTGGCGGGAGAGCTGGAAGCCCTGATCGCGGGGGCCGTCGACCGCCGGGCCTGAGGGCGGACGATCGCCTGACCTGCTGGTCGAGATGGTCGGCCGGGCCACCCGGAGTGTGCGGGCTGCCGACGGTGCGTTGCCTGCCCCTCGTTCTCAGTCGGTGCGCCCCAGCACCGTCTCGACCAGCTCGCGCCGATACGTCGTGTACGCCTCGCGCAGCTCGGGTCCCGGCCAGCGCTCCGGAAGGAGTCGCGGGGGTAGGACGGGGTCGGCCAGCAGGTGCCGTACGGCGGCCGCGAGCGCGGTGAAGCGTTCGGCGGGCTGCCGGGTCCGGTCGATATGGGCGAGCAACGCCTCGGCGGTGGCGGCCCACGCGTCCAGCGGCCACAGGCTCGCCGCCAAGTCCCTGCTCGCGCATTCGTCGGCCGCGCGTTCCTTGCTCGCCGTCTCCTCGGTCGCGTACTCCTTGCTCGCGCTCTCCTCGGTCGCGCGTTCCTGCGTCGTTGTGTCCGTGGCCGGCACGTTCTCGGCCGCGACGCTCTCGGCGGGCCTGTCGCCGGCGGTCGTACCCCCGGCTGTCCTGTTGTCGGCGGGCCGGTCGAGGCGGGTGGTGAAGTGCCGGACCGCCGGGCCGAAGGCCGCCGGCAGCGGGCGGCGCAGGTTGGCTGGGCGCAGCCAGACGCCTTCCCGTAGCTCGGCGAGTCGCAGAGCCGTCAGCCGGGCCCGCAGCTCGGCGCGTTCGGCGGGCTGCCGGCCCGTCGCGGTGACCACGACCATCTCCCAGTCGCCGTCCCAGGGACGGGTCTGCGGATGCACCGACTCGTCCTGGCGGCGCCGGCGTTCCAGCAGCCGGTCGCTGAGGCGGTAGACCGCGTCCGTGCGCCGCAGGTCCCCGGCCGACACCATCCGGCTGAGCGCGGCCCGCAGCGTGGACCCGGCGACACCGAAGGCCTCCACATGGCGCACCAGATCCTTCACGGGCAGCTCGGGCGGATGCGTGCCCAGCAGCAGGCTCAGGACGACGGATCGCGCGGACAGCGGCCGCAGTTCGAGCTCGGTGGGCCGCCCCGACACGTTCGTCTGCATGCCCCGTACTGTACGTGTCGCATCTTCGGTGTTACGCCATGGATGCGACCGCAGGAGTAATGTAATACTCGCGCCATGGCCCAGATACTCGCGCACACGCAGCCGCAGTACGCCACCCACGACGTCACCAACCAGCCCCCGCCCCTCGCCCCCTACGACGCCTCCGAGGACGTCGCCCTGCTGGAGGGGCTGCGCAGGGAGGGCGCCGAGTGGGCCGAGAAGGACGTCCGGCGTCTGGGCCTGACGGCCGGTGGCGCAGAGGCGCAGGAGTGGGCCGAGCAGGCCAACCGGTACGCACCGGAGCTGCGCACCCACGACCGCTACGGCAACCGCGTCGACGAGGCCCACTTCCACCCCAGCTGGCACCACCTGATGCGGACCGCCGTGAACGAGGGACTGGCGGGCGCGGCCTGGGCGGACGACCGTCCCGGCGCGCATGTCGCACGTATCGCCGGGGGACTGGTGTGGGGGCACACCGAGGCCGGGCACACCTGCCCGACGTCGATGACGTACGCCGTAGTGCCCGCGCTGCGCCGGCAGCCGGAACTGGCGGCCGTGTACGAACCGCTGCTGACCGGCCGGGAGTACGACCCGGGCCTGCGGGTGCCCACCGAGAAGCGCGGACTGCTCGCCGGGATGGGCATGACCGAGAAGCAGGGCGGCAGTGACGTACGGGCGAACAGCACGACGGCTACGCCCAGTGCCGAGCCCGGTGTGTACAGCCTGCGCGGACACAAGTGGTTCACCTCGGCGCCGATGTGCGACCTGTTCCTCGTGCTCGCCCAGGCGCCGGACGGGCTGACCTGTTTCCTGGTGCCGCGCGTCCTGCCCGACGGCAGCCGCAACACCTTCCGCATCCAGCGGCTGAAGGACAAGCTGGGCAACCGCTCCAACGCCTCCTCGGAGCCGGAGTTCGACGGGACCGTCGCCTGGCGGGTCGGGCCCGAGGGACAGGGCGTGAAGACCATCATCGAGATGGTCAACTGCACCCGGCTCGACTGTGTGATGGGCTCGGCGATCCTGATGCGCAAGACGCTCGTCGAGGCGGGCCACCATGCCCGGTACCGCCGCGCGTTCGGCGCGCCACTGCTGGACCAGCCCCTGATGCGCAACGTCCTGGCCGATCTCGCGCTGGAGTCCGAGGCGGCCACCACCCTCACCCTGCGGCTGGCCGGCGCGGCCGACCGTTCGGTGCGCGGGGACGAGGGCGAGCGGATGTTCCGCCGGATCGCCACCGCCGTCGGCAAGTACTGGGTGACCAAGCGGGGCCCCGCCTTCACCGCCGAGGCCCTGGAGTGCCTGGGCGGCAACGGCTACGTCGAGGACTCGGGGATGCCCCGCCACTACCGGGAGGCGCCCCTGCTGTCGATCTGGGAAGGCTCGGGCAACGTCAACGCCCTCGACGTACTACGGGCGTTGACCCGCACGCCCGGGACCGCGGACGCCCTGTTCGCCGAACTCGCCCTGGCCCATGGCGCGGACGCCCGGCTCGACACGGCCGTGGCCCGTCTGAAGGACGCGATGCGCGAGGCCGACCAGACCGGAGCCCGGCGCCTGGTGGAGCGGATGGCCCTGAGCCTGCAGGCCTCCCTGCTGGTCCGCCACGCCCCGCCCGCGCTCGCCGACGCCTTCTGCGCGACCCGGCTCGACGGCGACTGGGGGCACGCCTACGGCACCCTCCCGAACTCCGCCGACCTGGACACGATCCTGCGGCGAGCCCTGCCGACCGGCTGACCCGACGGCCGCCCGGGCACCACCGCACCGGCGTCCCGGCCGAAGGCAGCGGGGCGCCGGCCCGGCCTCAGGCACCCACAGCCGCACGGATCGCCTTGACCTTCTCCTCGGTACACCGTCGAGGCTGTGCTCGGCCCACCTCACCATCTCGTAGCGCGGGATGCACCGGCACCTCGCAGGCCCCGCTCACGGCGCGCGCCGGGCCGGCATGTCCGCCAGCACCTCGGGCGCCCCGCGGACGACGTTCCCCAGCAGGACACGGATCGCGTTGGGGAGGACATTGTCCGAAGCCGCCGATTGATACAACTGCCCCGCGTTCGGGGGTCGGGGGCCGCCGGATAGCATCGCGGCGTGAGCACCTACTGGCACGTCGTTCTGCCGCCTCTCTGCGCCTGACCGGGCGCAGCAGACACTGACGCGGTTTGATTCCCGGTCCCGACCGGCCCGCAGGGCGGTCAGGGGTTGTTGTCGTGCGCCCGTTTCGGATCGAGTCCCAGACGCATTCGACGACGGAAGAACACGACTGTGCCGAACCGCACTTCCCTCTTGTCTCCCACGCGCCCGGCCGCCGCCGGTCCGCGCCGTACCCGCATCGGTTTCCCCGGCGGTCCCGCGCCCATCCTCACCTCGGCCGTGCTGTGGGGCACGACCGGCGCCGCCAGTTCCCTGGCCCCGGCCGACGCACCGGCGGCGGCCATCGGCTGCGCGGGTCTCACCCTCGGCGGCATCCTGCTGTTCCTCAGCGCTCGCGGCGCCCGCGCGCTGCCCGCCGCCGGCACCCGCCGCGAGCGACGGCTGCTCGTCCTGGGCGCACTGGCGGTGGCCGGATACCCGATCACCTTCTACCCCGCCGTCGCCAGGAGCGGAGTGGCCGTGGCCACCGTGATCGCGCTGGGGAGCGCCCCGGTCTTCGCCGGGCTGCTGTCATGGATCATCGGACAGTCCCGGCCGACCGCACGCTGGACCGGTGCCACCGTGGCCGCCGTACTGGGCTGCGCTCTTCTGGTGCTGGGCCCCGGGCTCACCGGGCACACCACACCGATCGACCTGACGGGCGTGGCGCTCGCAGGCTCCGCCGGACTGTCCTACGCCGTGTACGCGCTGATCGGTGGCAGGCTCATCACGCGCGGACACCCGTCCGGGGCGGTGATGGGTGTGCTGTTCGGGGCGGCCGGGCTGCTCGTCCTGCCGCTCGTGCTGTTCCTCGACACGCACTGGCTCACCACCACGCGCGGCGCGGCGGTGGTCGTGTACCTCGCCCTGTTCACCGTCTTCCTGGCCTACCGGCTGTTCGGGTACGGACTGCGCAGCACCTCCGCGTCACTGGCCACGTCACTGACCCTCGGCGAACCCGCCGTCGCGGCGGTTCTGGGTGTCACCGTCCTCGGTGAAAGGCTTCCGGCCGTCTCCTGGAGCGGGCTGGCCGTTCTCGGCCTGGGGCTGATCCTCCTGACCTCCCCCGGCGGGACCGGCAGCGCGAGGCGGTAGCGGTCGACCTGGTGGCGGTACCCGATCAGCCGGCGCAGCCGGTTCTGGCGGCGCACGGCGTCCAGCAGGAACGGGTTGCCCGAGCAGCCGACAGGGTCCGCTCCCCGAGGCCGGCGGGGGCCTCGGGGCGGCCGGGCCGACCCGTACGAGGCGTGCACGGTCGGCCTCGTCGAGCCGGGCTGCACCTCATTCGTTGTGCAGCACCTCCGCGATCGTCAGTCGGGCGGCTCGGCGTGCCGGGACGTACGCGCCCAGGACGGCGATGGCGAGACCCGCGCAGGCCAGGCCGGCCAGGGCCGGGGCGTGCCAGACGTCCGTCATGGACGCGGGCAGGGTGATGTCCACGGCATCCGCCATGCGCGGGACGACCAGGTGGTGGCCGGCCATACCGAGCGGGATGCCGAGGAACGAGCCGAGGGCGCCGAGCAGTGCCATCGACGCCACCGTCATCACCGTGACCTGCCGTGGGGTCATGCCGATGGACTTGAGCATGCCCAGGTCGCGGCGGCGGTCGCGGGTGTTGAGGACCACGGTGTTGAAGACGCCGAGGGCCGCGACGACCGCGAGGAGGAGGGTGAGCGCGGTGGCGGAGCCGATGATGGTTTGAGTGACGGAGTTGGAGCCGGTGGGCGAAGGGCTGAGTCCCGGATCGGCGGCACCGGCGGCCCGCGCGTACGCGTTCGGGTCGGCGCCGTCGCGGAGCTTGACGTGGTAGGCGATGGGCTTCTCCAGTGGAGCCAGGGCCCGCATCGTCGACCAGTCCGCGACGACCACCCGCGCGTTGCTCTCCATGAACTCGCCTACCACGACCAGGTCTCGCGTGCGGTCGCCCTTCTCCACGCGGAGGCGGTCGCCGACGCTCAGCCCGTTCCGGCGGAGGAACGCCGATCCCGCCACGACCTCACCGGAGCCTTGGATCCACCGGCCGTCCGTGAGCACGCTGCCCAGTCGGAGCCGATCGCCTCGACGGGCTTCGAGCCACAGCTTCTCCGTCGAACCCACTAGGCGGGCTTCGGTGTTGGCCCTGGCCGTGACCTCGCGGGCGTCGGGCAGTGAGCGCAGCAGGGAGTGCAGTTCGAGGTCGTCGTGTTCCGGCTTCGTCTCCTTGCCGTTGTGGAACGCCCCCACATAAACGGTGACCTGGTAGGCGTCGCGGCCCGCGTTGCCGAACCGGTCCATCGTCGTGGCCAGGCCGGTCGCGAACGTCACGGTGGTCACGCCGAGGACCACGGCGGCGAGCGTGAGGGCGCTGCGGCCCGGCCGGGCGAACGGCAGACCCAGCCCCAGACTCACCGAGCGCGGCAGCCGGCTGCCCGCCAGTCGGCGCTGGACACCGAGCGCCCGCCCGGCGCGCGGCGCGCTGCCGGCGCTGATCGCCCGCGCGGCGGACATCCGGTGGGCCCGCACCGCCGGAGCGAGCGCGGCGAGGAGGCACACGGCGGGCATGCCGAGCAGGGCGAGCAGGTGCACCCAGGGCGCGAGCGCGACGCTGTCGTGGAAGACCCCCGCGTCCGGCCCCATGAACACGAAGCGGAGCAAGGGCCGTGCGGCCAGGTTCCCCGCGACGGTTCCGAGCACGCAGCCGAGCACCGCGGGGACGGAGATCATCACTAGATAGACGGCCACCACCTGCCCCGGTGTGAAGCCCAGCGCCTTGAGGATGCCGATGTGCCGGAAGCCGGAGATCACCGCGCCGCTGACCACGTTGGCGACGATGAGCACGGCCACCACGATGCCGAGGACGCCGAAGGCGAGCAGATAGGGGGCGTAGGCCCGGGCGGAACTGCCTATCTGTTCCTTCAGGGTGAGGTACGACCGTGAGCCGGCCAGCGCGCCCGTGGGCAGCGCCTCGGTCACCGTGGCCAGGTGCGCGCGCAGCCGGCTCTCCGACGAGGCATCCGTGAAGCGGAGGAGCAGCTGGCTGGTCGTGGGGTTCAGCGCCTCGATCTGTGCGGGTGCGACCCAGGCGTCCGCCGTCCGGCTCAGATCGAAGGCGAAACCGACGACGGTGAGGGCGGGGCCCGAGGGCACCTGAAGCTTCTTGCCCAGGTCGTCCGCCGTCCAGTCGGGCTGCCGGTTGAGGACGACCTCACCGGGCCCGGTCGCCCAGCGGCCCGCCCACAGGTCCAACCGGCCCACCGGGCCGCCGGGATCGGTGCGCCCCACGACGGTGAGCTCACTGCCGAGGCCGTAGTCCATGGCCTCCCTCGGCAGTTCGACCGAGGCCTGCGCGAAGGGCCCGGCGCTCGCCGCCACACCGGACTGCCGTACCGCACGCGTCAGTTGACCGTCGGAGACCTTCGCGGGATCGAACGCGGCGACGACATGCGGTCCCCGCTGCGCGCCGAAGGCCTTGTCGAACGGGGAGGAGGCCGCGTCGACCAGGCCGAGCGCCACCACGATCGCCGTCGTCGAGGTGAGCGTGACCAGAGCGATCACCCAGGTCTGCAGCCTGCGCCGCCGTACCGCCGCGCGGGCGGCCCGCCACACGGCCCTCATGCGGACGGCTCCAGCGTGTGCTCACCGGTCACCCTGCCGTCGGCGAACTCGACGAGACGGCTGGCGCAGCGCCGGGCCAGGTGCTCGTCGTGTGTCACCAGGATCAGCGTCTGGCCGATCTGATTGAGGTCGAGCAGCAGGTCCATCACCTGCTCGCCCGACCGGCTGTCCAGCGCGCCGGTCGGTTCGTCGGCCAGCAGCAGGGCCGGCCGGTTCATCAACGCCCGTGCCACCGCCACGCGTTGGCGCTCGCCGCCGCTGAGCACCGCCGGGTAGGCGTTGCGCCGGTCGGCGATGCCGAGTTCGTCGAACAGCTCCAGCGCGCGTCGGCGGGCCTGCCGGGCAGGGGTGCCGGTCAACTGGGCGGCCAGCGCCACGTTGTCGAGGGCCGACAGATCGTCGATGAGATTGAAGAACTGGAAGATCATGCCGATGCGGCGCCGCCGGTACAGCGCGAGCCCCTTCTCGCTCAGTTCCCCCACGCTCTCGCCGTGCACGACGACCGTGCCGCCCGTCGGACGGTCCAGACCGGCGATCATGTTGAGCAGCGTGGACTTGCCGCACCCCGAGGGGCCCATCACCGCGACCGCCTCCCCGGCCCGGATCTCCAACGACACCCCGTCCAGCGCCGTCGTCTCGCCGTACTCCTTGCGTACGCCGTCGAGCCGTACGACGGCTTCTCCCCTGTTGTTCTCAGTGACCATGCACCGGACGCTAGGCGAGGAGCGCGGCCGGGACATCCCTCCCGGGATGGCACCGGGGGCCCGCATCTCATCCCGGGGATGCAGGGACCCGCATCCCCGGGATGATGCGCGGCGGGAGGCCGTTCTGCGAAGGTGAACCCCGTGTGGGAGTGGGGGTCGAACGGCGTGACGGCGGCGTTGGGGGTGGCGTGTGCGGCCGTGGCATGGCTGGCGGTGGCGCTGGTGCGCACGCGGCGCCGGTGGCGGACGGCCGTGGGCGAGCGCGGCTGGTTGCTCGAACGGGAGCGGGAGAGTGCCGCCCGTGCCGCCGTCGCGGCCGAACGCGACCGTATCGCCCGGGAGTTGCACGACATCGTCAGCCACAACGTCAGCCTCATGGTGGTCCAGGCGGGAGCCGCCCGCGAGGTGATGGGCACCATGCCGGACGAGGCCGCGGCGGCCCTGCTGGCCGTGGAGGACGCGGGACGCGGCGCGATGACCGACCTGCGCCATCTGCTCGGCCTGCTCGCGCCCGCACAGAACGGCGAGGACGGCGACGGGGACGCGCACGGGGACGCGGACTTGGGCCCCGGCGCGGTCCGAGTCGGGGGCGCTACGGCCGAGTTGGCACCGCAGCCCGGCCTGGACCGGCTGGGCCCCCTCGTCGACCGGGTCTCCTTCGCCGGCCTGCCCGTCGAGGTGCGGATCTCCGGGGAGCCGCGCCCGTTGCCGCAGGGCATCGACGTGACCGCGTACCGGATCGTCCAGGAGGCGCTGACCAACGCGCTCAGACACGGTGACGGCGGCAAGGCCGAGGTCACCGTGCGGTACGCCGACCACGCGCTGCGCGTGGAGGTGCTCAACACCGGTCCCAGCGTGCTGACCGGCGGTAACGCCTCCCCCTCACGTCCCGCGCGGCCCATCTCGCGGCATCGCGACGGCGCGGGACGGGGGTTGCTGGGCCTGCGCGAGCGCGTAGCCGTGTACGGCGGAGACCTGGACGCCCGCCGCCGCCTCGGCGGCGGCTACCGGGTCCGGGCACGCATTCCGCTGGACCGGCTGTGACGGGGGCGGGGGTGAACGAATGACCGGGAGGGAGCCGGTGGACGGGGTGGACCGACGGCCGGGAGCCGGTCGGTGGACGGGGGAGGGACGGATGACCGGGAGCGGGTCGGTGGGCGGGGGCGGGAGCGGATCGGCGGCCGGAGGTGGGCCGACGGCCCGGGGTGGATCGGACGGCGGGGGTGGGGGCGGATCGGTGGCCGGAGGTGGGCCGACGGCCCGGGGTGGATCGGGCGGCTGGGGTGGGCCGGTGGCGGCCGGGGCTGAAGCGGCGCCCCGCGTGCTTGTCGTCGATGACCAGACGCTGATCCGGACCGGCTTCCGGCTGATCCTCACCGCCCGGGGCATCGAGGTCGTGGGTGAGGCGGCCGACGGCGCGGAAGCCGTCGCGATGGCCCGCGAGCTGGAACCGGACGTCGTACTGATGGACATCCGCATGCCCACCATGGACGGCCTGGAGGCCACCCGCCGCATCCTGGACCGGGCCCCGGGCTGCCGGGTGCTCATGCTCACCACCTTCGACCTCGACCGTTACGTCTACACGGCCCTGTCGATCGGAGCCAGCGGCTTCCTCCTGAAGGACGTCACCCCGCAGCACCTGGCGGCGGCCGTACGACTGGTCGACACCGGCGACGCCCTGCTGGCCCCCTCCATCACCCGGCGGCTGGTGGAACGCTTCGCCACGGACGCCGCCCACCCACCCGCCGCGCACGCCGACCTCCAGGCCCTGACACCCCGCGAACTGGAGGTCCTGACCCTGCTCGGCCGAGGCCTGTCCAACACCGAACTGGCCGCCGAGCTCACCCTCAGCGAAGCCACGGTGAAGTCCCACGTGGCCCGCATCTTCTCCAAGCTCGACCTTCGCGACCGCGCCCAGGCCGTGGTGATCGCGTACGAGAAGGGGCTGGTCAGGCCGAGCGCCTGAGCGTTGTGGCGGTCAGGTGTCGGCGGCCTGTGGCTGCCAGGTGGTGCGGATCAGGGCGCTTTCGGTCGCGGCCAGGTACACGGCGGTGGCGAGCCAGCCTCGCGCGTACCGGTCCGGGTCGGGGTCGGTGATGCGGCCGAAGACGTCGCGGGAGCGGCGGTCGGCCTCGGCGGTGAGGGTGGCGGCCAGGCCGGCGGCCGTGTGGAATCCGCTGCGCCGCAGGGCCGCTCGGCCCCCGTTGCGGTCACCGTCGCGGGCGGGTTCGGCGACCGCGCGGCGGCCTCCGGAGACGGCGACCTCGACCAGTCGGCGCAGCCGCCACAACGGTGCCTCGGCGAGGGGATCGGCAGGGGCGCCGACGAGGCCGTCCACGGGGGGGCAGGGCGTCCGGTGGTGGGAAGTGGGCGCCCTGGAGACGGTCGTAGCCCAGGTCGGCGTGCCCCTGCCAGTCGTCGGGGAGCCGCAGGGTCGCTTCGCCGTCCGGGACCGGGCTGATCGCGAGGGGGCGGAGTGTGGCGGCGCGGTCGGGGTCGAGGCGGCCGATCACACGCAGTCTCAGCCCGAGCCGGGAGGCGAGCTGACGGAAATTGGCGGTGTGGGCGAGGTCGGGGTGGCCGTTGGCAGGGGTCAGCCGGACCAGGAGATCACTCGCGGACGCTTGCCCGGTGGGGGACAGTTCACGAGCGAGCAGGTGGTCGCCCGCCGCGCCGACCACGACCAGGTCGCAGCCGATCAGTCGGCGTGCAGTCTGCTCGGCCTGCTCGGGGTCGGCTCCCGGGGCGCCCATGAGCCGTTCGGCGACGGCCTCGGCCAAGGGGCGCCGGAAGAGGGCGGCGAGCGGACCCGACGTCCAGGACAGACCGGTGAGAGGAGTGGCTCGTACGCCCTTGCCGGCGCCCAGACGGCCGTCCGGGGAGAGCGTCGCACCGGAGATCAGCAGCCCGCCATGGGCGAGTCGGGCATGGTCGAGCGCACCCGAGCCGAGCGCGACGGTGGCCGTGGCGGCACCCCGGGCACGGGCCGGGCCGCCGGGCTTGACGTCGGCGATGGAGAACCAGCGGCCGTCGTCGGAGACGAGATGGGTGACGACACCGCCGTAACCGGTGGCCGAGATCACCGGCTCCCGGCAGACTCCGTGGACCCGCAGACTGCCGCCCGGCCGGTAAGCACGGCGGGCCGTGCCGACCAGGGCCGGATCCGGGGACGCCGCCGACAGCAGGCCGGTGGTGAGCAGCAGTTCGCGCACACTGGCGGCCGGCTGGCCGACAGCTACCACGCCAGCTTCGACACCCCCGTCGTCACCCTGAGACCGTTCAACACCTTCGGACCCCGCCAGTCGATGCGCGCGGTGATCCCCACAGTCATCGGCCAGGTCGCGGCGGGGGAGCGGACCATCACCCTCGGCGATCTGCGCCCCACCCGGGACTTCACCTTCGTCAAGGACACCGCGAAGGCGTTCCTGGCGGTCGGCACCGCGCCCTCCGGGCAGGTCGTCGGCCGCACCTTCAACGCCGGTACCGGCGGCGAGATCTCCATCGGCGACCTCGTCGCGCTGATCGGCAAGGTCATGGACAGCGAACTCGACGTCCGCGAGGACGAGGCACGCATCCGGCCCGCGGGCTCCGAGGTGTGCGGCTCGTCTGAGCCGAAGCACGATGGTTGTCACATAGGCAAGCTGGTTGTCACCGACGGCGTTGTGGGCCATTGGGCCTGAGCGCGACAGGTCGACAGGTGTGGTCATCCGTGTCCGGCCTCCTACATCCCGCACACGATTCCCGAGCGGACCGACCAGGTCCGCAACCGGGCTCGGCGAGGCAGCACCCGCACTCGGCGCCGCCTCGACATCGGCGGCCTGTCCTGGATCAACGAGCATCCGCAAGGAGCATCGGCCGGTCCCCAGCCGCCGCAGTGATCCACAGGACGGGTTCTGGGCGTCGGTGCCTTTGTCCGGGAGGAGCGCACGGGGGAGCGGCGGTACGGACCGCAATGATCCGGGGCGATGCGGTATGGAGTGCGTCGGGTGCTGGCCCTGTCGGTGAGGGCCCATGTGAGAGGCCCAGTGCCTGTTCGAACCTCGGGCGGGGAGACGGCTGTGACCGGGTGCCGCAGCCGACCAGGGAGTGCCTCAGGTGGCTGTGACCGCCTTTCGTGAGGTTGACGGCCAGTGTGTCGGTGGTCCGTACTTCGTCGGGGCGGTCCTTCGCGTCACCATGGTCGGGACCGATCGGGTCGTCGGTTGATCTCTTCCCGGGCAGAGGGCGCGTATGGACATTCGGCAGCTGGAGTACTTCCTTGCGATTGTTGATCGTGGGGGGTTCAACCGTGCGGCGTCGGCTCTGTACGTGTCGCAGCCGTCGCTGTCGCAGGCCGTGCGGGCGCTGGAGCGTGATCTCGGCTCGGAGCTGTTCCATCGCATCGGGCGCAGGGCAGTCCTGACGGAGGCGGGAAGGGCCCTGATCGAGCCTGCCCGTGAGGCCGTGCGGAGTCTTCAGACGGCGCGGGCGAGTGTTGCGGCGGTGCATGAGCTGCGTGAGGGGCGCCTGGATGTGGCGGCGATGCCGTCGCAGGCGGTGGAGCCGCTGACGAGCTTGGTCAGTGCCTTCAGCCGCCGTTATCCCGGCGTTTCCGTGGCGATCAATGCCGCATTCACGTCGCGTGATGTGATCGACATGGTGCGCACGGGTGCGGTGGAGTTGGGGCTTCTGGCGTCCGCCGGTCCTCTTTCCGACAAGGAGGTCGTCTCCCATGCGCTGGGGCGGCAGCGTTTTGTGCTGGTGGTGCCGGCCGACGGCCCGTTCGCCGGCCGGACGGCGGTGGAGTGCCGGGAGCTTGCGGGACAGCGGCTGATCGTCGGGCAGTCGGGTACCGGGATGCGTGCCTACGTCGACGCGGTGCGGGAGCAGGGCATCGAGTTCGCCGTCGCCGTCGAGACCGAGCACCGGGTGTCGCTGATGCCTCTGGTGCTGGCCGGGGTAGGGCTGGCGGTGGTCACGGATTCCTGGCGGGACCTCGCCGGGCGGCTGGGCGCCCGCGTCCTGGACATCGAGCCGGAGAACACCTTGGACATCGCCCTCGTCGCCCGCCGCGGCATCCTGTCGCCCGCAGCCGCCGCGTTCGTCACGGCCGCGACCTCGGCCACCGACAGCTGATAGGCACCGCTTATAAGACAGATCCGCTTTGCGTCTTGGACGCCTTACGGACCACCCTGCTGCAATCTTCGCCATGACGACGAACCACCGGATCGCCCTGATTCCGGGCGACGGCATCGGCACCGAGGTACTGCCCCCGGCACAGCAGGTGCTCGATGTTCTCGGCCGCCGCCACGGCTTCAGCCTGTCCTACACGTCGTACGACTGGTCATGCGAGCGGTACCTGCGGGAGGGCGCCATGATGCCCGCCGACGGGATCGACCAGCTGCGCGAGGCGGACGCGATCCTGCTGGGCGCGGTGGGATACCCGGGGGTGCCCGACCATGTCTCGCTGTGGGGACTGCTCATCCCGATCCGGCGCAGCTTCCGCCAGTACGTCAACCTCCGGCCCATCCGCGTCTTCGAAGGCATCGACAGCCCGGTGCGCGGCGCACGGCCGGGCGAGGTCGATATCGTCGTCGTGCGCGAGAACACGGAAGGCGAGTACAGCGAGGTCGGCGGCCGGCTCAACAGCGGCTTCCCGGACGAGATCGCCGTGCAGGAGGCCGTGTTCACCCGGGCCGGCGTCACACGCCTGCTGGACTACGCCTTCACGCTCGCCTCCCGGCGCGGCGGCCGCCTGACCTCCGCGACCAAGTCGAACGGCATCATCCACACCATGCCGTTCTGGGACCAGCTCGTCACCGAGCGGGCCGCCTCGTTCCCACAGGTCGCCTGGGACCAGGAGCACATCGACGCGCTCGCGGCCAAGTTCGTCCTCGAACCGGCCCGCTTCGACGTCGTCGTCGCCTCCAACCTCTTCGGCGACATCCTCAGCGACCTCGCGGCCGCCGTCGCCGGATCCATCGGCATCGCCCCGGCGGCCAACCTCAACCCCGAGCGGGACTTCCCCTCGATGTTCGAGCCGGTGCACGGCTCCGCACCCGACATCGCGGGCCAGGGCATCGCCAATCCGCTGGGCGCGATCTGGTCCGCGGCCATGATGCTCGACCACCTCGGCCATCCCGCCGCGGCCAGGGACATCACGGACGCGATCGCCGCGGTCCTGGCCAAGACCGATATCCGCACCCGTGACCTGGGCGGAACCGCGACCACCGCCGAGTTCACCGAAAAGCTGATCGAACTCCTATGAGCCATCTCCCCCTGCCTCAAGGGTGAAGCGAAGTATGGGTTGACCTGCAGGATTCCATGGCCGAAAGTGAGCGCCATTCCAGCGGGGCCTAAACCGGAAGAAAGGAGCGATTTCATGAGCATCCCCAAGCGCGTCGCCGTGATCGGTGCCGGCAGCATGGGCAGCCAGGTCATGTGGCGACTGGCCGCTCGCGGAGCCGAGGTCATCGGCTACGACCGGTACGCACCGGGCCACGACCGCGGCGCGGCGGGGGGCGAGAGCCGCATCTACCGAGCCGCCCACCTCGGCGAGCCCGGGTACGTTCCGCTGCTGCGGCTCGCGGACCGGATGTGGGAGCAGCTCCAGGCGGAGACGGGCCGGTCGCTGCTACGCCGCAGCGGCAGCCTGGTGATGGCAGAGACCGCCTCACCGCCCATGCAACTCCTCCTGTCCACCAGCGCCGCCCAGGGGCTGGATCACGAGGTACTGGACCGGGAGGAACTCGCCCGCCGCTACCCGCAGCACCGGCTCCCGGACGGACACACCGCCGTCCTCGACCGGTTGGGCGCCGTCATCAGACCCGAGGCGTCCATCCAGGCCGCCGCCGCCCGCGCCGAACAGCTGGGCGCCCGGCTGCACCGTTACACCACGGTGCGCGAGGTCGTCCCCGCGGCGGGCGGCGGGGTGCGGGTCGTCACCGACCAGGGCACGGACCATGTGGACGCCGCCGTGGTGACCGTGGGCCCCTGGATCAACACCCTGCTCCCGGACCTCCCGCAGGCCATCGACGTCCGCCGGGTGATCTGCTCGTGGCACCTGCCCACCCGCCACGACTGGTTCGCGGGCGGTGCCCCTCCCTTCGTGCGCGCCACACCCCACGACTGCTTCGGAATCCCGTCGCCCGACGGCATCTCCGTCAAGCTCGGTCTCTCCTTCAAATACCATGCGCCGGTGCCCGAGCCCGAACGGCTCGACCGCACGGTCCCCCCCGAGGAACTCGGCATTTTCCGCGAGCTCATCGGTGAACTCATGCCCGACCTGAACCCCGACCCCATCAGGGTGTCGGCCTACATGGAGGGCTACACCAAGTCCGGAAACCCGCTCGTCGGCCATCTCCCCGGCGAGGACGACATCATCGTCATGGCGGGATTCTCCGGCAGCGGCTTCAAGCTCTCGCCCGCGATGGGCGAGATCGCCGCCGACCTGGCGCTCGACGGCACCACGGAGCACCCCGTCGACTTCCTCGCCCCGGCAGGAGTCGACGCCACCTGACCCGGGGCGAGCGTCGACGACATCACCCCGCACCCCCACACCCCGCACCCCATCCCGACATCTCTGTCATGGGCATGCCCGAAATCGGGTTGCCGCAACCAGTTCCCGCAGCAAGAAAGTGAGCACTCCCATGCCCATTCCCTCGTTCCAGTGGCGCCCGAAGTACGTCTCGTTCGACTGCTACGGCACGTTGATCGACTGGCCGATGAACCCCATCACGCGTGAGCTCGTCGGCGACCAGATCCCGGCCGAGCACTGGGACCAGTTCGTCAAGGAGTTCCGCGGCTACCGCTACGACTCGGTCTGCGGCGAGTACAAGCCCTACGAGCAGACTCTGCAGGACGCCTTCGAGGGCGTCTGCCGCAAGTGGGGCATCAAGGCCGCCCCGGACGCCGGCAAGCGGCTCGGCGACGGCGTCCGCAGCTGGGGCCCGCGCGCCGATGTGCCGGAACCGCTGAAGAAGATGGGCGAGAACTACAAGCTGGTGATCCTCTCCAACGCCGACAACGCCTTCCTCGAGGAGAGCGTGCCCCGGCTCGGAGCTGACTTCCACGCGGTCTTCACCGCGGAGCAGGCCGGCTGCTACAAGCCCCGCTACGCCGCGTTCGAGTACATGCTCGACCAGCTCGACGCGTCCCCCGAGGACTTCGTGCACGTCTCCTCGCACACCCGCTACGATCTGCTGCCGATGCACGACATGGGCTTCCGCAACCTCGTCCTCCTGGACCGCGGCAGTGACCCCGTCACCCACGGCTACGACTACGTGACGGTGAAGTCCCTGGACGAGCTCAACACCATGCTCGGCATCTGACCCGCGACGCACACCGTCCCGCACCGACACCTTGAAGGACCCGCAGTCCATGTCGGCGACGCCCGCGTAGAACTCGCAGTACCGGGTCGAGGGCGACGTCCTCCGCCGCATCCTCGACCCGGGCGCCCGCGGGGGGGGCGCCGGGCCCCCCGGGGGGCCGGGGGGGGGGCGCCGACGGCGGGGCACGGGGCACCCTCCCCCCCCCCGGAAATGGCCCCCCCGCCCC
>NZ_JBSFVC010000020.1:0-195959 GCF_053592095.1 Streptomyces sp. NPDC002787 | reverse complement strand
GCCGCCGTCGTTGACCTGGCTTTCGCTGCGGCCGGCTCGTCCGACTTCGTCACGCTCGGCGAGGAGGGCAGGTCCTTCACGCTGAGTTGGCCCACGCCGCTGCCCGAGCCGGTCCTGTCCGGGGACACCGCCGAGTACCGCGAGGTGCTGCCCGGCGTGGACCTGCTGGCCACCGCCTCGGTAACGGGCTACTCGTACGTCCTTGAGGTGAAGACTCCGGAAGCGGCCGATAACGCGGAACTGGCCGAACTTCGGCTGCTCGTACGGTCGGAGGGCCTGGACCTCGGCACCGGCCCGACCGGTGGCCTCCAGGCCGTTGACGCCTCGGGCGAGATCGTCTTCGGCGGGCAGGCCCCCAAGATGTGGGACTCGTCCACCACCGGGGTCCCGACCGACGCCGTTCCCGCCTCGGGCACGGACACGCCCGCCCAGGAGGCGCCCGACGCCGGCGCCAAGGTCGCGGACATGGCCCTCGACGTCTCCGCGTCCGCCGTCACTGTCGAGCCCGACCGCGCCCTGCTCACCGCCTCCGACACTGACTTCCCGGTCTATATCGACCCCGAGGCCGGCATGTCCAAGAGCGAGTGGCTGTATGTGTCCAGCGGCAACCCGAGCACCGAGTTCCACAAGTTCAAGAAGGACGAGGGTGTCGGCCGCTGCTCGGCCAAGACCATCGGCGGCATCTACTACGTGTGCAGCGGCTCGCCGTACACGAACCGGATGTACTTCCAGTTCTCCACGGACGGCTGGAAGAACCGCACCATCTCCAAGGCGGTCTTCGAGGTCTACGAGACCTTCTCCTTCTCCTGCACCAAGAGCACCGTCAACCTGCACATGGTCGCCGAGGGGGGTGTCGACTCCGCCACCAACTGGAACAACAAGCCCAAGGACGGCGACCTGATGGTCGACCGGACCGTCGCGTACGGCCGGGGCGGCAGCTGCAGCCCCGACGCTCCGCCCAGCTGGGTCGACTTCGCGGACAGTGCTGACGAGAGCAACGAGAACCTCACCTCCTCCGTCCGCAAGAAGGCCGCCGGTGAGGACCCGATCGCCTTCTCGCTGCGGGCCGCCGACGAGGACGACCCCAACTCCTGGAAGCGGTTCCGGGGTGACAACGCCAAGCTCGTCGTCACGTACAACACCCGTCCGAGCAAGCCCACCGGGGAGAAGCTGACCAACCCGGACGAGAAGACCTGCACCACCGACAACACCAAGCGGCCGTGGATCCGGGACGCCCCCCCGACCATGTCCGTCACCGGCACCGACGCCGACTCGTACACCGATGGCACTGGCCAGAACCTCACCGCCACCTTCCGGGTCTGGGACCAGGTCGACGGCCGGCCCATGGTCTACGAGGGCAAGGACGGACCGCAGAACGAGGGCAAGTTCGAGCGGGGGATTCCGGTCCGGGAGCTGAAGCACGGCCACGGCTACAAGTGGCACGCCCAGACCTACGACGGTTCCACCGGCAAGCTCAAGGACTCCGGGTACTCCGAGTGGTCCGACTGGTGCGAGTTCGTGGTGGACGTGGAGCGGCCCGACACCAAGCCGCGCGTCGAACCCGTCGCCGACGAGGCCGACCTTCCGGCGGGTACCAAGCGGCACTTCACCCTCTCCGCGAACGGCAACTCCGACTCGGTCTTCAAGAACGACGTCGAGTTCTACGTGTGGGACCTCGGCAACGACACCCCTGCTCGTAAGGCCACCCCAGCCTCTCTCGGCGGCAACGCGACCATTGAGGTGCCGACCAGCACCTTCGGCCCGAATGTGCTCTACGTCCGCAGCGTCGACCAGGCCGGTAACCGAGGCCCCCTGGAGAAGTACTTCTTCACCGTCACCCGCGCCTGCTCCGACATCCTCGTCGACACCTGCGCCGCCGCCGTGTACGGCCTCGACCAGGCCTCCGGCACCACGGCCCCCGACAGCTCCGGCCACGGCCGAGACCTGGCGGTCAAGGGCGCCGACTGGGTCGCCGGCAACGCGTCCGCGAGCGATCCGGCCGACAAGGCGCTGCGCTTCAACGGCACCACCGACCACGCCACCGGCGTGTCCGCCGTCCACACTGGTCAGGCGTTCACCGTCTCGGCATGGGTGCGGCCCAACTCGCTGGCCAAGAACATCTCGGTGATCAGCCAGGCGGGCAGCCAGGGCAACGGCTTCAACCTCTACTACTCCACCGCCTACAAGCGCTGGATCTTCGGCCGGCATATCAGCGACACCGCGGACTCCGACCTCGTCCGCGCCATGGCGCCGAGCGAGCGGCCCGCGACCGTGAACAAGTGGGTCCACCTGGCCGGGACCTACGACCCGGTGGCCCGGAAGTTCACGCTCTTCGTCGACGGCGAGGAGCAGGGCAGCGCCACCGTCACCGACGTCTGGAACGCCACGAAGGGTCTCAACATCGGCCGCGCCCAGTACGGCGCCGACTGGTCCGACCCGTTCGCCGGTGACATCGACGACGTGCGGCTCGTCCCCGGCCTGCTGTCGGGGACGGAGATCTTCCGGCTCGCGAACGACTGACGACCCGCTGACTACCGCTGACGACTCCTGACCAGAGCCGTCCACCCGGGTGCCCGCACTCTCGGGCACCCGGGGGCACTTTCACACCCATACGGGAGGGGGAGCGCGCGTGCGCGCATCTCGCAGACACAGAACACACCCCTGGGCCAAAGCCCTCGGTGTCACCCTCACATCAGCCCTGACCATCACCCTGCTCCAGGGCACCCCGGCCCTTGGCGACGACCCGGACGAGGCTAGGGAGAAGCGGCGGCCCAAGACCCAGGACGTCGCCTCCACCCCGGTCGTCGAAGAGGACGGCACGGCCGCCACCCCGCTCAAGCACACCAAGGCGTACGGCAAGCCCCTGGACCTCAAGGCCACCTGGCCGAAGGCCGGCAGCGCCACCGCCGACCTGGCGAACTCCAAGAAACGCGGCGCGCTGTCGAGCGCCAAGGCCGGCTCGTTCCCGGTCCGTGTCGGCCCGCCCCAGGGCATGACCCGTTCCACGATGGCGGCGGCCACACCCGCCCGCGCCAAGGTCGACGTCCTCAGCCACGCCGCCGCCCAGAAGGCCGGCATCGACGGCCTGCTCCTCAAGGTCACCCGGGCCGACAGCCGCACCACGAACGGCGTGGTCTCCGTCGAGGTCGACTACGCGGCCTTCGCCCAGGCCTACGGAGGCGACTGGGCCCAGCGGCTGCGCCTGGTCGAGCTGCCCGCCTGCGCTCTGACCACGCCCAAGGCGGCCAAGTGCCAGACCGTCACCCCGCTGAAGACCGACAACGACGTCCGCGATCAGAAACTCACCGCCGACGTGGCCGCGCTGCCCGCCGCCAAGGCCCCGCTGCTCGCGGTCGCCGCTGCGGCCTCCGGCGGCTCCGGTTCCTACACGGCGACCTCGCTGGCCCCGTCCGCGTCCTGGCAGGTCGCCGGGCAGACCGGCAGCTTCACCTGGCAGTATCCGCTGCGCGTCCCGCCCGCCATCGCCGGGCCCTCCCCGCAGCTGGGCCTCGGCTACAACTCCGCCTCCACGGACGGCCGTACGGCCTCCAGCAACAACCAGACCTCCTGGATCGGCGAGGGCTTCGACCTGAGCGCCGGCTACATCGAGCGCTCGTACCGCTCCTGCACGGAGGACGGGCACGACGAGGCCGGGTCACAGAAGTACGACCTGTGCTGGCACTCCGACAACGCCACCATGAACTTCGGCGGCCGGGCCGGTGAGCTGGTCAAGAAGGGCAAGGACGAGTGGCGTCTGAAGCAGGACGACGGCACCCGTATCGAGCGTAGGTACGACGGCTTCAACTCCGACAACAACAACGAGTACTGGGTCGTCACCACCACCGACGGCACCCGCTACCACTTCGGCAAGGGCAAGCGCGAGTCCGCCGACACCGAGTTCACCGGCTCCTCCTGGGAGGTCCCGGTCTTCGGTGACGACAAGGACGAGCCCTGTCACGCGGACACCTTCAAGGAGTCCCGCTGCCAGCAGTCGTGGCGCTGGAACCTGGACTACGTCGTCGACGTGCACGGCAACACGATGACGTACTACTACGGCACCGAGACCAACAAGTACGACAGCGTGCGCGGTGACAAGGTCGTCTCCTACGACCGCGGCGGCTACCTCAAGCGGATCGAGTACGGCGAGCAGGCGGGCAAGGAGAACACGACCGCCGCGCCCTCGCAGGTCGTCTTCGACGTCGCCGAGCGCTGCAGCGGCGCTGCCGCGGACTGTGAGCCGGGTGATCTGAAGGAGTCCACCGCCAAGCGCTGGCCGGATGTGCCGTTCGAGCAGATCTGCACCTCCGACACGGAGTGCAAGGACCAGTGGTCCCCGACCTTCTTCTCCCGCAAGCGGCTCGCGAAGGTCACGACTCAGGTCCTCGGGTCCGACGGCAAGTACACGGACGTCGACGAGTGGGACCTCGCGCACAAGTACCAGAGCGCCGACACCACCCACGCCCCGGCCATGTGGCTGGAGTCGGTCACCCACTCCGGCAAGGACGGCGCGAACAAGCTCCCGAAGGTCACCTTCTACGAGCGGCAGGACGCCAACCGCGTCGACACCGGCTCCGACGACCGGCTGCCGATGTACAAGTGGCGCATCCGGGCGATCCAGTCGGAGACGGGCGGCACGATCTCGGTCAACTACAAGCCGAACGAGTGCACGCCGACGAACCTCCCCACCCCTGAGACCAACACCAAGCGCTGCATGCCGTCCTTCTGGTCGAAGGAGGGCACGGTCGGGGAGAAGGAGGACTGGTTCCACAAGTTCGTCGTCGACACGGTGATCGAGGACGAGGTCACGGTCACCGGCCCGAACAAGGTCACCTCCTACGACTACTCGGGCGCCGCCTGGGCCTTCGACGACAGCGAACTCGTCAAGACCAAGAAGAAGACCTGGAACCAGTGGCGCGGCTACCGCACCGTCACCATGAAGACCGGTGAGGCGGGCAGCAAGCAGCTCCGCACCGAGACCACCTACCTCCAGGGCATGGACGGCGACCGGGAGAAGGAGTCCGGCGGCACCAAGTCCGTCACGGTCACGGCCTCCGACGGCACGAAGATCCGCGACGACGCCCGCCACCAGGGCCTCGCCGTGGAGCAGCGGAGCTTCAACGGCGGCGCCGAGGTGACCGGTTCGGTCAGCACGCCCTGGAAGTCCGAGCCCACGGCCACGGAGGGCAAAAACGAGGCGTCCTACGCGGCCGTCAAGTCGGTGACGACCCGCACCGCCCTCGACGACGGCAAGGTCCGCCGCGCCGCCATCGAGCACTTCTACGACTCGTACGGCATGCTCGTCCGTTCCTCCGACTCCGGCGACCTGGCGGTCAAGGACGACGACACCTGCACAACGAACGAGTACAACCGCAACACCGACGCGAACCTGCTCACGCTGCTGAAGCGGGTCACGGTCGTCCCGGTCAACTGCGATGACGGAGCGCCGACTTCGTACAAGGGCGAGGCGATCTCCGACGTCCGCACCTGGTACGACGACCGCGACATCTACGGCACCACGCCCACCAAGGGCGACGTGGTGCGCAGCGAGAAGGTCAAGGGCTACACGGCCGACGGCACCCCGCAGTACGTGACGACCTCGACCGCCAAGTACGACGTGCACGGCCGTGTCGTGGAGTCCGCCGACCAGGCGAACAACGCGACGAAGACGACCTACACCCCGACCACCGGCGGCCCGGTGACCGGTATGAAGGTCGAGGACCCCCTCGGCAACACCACCACCTCCACCGTCGACCGCCGCTGGGGCCTGGTCACCGCCACGGTCGACCCCAACAAACAGCGCACCGACCTGGAGTACGACGCCCTCGGCCGCCTGCTGAAAGTCTGGCTCCCCGGCCGCGCCAAGGCGACGGACACCCCGAGCCTCGAATACGCCTACCTGATCCGCAACAACGCACCCATCGTCACCACGACGAAGTCGCTCCTCCCGAACGGCTCGGTGGCCACCAGCCACCAGCTCTCCGACGGCCTGCTGCGACCCCGCCAGACCCAGACCCCGGCCGCGAACTCGGGCCGTGTCATCACCACCACCGAGTACGACACCCGCGGCCTGGCGGTCAAGGAGATCGGACCCTTCTACAACACGGCGACCGTCGGCACAACCTTCGTGAACGTCGTCGACGCCTCCGAGGGAACCCCTCGCGAGACGGAGACGGTGTACGACGCGGCGGGCCGCGCCACGGACTCGATCTTCCGCGTCGCGGGCACCGAGAAGTGGCGCACGAAGAGCACGTACCACGGCGACCACACGACGGTCGACCCGCCGGCGGGCGCCACGCCCACCGCGACGTACACCGACGCGCAGGGCCAGACGACCAAGGTCCTGGAGTACAGGGCCAGTACACCGACCGGCGCGGCGGACACGACGTCGTACGACTACGACGCGGCGGGTCGGCTCACCGAGGTGAAGGACACGTCGGGCAACGTCTGGTCGTCCGAGTACGACGTACGAGGCAGGCAGACCAAGTCGGTCGACCCCGACGCGGGTACGACGTGGATGACGTACGACGACCTCGACCAGGTCAAGACGGTCCGCAACGACCGCGAGATCACCCTCACCTTCACGTACGACAAGCTGGGCCGTCAGCGTTCGCTCTTCAACGGCGACAAGAAGCTGACGACCTGGGAGTACGACAGCGCGTCCGTTCCCAACGGCAAGGGGCGTCTGACCTCGGCCACCAAGTGGGTGGGGGAGAACGGCTACACCTCGTCGGTCGACGCGTATGACGTGGCGGGCCGCCCGACGAAGACCTCGGTGACGATCCCCGCCTCCGAAGGCAAGCTGGCCGGGACGTACACCTCGACGGCGTCGTACAAGCCGGACGGCTCGATCGACGACGTCGGTCTCCCGGCGGCCGGGGGCCTCCCGGCGGAGACGATCACCACGGGCTACACGGCGACCGGCCTGCCGTCCTTCACCCTGGGCGACACGACGGACTACGCCCGCGAGACCCGGTACTCCAACTACGGCGAGATGCTCCAGCTGACCCTGGGCACCGCCAGCGCGGACAAGTACACCTGGCTCACCAACACCTACGAGGAAGGCACCCGGCGCCTGGAGCGCGCCCGCATCGACCGGGAGATCGTCAAGACACCCGACTCCGACATCACCTACGGCTACGACGCCACCGGCAACATCCTGGGCATCGCCGACGCACCCGAGGGCAAGACGGCGGACGTCCAGTGCTTCACATACGACTACCTGCGCCGCCTGACCGAGGCGTGGACCCAGACGGCGACCACCTGCGCACCCAGCGCCGCTGGGGCGACCGTCGGCGGCCCGGCACCGTACCGGCACTCCTACACGTACGACGCGGCGGGCAACCGCACGAGCGAGGTCCGCCACGCCACCGGCACCACCGGGGACGCGGCGATCTCGCAGACGACGACGTACGTACCGAAGGCCCAGGACGCCAAGGGCGGCGTGCACGCGCACGCCTTGAAGTCGGCCGAGGTGCGCACCGCGACGGCGGCCAAGGAAGTGACCGCGGCCCAGAGCTTCCAGTACGACGAGGCGGGCAACACCGTTCGTCGCACCAAGGCGGCGACGGACCTCTCCCCGGCGGTCGACCAGAAGCTGGACTGGGACGAGGAGGGCCGCCTGAGCGCGGTGACCCCGTACCTGTCCGGCGACAACCTGGACGAGGTGAACAAGACCTCGTACGTGTACGACGCCTCGGGCGGCCGCCTGCTCCGCAAGGAGAAGGGCGCGGTGACGCTGTATCTGGGCAGCCAGGAGATCCGCCTGGACACGGCGAAGAACACGCTGGCCGGGACCCGCTACTACTCCCACGCGGGCCAGAAGATCGCCGTACGGACGACTGTCGGGGTGACCTGGCTGGTCGGCGGCCAGAACGGCACGGCCGAGATCGCGATCAAGG
The DNA here is from genome assembly GCF_053592095.1 of Streptomyces sp. NPDC002787. Taxonomy (NCBI): domain Bacteria; kingdom Bacillati; phylum Actinomycetota; class Actinomycetes; order Kitasatosporales; family Streptomycetaceae; genus Streptomyces; species Streptomyces sp. NPDC002787. The sequence continues at coordinate 188,061 of NZ_JBSFVC010000020.1, read as the reverse complement.
CGGCGGATTCGGCGATCACACAGCGCCGAACTCTCCCCTTCGGTGAGGTGCGCGGTGCGAAGCCGACGGCGGGCGCGTGGCCAGGTGACAAGTCCTTCGTGGGCGGCACGGCGGACGCGACGACGGGTCTGATCCAGCTCGGCGCCCGCGCATACGATCCGGCGTCCGGACGGTTCGTCTCCGTCGACCCCGTTCTGAACGTCGGGGACCCGCAGCACCTGAACGCCTACGCGTACGGTCGCAACAACCCGCTGGCCTTCCCGGACCCGACGGGTTTGTACTGGGGTGAGTCCTGGATCAGCCCGATCGGCCATGGCGCCCTCGATGTAGTGGGCCTGGTGCCCGGCTTCGGCGAGCCCGCCGACCTGCTGAACGGCCTGTGGTACACGGCTGAGGGCAACTACATCGACGCGGGTCTGTCCTACGCCTCGGCGATCCCGATCGCGGGTTACGCGGCGACGGCGGCGAAGGGGGCGCGGTACGTCAACAAGGCGGTGGACGCCGTTGATACGGCGTCGGATGCCACCAAGGCGACGAAGAAGACCGAAGATGCGGTCGACGCCGCCGACAAGGTCACCCCGCCGGTCACCCCGAAGCCGAAGGAGAAGCCGGCCCCGGCACCTCCGGCGAAGGCCAAGGAGGCGCTCGAGGCCAAGAAGGGCGACTCCGGCGGCAAGAAGGGCGACGGCGCGGAGAAGAAGTCCGACACCGGCGGCGGGAGTGGCAAGGACTCCGACGCGCCCGCCGGGGGCGGCTCGTGCAAGGTGAACAACAGCTTCACCCCTGGCACGCTCGTCCTGATGGCGGACGGCTCCACCAAGCCGATCGAGGATGTCGAGACCGGGGACAAGGTCCTCGCCACGGACCCCGAGACCGGTGAGACGACAGCCGAAACGGTCACCGCTGAAATCAGGGGCGAGGGCGCGAAGCACCTGGTTCAGGTGACTGTCGAGACGGACAGCGGCACGGGAACGGCGACGGACACGATCATTGCGACCGACGGCCACCCCTTCTGGGTCCCCGAACTGGGGGAGTGGGTCGATGCCACAGAGCTCAAGGCCGGCCAATGGCTCCGCACCAGCGCAGGCACACTGGTTCAGATCGCGGCGGTGGAGCGTTGGACCAGCGACTCGGCGACGGTCCACAACCTGACGGTCGATGACGTCCATACGTACCATGTGCTGGCCGGCGCAACTCCGGTCCTGGTTCACAACTGTGGCGACGAGGGCTACGCGGATGTGTACCTGGACATGGAACAGGGTCACGCATCGATCGCAGTGACGCACAACGGCAGAACGATTCACACCGAGGCGGGTTCTAGAGCGGGTGAGGACTCCATCGTAGCCTCGCGGGAGGCTGCTCATTCTCCTGGCACTGACGTCATTCGAGTGCCTCTGCCGAACGCGAGGCGAGCACAGCAGGCGCAGGAATACTTCCTGGATGACAGCAACCTGGGACCGCACGACAACAATACGAACAACTGCGTGACCTTCTGTGCGAAGATCCTCAAGGCGGGGGGCTATGAAATGCCGGTCTCGAACTCGATGGAAATCGCAGGCTGGCTGCTCGAAACAAGCTTTGAACGAAGGAGGTTGTGATGGCGGGCGACTGGGAGTGGCTGCGAGGTCTGCAGGCGTCCAGCGACGTGCCTGAACAGTTGCGCGCTCCGACGGCATCGCCTGCACTCAACCTCGGTGTGCGGGTGATCGGCAGCAACATCGTCGGTAACGATGTGGTCGAACTCGCCGCGCAATACATGGCCGAACATGCTCGGCTCGAACTGTGGATCGGGAGTCATGAGCCGCCCCTGGGATTTCGGCAGCAGTTCGAGCGAGGCCGGTCCTCTTCCGAGGCGCTGCTTGTGGCCTACGAGGCGTGGATCGCGTTCGAAACCGCCTACCAGGCGGCCGGTAGAAAGGTCGACCAGGTACGCGACGAGCGGGAGAGGCTGAAGAAGGCCCTGTCCAGGGCCATTGACTCCCTCGTACGTGCCCGGATCGAATAGTCGAGAAGGGGTTGGGCGGCCACCCTCCATCCTGTTCGCAGTGCTTCAGTGGTGGCAGAGGGGCCTCGCCGGTCATATTTCCGGCGAGGCCCCTCGGCCGTCAGCAGAGCTGGGAAGGCACGCTGGCCGACCTCAAGCGCTTGGCGAAGTTCAAGGGCGTAGACGAGGAGAGCTTGCGATCGCGCAGGAGCGGGGGAATGGTTACCGAATCATTTCGAAGAGGGTGCTCCTGATCTCCGAGAGGGATTATGGTGGGATTGTGCCTGTTTCCCGGCGATGGGGACGTCGAAGGGCCGGACGCGTATTTTTCGTATCGAGAGTTCGCCGCATTCCGTAGGCGTCTGGCTTCAGAGGAAGGGTTCTCTCTGGATGCTATGCAGGGATTTGGTGGTGAAACCGCATGGGATGATGTCCTGCGGGCCGATCTTGTCGCGTCTTGAAAGTTTCCTGACCGAGTGGGAGGCGAGTCCGGATTCGAACTCTGAGTTCAGGAATCAGATCAGGGAAATTCGCGATCTCGTCGTCGTGCTCCGAGTCTGCGTGCAAAAGAATGTGGAGATGTGCTTCATGTGAGACCTCGGCGCGTCCACTCGTAAATAGGAATGTCGCAGAGAACGGTCTCCCTGCCTGGATGAATGGTGTTCAGTAGGCAGCGGGGAACTCGAACACCATGCTGGCGGTGACTCTTGATGGCCTTCTTGGTGCTACCCAGGCCGAAGCGTTCGCGAATTCCCATTTCGTGGTGTGCAAGGGGGTTGAGGAGGATTCTGGGAGGGGGCGGCGCGGGTGACGGATCGGCCGGATAGTCCTCGCGAGGCGGGGCTGCCGGAAAGGCTGTCTGACATCCTGGCGCAGGACGCCCGGTGGATGGCCTCCGAAGCGGATGTCCGGCACATCAGGGATGTCTGGGATGAGCTGGGAATCCACTGCTCGCCGACGGCGCTGCGTTTCATCGAGGAATTCAACGGAACTGGCTTCGATCATCCCCGCCATCCGCTCGATCCAGGGACGCACAGCTGCGAGCTGAACGCCGAGCGCGCCAGTCGCATCGTCAACGGCGAAAAGCTGAGGGGATACGAGCAGCGAACGGGAGAGAGGCTGACGCCCGTGGGCACCGCGGCTTCCGGTCCTCTCGTGCTCCTCGTTGCCGAGGGGGGCCGGACGTACGGCGCCTACGATGCGTTTCTCGCCCTCTATGGCGGGAGCCCGGAGGAAGCATTGGTGCATCTGGTCGATAGAGTTCGTCCTGAGCAGGTGGACTGACGGCGGCCATGACACACGACCGATGGCTGTGATGCCTTTGGGGGCGAAGGTCAGCCCAGTTCTTTCATCGCGGTGTTGCTGCCGTGTACGTCATGATGCTCCAGGGCGATGGAGCGCAGAAGAAGGCCGAGACCAGGACCCGACGCCGACGCGCCGGCCAAGGGATCGTCCTGCGAGGTGGGCAGCAGCTTCGCTCCCGGCACCATGGGGCTGATGGCCGACTGGACCGAGAAGCCCATCGAGGAGTTCGCCACCGGCGACGAGGTGCGGGCCACCGACCTGGCGGCCGAGGAAGCGGTACGGCCACGATCACGACGACGGACGGCCACCCCTTCTGGGTACAGGGTGCTGCACGAGGGGTCGATGCCAACGACTTGAAGCAGGGTGAGTGGCATCGGACGGGTTCCGGAATCCTGGTGCGGATCACCACGGTCCGCCAGCGGACCGAGATCCGCACGGTCCACAACCTGACCGACGCGGACATCCACACCTACTACATGCTTGTTCGCGGGGGCGAGTCCCTGCTGAAGTCGGTGCGGCAGCTGATCGAGTTGGTCAACGACACCCTCAGAGGTCAGCTCGACCTGCAACAGCACGGTGGCCGGACCCTCGAGGGCGTCGCAGTCCGCGTCGCCCAGCGCATCCTCGCGATGGCCGCCGCGATCTGGCACAACCACAAGACCGGACAGCCCGTCCTGCGATCCCTGATCGCCTACGACCACTAATCACATCGGGATGACTCGTCTAGGTGGGCGTCAGTGGGGAGAACAGCTTGTGGCAACACTGGCTGGCGGCACCGCAGCGGGGCTGGCCGCACCGGGCGTCGATGCCGCGCGTGCAGCACTGGCATGTGGTGCGGCGCTGGTTGAGCCAACCTCAGCAATTGAAGATCTTTAACATGTTGTCAGATTGAGGATTTGAATCTCATCGTGAAGAGGAGTAGCGACGCGAGTGAGGAGCCCGTCGTCTGCGTGGGGATAGGTCCTGGCGGGTTGCGATGGACAGCCCTGATCGAGGTGGGGACAAAATGGGCAGGAACGCTGGTTTCGCGGTTGCCGGTGCGGTCATGGTGGGGTTCTTGGGGGTTGGCTGCGGAGGTAGTGAGAACGGGGCGTCTGCTCCGTCGTCCGAGCCGACACGAGGGAAGGCGTCGCAGTCCTCGGCCTCCAAGACCGAAGAGAAGACTCGGGCTGGGGTGGTGAGGGATCTTCGGTACGCCTTTGGAGGCGTAGGTGAGGGTTTTGTTGTCGCGAAGGACCCTCTTGGGCGCGACTGCGTGGTGAATGGCACGGCACTCAGCCGAAAGATCCCGGGCAAAGAGGAACTGCTGCGAGGTGTCCGTCTGCTGGAGGAACGGGGTTGGCGCCTTGATGGCGATCTGATGGAGATGAGTCCTGCGTTCGGCGCCTTCCTCAATCTGGGGGAGTGGTCTGTCACGGCCGGTGTGGCGCCTGTGCCGGACGAGGTCAAAGAGCAGGCGGCTCCGAACGCAGGGGCGTTGACCGTCTCGGCGACAGGGTCATGCAAGTCCTCGTCGTAGCGGCGCCACCAGCGCATGATGACATCGGCGCCCCGCTTGAGGCGTGATGTTCTCCTTGCGGCTATCGGTACCATCGCACGACGATGAGGCTGTTTCGGTGACGCTGGCAGGAGGGTCTGGGGGCGGCCGACAACCTGGGTGATCCGGGTCCTTGCTGCCCGCGGCACCTGTTCACGGTGGCCAACCGGTGGCCGGACGCCTTTGGACCACGTAATACGAGGTAGCACTGACCAAGCAGCCAGACGTGCTCTGATCAGCTAAAACATCACTCAGCAGCACGACCAGGCGCCACGCAGCACGAACGCTCATGGTCTCGTCCTGCGTAGGTCTCGGGTCTCGGCGCCCAGCCGTGCTCGGTGAACTGGCGGCCTTCGCCGTGCCGGGGCAGGGCGGTACCGCGGTGGGCCGCACAGGCCGTATGGCTCTGGGCCGGGGCCGCCTGGACCGGGGAAAAGCGCCGGCGGCGAAAGTCGTGGTGGTGGTGCAGTGCACGGAGGCCGTGCTCAGGGCGTGCTGCTTGGGATCACGCAGTTCCTCGGCTGTTCCCGGCCCGTGGGCCAGCCGATGCCGACGAACTTGAGCCTGCCGCGGCCCTCCTGACCCGGGTCCAGTTCGACGACGGCGACCGGTTTGTCGTACGGGTTTCCGCCGCTGGTGAGGCAGATCAGACCGCTCGTGCCCTTCACCCGTTGCCGGGACTGGAGCTTGGACCACTCCCTGCCGACGTCGTCCAGGCTGGGCACCTGCTCGGCGTCGTCGCCTTGTACCTCGTGCAGGGCGGTGCCGATGGTGACGAGACCGTCGTAGACGAGCATCGTGCGGGAGTCCTCCAGGTTCGGGGTGGAGCCGAGATCGATCCCCTCCTGGCGTGTGGTCTCGATCAGCTTGTTCAGGCCGTCCAGGGCGGCCTTGGGTTCGGTAAGGTAGTGAGGGAGCTCGTCGGCGGTGGGCTCGCGGTCGTGGGTCGCGTCCCCACCTCTTCGTCCACGCCTCCAACTCAATGCTCCAGGCGGCCGGGTGGGCGGGGGCGGCGTACTGCACCGTCACTTTCGCGCGGCCGTCCGCGCCGCGCAGCCGCGCCCAGTCCTTCTCCGACATGCCTTGCCGCAGCGAGGCGGCGTCGGAGCCGCTGATGATGGTGTAGTGCCGGTCTCCGCAGGTCTGTTGGGCGAGTTTGAGCGCGAAGATCCGCAGGTGCAGCGTGCGTCCCGCGAAGTAGACGGTGTCGGCCTGCGAGTCGCAGATGTTGTTGGCGATCTGGGTGAACTGGTTGCCGGTCGACCCCGCCTCGTAGATCCCCGGGACTCGAAGGGCATGGCGGCGGGCCCGGCCGGGCCGGTCTCCTCGATGCCCCGGAACGCGGTCGCCAGCGACTCGTCGTAGGCGTCCTGGCGGGTGTCGTGGACCAGCACCGTCCTGACGTCCTGTCGGCCTCGTTCACCGTTGAAGTTGGCCAGCGCCTGAGCCGCGTCCTTGTTGGTGGGGATGATCCGGGCCAGACCGGGGAACCGCTGCTTCACCGCGCCGTCCTCGTTCGCGATCCGGTCGCCGGTGATCCGGGAGGCGAGCACCGGGATCCCGTGCTCCGTCAGGCGTTCGACGGCCTTCTCCGTGGCGTCGAGGCTGAGGTTGAAGCCCGTGACGGCGCGCAGCCGGTCCTTCGACGACTCGGCCATGGCGATCAGGGTGTCCACGACCTCCTCCTGCCGCCCGTAGTTCCGCCCGGGGTTGGCCAACACCAACCGGATCCTGGGCAGTTCGCCCTCACCCGCGTTGGTCTGCCGCTGTCCCAGATACGCGCCCTGGAGGTCGCTGCGCATCTGCCGACGCAGCGCCGGCCGGTCCGACTGGAGCGGCAGCATCATCGCCACGGTGAGCGGCCCGGCTCGGCCGGGCGAACGTCGAGCTTGCCGGGGCCGGCCCTCGTCCGCGACGGGCCGACGCCGCCCGGCCTCCAAGGCGGCTTGGACGAGGCCGCCGGCGCTATCGGCCGCCGGTCCGCGTCGCCCAGCGGCCCGGCCTCTCCCGGCCTGTCGTCTCCTGGCCTCTCGTCTCCCGGCCCGCCGTCTCACCGCTCGCTGTCTCCCGGCCCGCCGTCTCCCGCCACTCGCTCGGTGACATGCCGTACGCCGCCCGGAACACCCGGCTGAAGTGGGTCGCGCTGAGGAAGCCCCAGCGGCCGGCGACGGAGGCGATGGTGCGGCGGTTGCGGACGCCGAGTACGAGGTCGCGTCGGCACTCCTCCAGCCGCCGCCGCTGGATCCAGCGGCCCACGCTCGTGCCCTCGTCCTGGAACAGCTTGTGCAGATAGCGCACCGAGATGTGGTGGGCCCCCGCGATCACCTCGGGAGACAGATCCGCGTCCGCCAGATGCTCGTCGACGAAGCGCAGGATGCGCGCCACCAGCGGCGACCGACCGCCGGGCGTGCCCGTCGCCGCCCGGCCCAACCGCTCCGTGGCGAGGGTCGCCAGCAGGTTGACGGCGTTCCGGGCGAGCAACTCGCCGACCAGGGGTTCGGCGGAGACGGCCGTGTCGGCCAGCTCGGACAGGAACGGCGACAGCAGCGTCCCCAGCCGGGAGGACCGGGCGACCGGGGTCGCGACCACCTGCCGTATGTCGCTGCCCTCCAGCCCCAGTTCCTCGCGCGGGACGAGGAAGACCTTCAGCCGGCAGCGCTCGGGAAAGTCCAGTAACGGCGGGCGGTTCGCGTCGTAGAAGCAGATGTCCCCAGGCTCCAGCGAGACGTCCGCGACCTGGTCGGAGAGTGGCACGCCGGTCCCGCGCACCCCCACGAACAGGTACGCGCCACCGACCCGCGCGGTCAGCCGGTACGCCGGCGCCCCGGGCCCTCCCTCGCCGGGCAACCGCGCGGCCGTCCCGTCGAAGCGGTGGTCGAGGACGGCGACGCGCAGGCCAGCGGCCCCGAGGGTGCTGATGGCGGACCTGGTCATCTGTTGCTTCCTCCACGGCAGTTCGAACACACCGGCAATCGCTGCACGGGAGCGTAGGAAGGGAGATGTGAAAAAAGAGTGACCGTGGAGTGACGACAGGCCCTAGGGGCGGCCGGGGCGCTGGGTGTGGTCGAGCAGGCGGCCGCGGGCGGCGCGGCGGTCCTCGGGGGAGTCGTACGTCTTGGTCAGCTCTGCGGCGAACGCGCGCAGCAGGGTGTGCTGCGCGTAGCGGCCGGGCGCGTGTTCGGCGACGAGGTGGGCGTCGGCCAGTCCGTCGAGCAGCAGCCGTGCGCGGCGAACCGGGAGACCGGCCAGAGCGGCGGCCGCGTCCGGGGCGAGGTCCGGTCCGGGATGCAGGGACAGCAGACGGAAGAGTCGAGCGCTCTCCGCCGGCAGCCGACGGTAGCTGCGGGCGAAGGCGGTACGGACGTCGGGCGTCCCTCCCGTGCCGGTGAAGGCGTCGAGTGTGTCCCGGGAGCGCCGCAGCTCGGCGGCGAGGGTCGAGAGCGGGGCGTCCGGGCGGGCGGCGGCCCGGGTGGCCACGATCGTCAGGGCCAGCGGCAGGCGGCCGCACCGGGTGACGATCTCCTCGATCTCCTCGATCTCCTCCGTCTCGTCCGTCTCGTCCGTCTCGTCCGTCTTATCCGTCTCTCCCGTCACCTCCATCTCCCCGATTTCTTCGATCTCTTCGGATGTCGCGGGCCCGGCGGCCCGCCGGGCGGGCCCGAGGTGCGCCGTCAGCATCGCCCGCGCGTCCGTCGCGGACGGCAGGTCCAGGTGCAGCGGATGGGCGCCCGAGGCGGTGAGACCGGGCAGCCCGTTGCGGCTGGTGACTAGGGTCAGGCAGCCGGGTGACGCGGGCAGCAGCGGCCGTACCTGCTCGGTGTCGGCCGCGTCGTCCAGCACGACCAGCAGCCGTCGGCCGGCGAGCAGACTGCGGTAGAGCCCGGCGAGGGAGTCCGTACGGCCCGGCATGCGTGGGGGCGGCACGCCGAGCGCGGCGAGCATCCCGCGCAGCGCCGACGCCGGGTCCAGAGGAGCCCCGGCCGGGGCGAAGCCCCTCAGTTCGACGTGGAGTAGGCCGTCCGGGAAACGGTCCGCGACCCGATGGGCCCAGTGCACGGCGAGTGTGGTCTTGCCGATTCCGGCCATACCGCTGATCAGCACGGTCGCGGGCGCCCTGGCGGAGCCGGCGACCGCGTCCGTGATCTCGGCCAGACGGCGGAGTCCAGTTTCCTGGCCGACGAAGACCGGTGCGGCGGGAGGCAGTTGGGCGGGCCTGGTGACGTAGCCGGGTGCGGGTGCGGGTGCGGGTGCGGGTGCGGGTGCGGGTGCGGGTGCGGGTGCGGCTGCGACTGCGGGTGCAGACGCAGGCGACCGGCCCGTTGGGAAGCCGGAGGCGGCACCCGGTGTCGCGGGTCCGCCTGGCGACCCGGTCACACGACCCGGTGTCGTGCGCCGGCCCGTCTGCTGCCACTCCTGTCGGAGCACCCGGGTGTGGGCCGCCGCCAGTTCCGTGCCGGGTGTCACCCCCAACTCCTCGGCCAGCAGCCGTCGTACGCGTTCGTACGCGACCAGCGCCTCCGCCTGGAGGCCGGACGCGGCGAGGACCATGACCAGCGCGGCGTGCGACGACTCGTCGAGGGGGTCGAGTTCGAGGGCCTGCCGGAGGTGGGGCAGCACCTGCTCGGTCCGGCCGCAGAGCAGCGCCGCGTCGGCGGCCATCCGGGTCGTACGGACCAACTCGCGTTCCACTTCGGCGAATACGGCGTGTTTCCGTACGGCGGCGGGGATGCCCATCGCCACCGGTCCGCGCCACCCGCTCAGCGCCTCCACGAAGTGCCGCAACGCCGCCTCGGAGCGCCCGGTGGCCGCGGCCCGCTTGCCCCGTTTGGCGAGCTCGCGGAACCGCAGGAGGTCGACCTCGTCCTCGTCCGCCGCCAGCAGATAACCACCGGCGCGGCGCAGCAGCCGACGCCCGGGCACCCGAGGCGGCAGCCCGGGCTCCAGCAACCGTCGCAGCGAACCGGCGTAACGGCGCACCACGTTCCTCGCACTGGCCGGCGCCCGCTCGGGCCACAGCACGTCGACGATCTCGCCCAGCGGCACCGGCCGCCCGGCCCGCACCGTCAACAACCCCAACAGAGACCGCTGTTGGGGGAATCCGAGGGGGAGTTCCGTCTCGCCCCGGCACACCCGGAGGGGTCCCAGCACCTCGAACCGTGTCAACGCCTCACCTCCCTCCCGGGCGGTGGTGTCGCGCGGGCCGCTCACGCGCATCGGCCGGTCGCGGCGAGCAGCGTCCGTACCTGGTCGGCGTCGGGGTGGCCGAGGGCGATGAGGAGGGTGAGAGCCTGCCGGCGGACCTCCTGGGCCTGCTCGTGGTCGCTCATCGCGGCATGGGTGTCACCGATGTGGACGAGGGTGCAGGCCTCCAGATACGGCACGCCCAGCTCCCGGTAGAGGGCCAGGGCGTGGCCGTAGCCGAGCAGGGCGTTCGGGTGGCGGCCCAGGTGGTGGTGGGCGTAGGCGAGGGTGTGCCAGGTGGCGGCCTCGCCGTAGCAGTCGCCGAGTTCCTGGAGCAGGGTCAGGGCCTGGTGGCAGTGGCTCAGGGCCTGGCGGTGCTCACCGAGGAGCGCGTGGTACCAGCCGACGGAGTTGAGGACACTGGCGTACGCGGCCCGGCGGCCGCCTTCCCGGAACAGTTCCATGGCCAGCCGGTTGTGGTGCAGGGCGCCGGGCAGGTCGCCCAGCTGGTCGTGGGTCCAGCCGAGGCTGCGGTGGGTGTCGGCCTGCCCGATGGCGTCCCCCAGTTCGGTGAAGAGCGCCAGCGCACGGTCGAGGCGGGGTCGGGCCGCCTCGTGTAGTCCCAGCCGTCCCTCCGCCCGGGCCAGCGCCCGCAGGCCCCTGGCCTCCCACGCGGGGTCGGCCGGCCGGAGGGACGCGTCGAGCGCGGTCCGCTGGGTTGCCGCCCAGTCGTGCCAGTGTCCCCGCCGGTCGAAGAACGGCTCCAGCGACCAGGCCAGCAGGCACGCGGCTCGGTCATGACCGGCCCGTGCCGCCGCCTCGACGACGGCGAGCAGCACCGGGTACTCGGCGGTCAGCCAGGCCAGTGCCTCCTCGTGACCGGCGAGCGGTTCGGCCTGGACGCCGGCCGGGGGCGGTCCCGGTGGCATCGGATCCGCGTGCGGCGCGAGCAGCGGCTCGGTGGCGTGCGCGGTGAGCGCGTAGTACGCGTACAGCCGCTCTTCGGCCGCCTCCTGGCCGGTGTCCGGGTACCGGTCGTGCAAAAGTTCGGCGGCGTGGGCGCGCAGCAGATCGTGCAGGGCGTACCGTCCGGGGGCGGGCTCGCTCACGAGGTGGACATCGGCGAGCTCAGCCAGCAGCAACCCCGCCCGGCGCACCGGGAGTTCGGCCAGCGCGGCCGTCGCGGTGGCGGAGAAGTCCGGGCCGGGGTGCAGCGCGAGCAGTGGGAACAGGCGCGCGGCCTCCGTCGACACGGCGGCCAGCGACCAGGAGAACACCGCCTCGACGTTCGCGGACGCGTCCGTCCGGCTGAACGCGTCCAGGCTGCCGTGCGCCGCCCGCAGTTCCGCCGCGATCGCCGACAACGGGAAGCCGGGGTGCGCGGCGGCCCGCGCGGCGACACAGGCCAGCGCCAGCGGGAGCCCTCCGCAGAGCGCCGCTATCTCCGCCACCGCCCTCGCCTCGCCCGCGAGCCGTCCGGTTCCCAGCCTGCGTTCCAGGAACACCCGCGCCTGCTCGGCGTCCAGCGGACGCAACGTCAGCGTGTGCGCTCCGTGCGCGGTCACCAGGCCCGACAACTGGTCGCGACTCGTCACGATGGCCAGACAGCCGGGAGTGACCGGCAGCAACGGCCGTATCTGCTCGGTGTCCCGCGCGTTGTCCAGCAGCACCAGGAACCGCCGCCCCGCCAACAGGCTGCGGTACAGCGCTGCTTGAGCGTCCACCCCGCTCGGGACCCGCTCCGGGGGTACGCCCAGCGCGTCCAGGAAGACACGGACCGCTTCCCCCGCGCTCATCACCGCACCCGAGGGGGCGAACCCCCGGAGGTTGACGTACAGCTGCCCGTCCGGGAAACGGTCCGCGACCCGATGGGCCCAGTGCACGGCGAGTGTGGTCTTGCCGATCCCGGCCATACCGCCGATGGCGCTGATCACCACGGTTGCGGTGGGGCTCACGCCGTCGCCGTCGCCGTCGACAGCGCCGACGCCCTCCGCAGCGCCGTGGCTCCGGCTCGCGAGAAGGGCCAGGGCTTCGTCCAGCTCGGCACGGCGGCCGGTGAAGGTCGGGAGATCGTGGGGGAGTTGGGCGGGCACGGCGGTCGGCGCGGGCGCAGCCGGTGGGGTGGCTCCGGCGGCGGTGTCGGGTTCCGGAGAACCGAACGTGGAACGAGTGGGCGACGGCGAACCGGCGTTGTGGGGGGCGTCGGTGTGGGGTTCGGCGTCGTGGAGACCGTTGTCGTGGAGACCGGTGTCGCGGGGGCCGCCGACGTGTGAACCGGCGTCGTAGAGACCGCTGTCGTGAGGGCCGCCGACGTGTGAACCGGCGACGTGTGAACCGGCGACATGGAAGCCGCCGTCGTGGCGCCCTACAGAGTGGGGAGCGGTGTCACAGGGACTGCCCTCCTGGGGATCGGCGCCATGAGGACCGTCTTCGTAGCAACCGCCCTCGTAGCAACCGCCCTCGTCGCAACCGCCTTGATAGCAACCGTCTTGGTGGAGGCCGCCTTCGTGGAGACCGCCTTCGGACAGACCGCGCTCGTACTGACCGCGCTCGTACTGACCGCGCTCGTGTACGGCCCTGTCGGCCGCCCTCGCCCCCACCCCCGCCCTACGCAGCACCAACCCACCGGCGGCCTCGCGGAGTTCCGCGCCCGGGTCGATGCCCAGTTCGTCGGCGAGCCGCGCGCAGGCGGCGCGGTAGGCGCTCAGCGCCTCGGCTTCGTGGCCGGTGGCGGCCAGCGCGCGAATGAGCCGGGCCAGCAGAGGCTCGTCCAACGGGTGGTTGGCCGCCGCCTCCCGCAACGCGGGCAGGACGACGGCGGCCGTACCGGCGCGCAGGGCCGCGTCGGCGACCTCCCGTACGGCCGCCACCCGCTCACGGTCGACCGCACCGAACCCGGCCCGCTCGCGCACCTCCGGGGGAATCCCGGCCCCGACCGGCCCCCGCCACAGGTCCAGAGCCTCCATGAGCAACTCCACGACCCGCGTCGGCGACGCGTCGGCACCGACGCGACGCGCCTCGTCCCGCAGCGCCCGGAACCGCAGCAGATCCAGACAGTCGGCGTCGACCAGCAGCCGGTACCCGCCCGCGTCCCGTATCAGCCACCGCCCGACAGCGCGATTGGGCAGGCCCGGCTCCAAACGACGCCGTACCGAACCGATATGACGCCGAATCACATTCACCGCGCTGGCTGGGGGCCGTCGCCCCCACAGCACATCGACGATCTCGCTCACCGCCACCGGCCGCCCCGCCCGCACCAACAGCAGCCCCAGCAAGGCCCTCTCCTGCGGACGGCCGAGCGTCGCCTCGACGCCCGCCCGCCACACCCGTACCGACCCCAGAACCGCGAACCGCACCGGCTCCAGTGCCAATTCGGCCCCCTCATATCTCGTATCTCGTATCTTCCGCGCTCCCGGGCCGACGATACGTGACTTCACGAGCGGGCCGGAGTTGCGTGCGTTTCGTGCCCTCCGACGCCGGTGGCCGTCACCCGCGGTCGAGCAGCCACCGCCAACGCGGGCGTTCCGTGACGAGCGTGGCGGCAGCCAGCGCCGACACCAGGGCCGCCGCCCAGCCGGGCCACACCAGCCACGCGGAGGTCACGGCCGCGACGAGTTGGAGCAGTACGAGCAGGATCGTGACCGCGCCCGGCACCGGGACGATCACCTGCGCCTTGTCACCCGGCGTGGAGAACACGGTCGGAAGGCCGATCAGCACGAGCACCGCCAGTACGGCGAGCGGCCACGAGTACGCGGCCAACGCCCACGGGGTGGCCACCCAGGCGACGAGTTCCGTCGCGAAGCGCAGGGCCGAGGCGCGGCGGTCGTCAGGTCGTTGCACGTCGTCCCCCAGAGACGGTGGCCATCAGCAGGACATGAATACTGGTGTACCTCGAACGTACATCTGGTGTGAGGAGGGGGATCCAGTGAACTCTGCGTGGGGAACGGGAACTTGGGGCCGTGGAGGCTCAACTCGTCCGGACGGCCCGGCCGGACGGCACGCGGTCGTCGTGGGCGGCAGCCTTGCGGGGCTGCTCGCTGCCCTGGCGTTAGCAGGACACGCCGAGCGCGTGACGATCGTGGAGCGTGACCGCTTCCCGAAGGACAGCGACAAGGACGACGGGAAGAACGACGGGAAGAACGGCGGCGAGAACGACGGCAAGGACGGCGGCGAGAACGGCGGCGAGAACGACGGCAAGGACGGCGGCAAGGACGGCAAGAAGGTTACGGCGGGCCGCCCGGGCGTGCCGCAGAGCCGGCACCCGCACGTTCTGCTGGAGAGCGGTCAACTGGCCCTGGACGCACTGCTGCCCGGGTTCATGGGGGAACTGCGGGCCGAGGGCGCCCCGCGCGTCGGGATGCCCGCGGATATGGTCCAGTGGCAGGCGGACCGCTGGCTGCGCCGGGTGCCGGCGTCGACCCACATCCACACCGGATCCCGGGCGCAGATCGAGCGGTTGATACGGCGTCGGGTTCTCGCCGTCCCCTCGATCACCCTGATCGAGGGGACCGAGACGATCGGCCTGCTCGGGAACGCCACCCGGGTGCGGGGCGTGCTGCTGCGGGAGCGCGGCGACGGACACCGGGGCGAACCGCGCGGTGAACAGCGGAGTGAGCTGCGCGGTGAACAGCACGCCGAACAGCGGGGCGAGCACCGCGAGTTGGCCGCCGACCTGGTCGTCGACGCCTCCGGGCGCGGTACGAAGGCCCCACGCTGGCTGGAGGCCATCGGTGCCGAGGCCCCGCACGAGGAGATCATCGACACGGGCCTCGCGTACGCCTCCCGCGTCTACCGCGACACCACGGGAACCCTCGGCAGCGAACCCTCCGCCGACACCCTCGGCCTCCATATCGTCCCCCACCCCGCGCAGCCGTACGGTTTCGTCGCCGTGCCCCTGGAGGACGGCACCCATCTGGTCACCCTCTCCGGCCTGCGCGGCGACGAACCGCCCACGGACGAGGACGAGTTCGAGGCGTACGCCAAGCGGCTGCCGCACCCGGTGGTGCACCGCTGGCTGCGCGGGGCCGAGCCGCTGTCACCGGTCTCCGGCTTCCGGCGGACCGCCAACGTACGGCGCCGCTACGACCTGCCGGGCCGCCGCCCCGCCGGGTTCCTGGCCACCGGCGACGCCCTGTGCACGTTCAACCCGATCTACGGGCAGGGCATGGCCGTCGCCGCGATGAGCGCCGTGGCGCTGCGCGACGCGCTGGCCGATCCGCGCCGTACGCCCACCACCCGCCGGGTGCAGCGGGCGCTGCTCGCGGCGTCGCGCCAGGCCTGGGACATCTCGGCCGGGTCGGACAGGAAGATGCCGGGGGCGGTCGGCAACGCGGTCGCCTCGCGGCCCGCGGACCGGGTCGCCGGCTGGTATCTGCGCCGGGTGCAGGAGCGCAGCCCGGGCGACCCCGTCGTGGGCCGTGCCTTCCGCTCCGTCGTCTCCCTCAGGGAACCGTTCGGCGCCCTGTTCGCCCCGGCCGTGGCCCGGGCCGTCCTCTTCGGGCCCGTCAAGGAGACGCCCGCCGAGCCGCCGATGACGCGTGAGGGTCGTGTGGGAACGGAGTACGGAGCTTCCTGACTCTTGACTCCCGTGGAAAGCGCTTGCCACACTCGCGGCCCGCCACATGAATCGCCTGCCGCATCACCGCCGTACGGCCCTGGTGCCGTGCGAAGCCGCGCCGCTACGGTCACCAGCCCCATCGGGACCCCTCGGCCGAGAACGTCCCGGTCGAATCGGGTTCGACGAGGAGCGCGCGCGGCGGATGTCGGACGCCCGGCAGGCGTGCCGATCCCCCCACAGGAGAAGCCGAGATGGGACGCAGAGCCGCAGCCCAGCCCACCGAACCGACACGTCGTCGCGCACCCGACGCGATGTCAACAACACTAGGAACAATGCCCGTTGCCGCCACCCGTGCCTCCTTCCGCCGCGCCCGGGCCCTCGTCACCGCGGCCTGCGCCACGGCCCTGCTCACCGGCGCCGCCGCGTTGACCGCGCCCACGAGCCCGGCCCCGGAACTGGCCGTCGCCCCCGTCGCCGCCGAGGCGGGGATCGCGGCGGCCTGCGGCGAGGGCGCCTACCAGGCGGAGGCCGTGCTCAGCGGCAGTACCTGGACCGCGCGGCGCGGAAGCAGCGTCACGTACACCGGTACCGACATGCGCGCGGCGATCCAGGCGGCCGTCAACAGCCTCACCTCCGGCCGGACTTCGAAGGAACGCGTCGTCGTGCGCGGCTCGGGGTCCATCAGCGCCGGCTCGCGGGTGTCGTTGCCCAGCTACACCGTGCTCGACGTGTGCGGCACGATCAACGTCACCGGCACGGGCTCCGGCGACCAGGCGCCGGTCTACTCGCGCGGTACCCGGGACATCGAGGTCCAGCACCTCACCCTCACCGGCACCCCGTTGTACGGGATCTTCCTGCGCAACGTCCAGAACGTCGTTCTCGGCCAGCTCGACATGCGTCTCTCGCGTGGTCTCGGCGTCCGCATCGACAACCGGGGCGACACCAGCCAGTGGACGCGGAACGTGCGGATCGACAACGTGTACGTGTCGGGCGCGAGCAGCCACGCGGTCGAGACGTACGGCGTCGACGGGCTCACCGTCGGTACGGTGACCGCCCGCAACGTGGGCGAATCCGGGCTGCTCCTCAACCAGACGATCAACGCCACGGTCACCAAGGTCGACGCGGACGGCGCGGGCGCCGGCACCGGTTACGCGGCCTTCCGCATGGCCAACCGCAACGGCCGGGTGGGCAGTGCGTACCCGACCAACATCCGGGTCGGCGAGGTGATCGCACGCGGCGGCGGACGCGGTGTCTTCTGTGTCTCCGAGAGCGGTGGCGCGGTGATCGACCGGATCAACCTCACGAACACCGGCAACAACGCGATCCTGATCGAGAACTGCTACAACGTGAACCTCGCCGCCCAGAGCGGCACGGTCTCCGGCGGCGGCGAGATCCGGCTCGCGGCGCGCTCGGAGTTCCCCAACAACCGTGACATCACCGTCCAGAACCTGACGGTCACGAACTCGTCCATCCGGGAAAGCCCCTGCGGCGAGAACACCACTTTCCGCAACAACCGCCTGGTCAACAGCGCACAGAACATCTGCTGACCACGCTCGGGCGGGAGCGCGCCCGGAACCCGCTCCCGGGCGCGCTCCCGCCCTGCCGCTTGCGGCCGCTGTACTCCGGGGTGACCGGCCGACCGATCAGGTGGCCGCCGCGTAGCACCGGACGGCCACCGTCCGGTCCGGGCTCCACCGTTGTTCGACCGTGGCCAGCAACTGCCAGCCGAGTCGCTCGTACAGGACTGCCGCCGCCGTGTCGGACGCGACGACGTCCAGTACCGGATGCAGGCCGCGCTCCCGCGCCTCGGCGACGGCCCGCGTCATGAGCAACGCGCCGAGGCCCCGGCCGCGGGCCGACGGAGCGACGAACAGACGGCTGATCACGGCGGTCCTGTCGACGCTCACGCCCGCACGGGCGCTCCACAGTCCGGGCGCCGCGTCTCCCGCGTCGCTGTGGGACAGGCCGATATGCCCGGCGATCCGGCCGTCGAGCTCCACCACCCAGGCGGCGACGAGCGCGGGCGGCGTCAGCCAGTCGCCGGGTCGGTCGGGCCAGTTGACCGGATAGCCGTCGCGTTCATGGACCTCGGCGAGCACCCGGACACAGTCCCCGAGATCGCGATCGGTCCGATTCCGGACATCTGAGGTCCGATTCCGGACCTCCTCGGTCCGATGCCGGTCACCTTCGCTTCGACTCCGGGCGTCTTGGGTGGCACTTCCACGGGCCGCGCTCTCGTTCTTCACGGCCGCATGGAAACACAGTCCAAGAGCCATCCCCCGGAAACCCGTCAGTCGGGCCTGCGGGAGATCTTGACGGCACTCATGTTACCGGTAACACTGCGAGGGTCCCAGTCAGGAGGAGGCGGAGTCCCGGGTGCCCGACACACCGACCGCGCAAGAGGCGAAACACAGCCAACCCACCTCGGAGGCAAGGGTGTTCAGCCCTGCCGCCGTGGTGGCGTCCTGCGTCGGCTTCGTACTCATCGGCGTGCTCCAGGCGCTCTACGGCCCCGCCATCCCGGCCTTCCGTGACGAGTTCGGACTGTCGCCGTCGGCCGCCGGACTCGGGCTGAGCGCGCACTTCGTCGGCGGCGTCGCCGGTGTCCTGCTCTTCGACCGGCTGTACGGGCGGATCGGCAACCGCCGGATCCTCGGCGCCTCGTACCTGCTGATGGCCCTCGGCGCGGCGGGTTTCGCGCTCGCGCCGAACTGGCCCGTCTGTCTCGCCGCCGCCCTGCTCGCCGGGCTCGGCTTCGGCGGCATCGACTACGGCCTCAACCAGCTGTTCGCCGGCGGCTTCGGCCACCGCTCCACCGCGATGCTGAACATCCTCAACGCCCACTTCGGCATCGGCGCGATCCTCGGCCCCGCTCTGATCGCCGCCGTCGGCGCCGAGCACTACCCGGCGCTCTTCCTCGCCTTCGCCGCCGCCAACCTGCCGCTGCTGCTGTGCCTGCGGGGCGTACGCGACCAGGCGCCCCAGTCGGCCGGTCCGGCGGAGGAGCAGAGGTCCGGCGGCTCGGCCCTCGGCCGCAGCCTCGGCTCGGTGCTCGCCGTGTTCGTCACCCTCTACATCCTGCACGTCGGCATCGAGGCCGGCGTCGGCGGCTGGGAACCCACCCACCTGGAGACGGTCGGCTACGGCGCCGGAGCCGCCGCGACCGCCACCGCCGTGTACTGGCTGATGCTGACGGTCGGCCGCTTCCTGGTCGCCCCCATCGCCCTGCGCTACTCGCCGCAGACGATCATCACCGTCTCCTGCGCCGGCATGACCGTGTGCCTGCTGCTGGCCTCGGTGCCCTGGCTCGCCCCGTACGCCTACGCCGGCGTCGGCCTGTTCATCGCGCCGATCTTCCCCACCGGCCTGCCCTGGCTGAACGAGGCCGCGCCCCGCGCCCGCCGGGCCGGAGCGCTCGTCATCGCCGCCTCCATGATCGGCGGAGTGGCGGCCGGTCCGGCGCTCGGCAAGGCCATCGAGTGGTCCGGCGTCCGCGCGGTCCCGCTGCTGCTCTGCGCGGTCTCGGCCGTGTGCCTGCTGGCCACGCTGTGGCTGATCCGCGCCACCCGCTCCCATCCGCATGCCGGCTAGACCGCTCGACACACCGTCCGTCCCCCTGTCCTCCACCCGTCCCAGCCGAAGGGAAACTGCCTTGCGCACGCCCGCCCTCACCACGTCGTCCGACGGTTTCCTCCTCCACGGAGAGCCGTTCCGGATCATCTCCGGCGCGATGCACTACTTCCGCATCCACCCCGACCTGTGGACCGACCGGCTGCGCAAGGCCCGGCTCATGGGCCTGAACACCGTGGAGACGTACGTCCCCTGGAACCTCCACCAGCCCGACCCCGACAGCGACCTCGTCCTCGACGGCCTGCTCGACCTGCCCCGCTACCTGAGCATCGCCCGCGCCGAGGGCCTGCACGTCCTGCTGCGCCCCGGCCCCTACATCTGCGCCGAGTGGGACGGCGGCGGCCTGCCCTCCTGGCTCACCTCGGACCCCGACATCCGGCTGCGCTCCAGCGACCCCCGCTTCACGGGCGCCCTCGACCGCTACCTCGACATCCTGCTGCCCCCGCTGCTGCCCTACACGGCCGCGAACGACGGGCCCGTCATCGCCGTCCAGGTCGAGAACGAGTACGGGGCGTACGGCGACGACACCGCGTACCTCAAGCACGTGCACCAGGCGCTGCGTTCGCGCGGTGTCGAGGAGCTGCTCTTCACCTGCGATCAGGCGGGCTCCGGCCATCACCTGGCCGCCGGGAGCCTGCCCGGCGTCCTGTCCACCGCCACCTTCGGCGGCAGGATCGAGGAGTCGCTGAAGGCGCTGCGGGCCCACCAGCCCGAAGGGCCCCTGATGTGCTCGGAGTTCTGGATCGGCTGGTTCGACCACTGGGGCGAGGCGCACCACGTACGGGACACGGAAAGCGCCGCCGCCGACCTCGACAAGCTCCTGGCAGCGGGTGCCTCCGTCAACATCTACATGTTCCACGGCGGCACCAACTTCGGCTTCACCAACGGCGCCAACCACGACCAGTGCTACGCCCCGATCGTCACCTCCTACGACTACGACGCCGCCCTCACCGAGTCCGGCGACCCCGGCCCCAAGTACCACGCCTTCCGCGAGGTGATCGCCCGCCACGCCCCGGTCCCGGACGAGCCGGCCCCGGCACCCGCGCCCAAACTCTCGGGCATCGCCGTGGAGTTGACGCGCCGTGCGCCGCTGCTGCCGTACGCGACCTCCCTCGACGCCCCGGTGGGGCGCACCGAACACCCCGTCACCATGGAGGAGTTGGGGCAGCGCTCCGGCTATGTCCTCTACCGCACCACCCTCCCCGCGGCGGGCGACGCCTTGCTCCACTTCGACGGCGGTGTCGGCGACCGCGCCCAGGTCTTCGTGGACGGTGCCCCCGTCGGCGTACTGGAACGCGAACGCCACGACGAGACCCTGCCCCTGCGGGTCCCGCACCCCGGCGCCACGCTCGACGTGCTGGTCGAGAACATGGGCGGCGTCAACTACGGGCCGCGCATCGGCGCCGCCAAGGGCCTCCTCGGCCCGGTCACCTTCAACGGCACCGCCCTGCTCGGCTGGGCCGCCCACCGGCTGCCGCTGGCCGACCTGACCACGGTCCCTTTCGCCCCGGCCGAGGCCACCCCGCTCACCGTCCCCGCCTTCCACCACGGCACCTTCGACGTCGACACACCCGCCGACACCTTCCTCGCCCTGCCCGGCTGGACCAAGGGCCAGGCCTGGATCAACGGCTTCCACCTCGGCCGCTACTGGAACCGGGGCCCGCAGCGCACCCTGTACGTCCCGGGCCCTGTCCTGCGCCCCGGCGCCAACGACCTGGTCCTGCTCGAACTCAACGCCACGACCAGCGCCCGCGCGGAGTTCACGGACACACCCGACCTCGGACCGGTGAAGCCCTGATGACACCGCCGCACCATCTGCGGCTCCCGGCCGGGCGGGTGCCGCCGTCGCGCGGCCACCTGCCCTTCGCCGACGCGCCGGGCGTGCCCGACCCCATCGAGGTCACCAGCCGTTGGCTGACGCGGGGCGGCCGTCCGTGGTTCCCCGTTTCCGGCGAGTTCCACTACACCCGCTACCCGGCCGGGGAGTGGGAGGAGGAACTGCTGAAGATGCAGGCGGGCGGGGTGACGGTCGTCGCCTCGTACGTCATCTGGATCCACCACGAGGAGACCGAGTGCCGTATCCGCTTCGACGGCGACCGCGACCTGCGCCGCTTCGCCGAACTCTGCGCCCGCCACGGACTGGACTTCATCCCCCGCATCGGCCCCTGGGTCCACGCCGAGGTCCGCAACGGGGGACTGCCGGACTGGGTCCTGGCCCGCACGGACGCACCCCGCACCGACGACCCGGCCTACCTCGACCCCGTACGCACCTGGTACACGGCGCTCGCCGGACAACTCCAGGGCCTCGACCGGTCCCACGGCGGCCCGATCGTCGCGATCCAGATCGAGAACGAGCTGTACGACGGGCCGGGCCATCTGCTCACCCTGAAGCGCATGGCCCAGGAGGCCGGCCTGTCGGCTCCGCTGTGGACATCGACCGCCTGGGGCGGAGCGCGGTTGCCGCCCGACGAACTCCTGCCCCTCTACGGCGGCTACACCGAGACCTTCTGGACCGAGGCGGACGGCGGCTGGCCCGACACCTGCCGCAAGCACTTCTTCTTCACCCACCAGCGCGACGACGAGGGCATCGGCGCGGACCTCCGCCCGACGACGGTACGCGGTGGCGATCCGGAGGAATCGGCGGACCGATTTCCCTGGGCCACCTGCGAGTTGGGCGGCGGGATGGCGGTGGCCTACCACCGCCGGCCGCGTGTCGACACCGCCGACATCGGCGCCCTCGGCCTCACCAAGATCGGCTGCGGCTCGGTCTGGCAGGGCTACTACATGTTCCACGGCGGCACCAACCCGCTCGGCGACCGTACGCCCCTCCAGGAATCCCACGCCACCGGCTACCCCAACGACCTCCCCGTCCTCACCTACGACTTCCAGGCCCCGCTCGGCGAGTACGGCCAGTACCGGCCCTCCTACGACGAACTCCGCCTCCAGCACCTGCTGTTGGCCGACCTCGGCCACCTGATCGCCCCGATGGAGTCGGCCCTGCCCGAGCGGCAGCCGACGGGCCAGGGCGACCGGGAGACGCTGCGGTGGGCGGTACGGGGAGACGGGCAGTCGGGTTTCCTCTTCGTCAACAACCACCAGCCGCACGAGCCGCTGCCGGACCATCCGGGTACGACGTTCACGGTCGAGTTCCCGGGAGGGGCACCGGGCGCCGAGGCCCTGACGTTGCCGAGCGAGCCCGTCACCGTTCCCCGGGGCGCCTACTTCTGCTGGCCGTTGCGGCTCCACATCGCCGGGCTGCGGCTCGACTGGGCCACCGCACAGCCCGTGTGCACGGTCGACGACGGCAGCGGCCGTACCGTCCTGGTCCTGGCCGCGACCGACGGCATCACCCCCGAACTGGCCCTGGACAAGCGCACGGTGACGACACTCTCCGCACTCTCGGGCGAGGTCACGACCACCGGCGACCGCATCCTCGTGACCGGGCTGCGCCCCGGCACGGACGCCCTGGTCGAGATCGACGCCACCGACGGCAGCAGGGTCGGCCTCCTGATCCTGGACGCGGCGACGGCCCGTACCGCCTACCGGGGCCCCGCCTGGGGCGCCGACCGGATGATTCTCTCCGGCGGCGGGGTGGTCTTCGACGCCCACGCGGACGAGGTACGCGTCCACAGCGCGGCCCCGGAACCGTCGTTCGCCGTCCTGCCCGCCCCGGAACGGGCTCCGGTGGTGGCCGGGGCGATGGTGAAGGAGGCGGCGGACGGGGTGTTTCTCCGCTACACGATGGTGGCGGAGGACGACGGGCGGCGCGGGCTCGGCGGGGCGGGTGGCCCGCTTCCGGTCACGCTGGTGCGGCCCGCGGGGGAGGCGCCCCCGGTCACCACGGGTGTGCTGGGGCGGGCGAGCGTGCCTGCCGACGCGTACTTCGACGTGGTGGCCGCCGAGTACGTCGTGGCTCTGCCGGACGATCCGCCACCGGGGACGCTCCTTCGTCTGCACTGGACCGGTGACGTGGCCCGGGCGTACGTGGGGGACCGGCTCGTCGCCGACCAGTTCCATGCGGGTCGTGGGGTGTGGGACATCGGCCTCGATCGGCTGCCTGCGGGGGCGCTGCGGGTGCGGGTGCTGCCGCTGGCCGCCGGGGCGCCGGTGTACGTGCCGGGCTGGGCGGGTGACTCGGGGATACCGGCGGAGATCGTCCGGGCGGAGTGGATCGTGACCCGCCGGTGGCACCTGCGCCCCGGCTGAGCCCGAGCCTTTCTCGCCCCCGCCGCCCCTACCCGTCCCATCCCAGGGGCTGCGCCCCTTCGACCCCCATCCGCGGGTCCGGTGGGGGCTGGTCGCGCAGTTCCCCGCGCCCCTGAAAGACACGGCCCTGCTTTTCAGGGGCGCGGGGAACTGCGCGAGAAGCCCCCACCCACTCGCACCCGACAACGCGCTCCTCGGGGTCGAAGGGGCAGCGCCCCTGGGGATGGGAACGGGTAGGGGCGGCGGGGGCGAAAACCACCAGACCTATCCTGTGGCCCCGGCCAGAACCACAACCAGAACACAGCCACAACCACACCACCCGAACCCCGTCGAAAAGGAAGCAGCCGCATGCCCCGAAGCGCCACGGAAGGCAGCGCGGCCGGAGGCCACGGCGAAGCCACCCGCACCCGCAGCCGACGCAACTTCGCCGGTTCCCGCCCCGTGATGGACGACGTCGCCCGTCTCGCCGGCGTGTCCAAGCAGACCGTCTCCCGTGTCCTCAACGACAACCCGGCGGTCCGCGCGGAGACCCGCGAGGCCGTGCTGGAGGCCATGCGCACCCTCGGCTACCGGCCCAGCCGCAGCGCCCGCTCGCTGGCCAGCGGCCGGACCCGGATGCTCGGGGTGATCTCGTTCGACGCGGCACGCTACGGCCCCGCCTCCACCCTGACCGCGATCAACACGGCGGCGCAGGCGGCGGGCTACCTGGTCAGTTCCATCGCCCTCGACACGGCGGACCGGGACACGGTCGTCCAGGCGGTCGACCGGCTGTCGGCCGAGGGCGCGGACGGCATCATCGCGATCGCCCCGCAGCGCCCGGTGGCCACGGCGCTCGCGCAGGCCCGCCCGGACACCCCGCTGGTCATGCTGGACAACGGGCTCGGCGACGGCACCCCCGTCGTCTCCTCGGACTTCACGGCGGGCGCCCGGCTGGCGACGGAACACCTGCTGGGCCTCGGCCACCCCACCGTCTGGCACATCGCGGGCCCGACCGGCTGGACGTCCGCCGACCGACGCGCCGAGAGCTGGCGGGAGACCCTGGCGAAGGCCGGCGCGCGTATTCACGAGCCCCTCGTGGGCGACTGGAGCGCCGACTCCGGCTACGAACTGGGCCGGCGCCTGGCGGGCCGCCCGGACGTCACCGCCGTCTTCGTCTCCAACGACCAGATGGCCCTCGGCCTGCTGCGCGCCCTGCACGAGGCCGGCCGTCGGGTTCCGGACGACGTGAGTGTGGTCGGCTACGACGACATCCCGGAGGCGGCGCATCTGCTGCCGCCGCTGACGACGGTGCGTACGGACTTCTCCTCGATCGGCACGATGGCGCTGCGCTTGCTGTTGCGGCAGTTGGACGGCCCGGAGCCGACGGGGGACGCTCCTGCGCAGGGCCCCGTCATCCCTGTTGAGCTGATCGTTCGCGAAAGTACGGGGGTGGCGGGGTAGCCCGCCTATGGGGGCGCCGCGATTGTGTGCCGGGCGGCCGCGGGTCCGTTGTGGCTGGTCGCGCAGTCCCCGCGCCCCTTCGGGGCGCGCCCCCCTGGTCCGGCATCGAGCGCCGGGCCAGGGGGCGCGCGTCCTAGGCCTGGATCACGGCTTCCGGGCGATCGCCCCGTACATCGCGATGTCCTCGTCGCGGATGTTCTGCTCGCCGGTGCCGTCCGGGTGCCACTTGTGGACCTGGACGATGCCGGGTTCGACGAGTTCGAGGCCCTCGAAGAACTCGTGGGCCTCGTCGATCGTGCGCAGCCGCATCGGCATGTCGCGGGCCGCGTACTCGCGGGCGACGCGGCCCACCTCCTCGGGCGCGAACTCGGCGGTGCCGATGGTCATCGCGAGGTAGCTGCCCGAGGGGAGGGGTTCGAGGAGACGGCGGACGATGCCGACCGCGTCGTCCTCGTCCAGCACGAAGTGGACGATCGCGATCACGGTGAGCGCGACCGGCTGGGTCAGGTCGAGGGTCTCCAGGAACTCGGGGGAGCCGAGGACGGTCTCCGGGTCCTGGAAGTCGGCCTCGATGTAGGCGGTCTTGCCCTCGGGGGTGCTGGACAGCAGCCCCTGGGACAGGGTGAGGACGATCGGGTCGTTGTCCACGTAGACGACCCGGGACTCGGGGGCCACCGACTGGGCGATCTCGTGGAGGTTGGGGGAGGTGGGAATGCCGGTTCCGATGTCGAGGAACTGGCGCATGCCCGCCTTCTCGGCGAGCCAGCGCACCGCGCGGTTCATCCAGTCGCGGTTGGCGCGCATATGGACCGGCAGGGCCGGCCACTCGTGCGCCATCGCGTCACCGGCCTCCTTGTCGGCCGGGTAGTAGTCCTTGCCGCCGAGGATGTAGTCGTAGATCCGCGCGGAATGCGCGTGCTCGGTGTCGATCCGGTCGGCCGGCCATCCGTTGTCGGGCAACGCCGCCCCTCCCATCAAGTCGTGTCGTTCAGGTGCACGGTCGGGCAAAGCCAGGGGTTCGGCAATCGAAGAACCCCGGGTTCCAAACAGGTGGTGCGTCAACGAGCCATGTCAGCAAGGAAGTTCAGAGCAGGAAGTCGGCCTCGCCCGCCTTCACTCCGGCCAGGAAGCTGGTCATCTCAAGAGGGGTGAAGAGCAGTGCGGGGCCGTCCGGGTCGGTCGACTGGCGTACGGCGACCCGGCCGTCGGCGAGCTTCTTCACCTCCACGCAGGCACCGCCCGCGTCGTCGCTCCACGGTCGGTGCCAGTCCTTGGCGCCGAGGTCACGGGCGGGCATGCCGTTGCGGACGTCGTGGTGTACTCCGTCGGTTATGCGGTGGTGCACGTCAGAGCTCCTTGCGTATCGCACCGAGGAGGGCCTCGGTCTTGCGGGCGGGCGCCGACTGCGCGCCCAGCCGGTCCAGGGCCTCGCGGTAGACGACGACGTCGTCCCCCTTGTCGAGGTACACCGCGCCCACCAGACCGCTGAGGTAGACGATGTCCGGCAACTCGGGTGCCCTGAACCGGAAAAGGTGGAACGCACCGGCCCGCATCGCCGGATGCGGACCCTGGTGGAACGGCATCAACTGGACCGTCACATGCGGCAGACGGTTCAGCTCGATCAGATGGTCGATCTGGGCGCGCATCACGTCCGGTCCGCCGACCGGCCAGCGGAGCACCGTCTCGTCCATCACCACCCACAGCCGGGGCGGTTGCTCACGGGTGAGGAGTTCCTGGCGCCGCATGCGCAGCGCCACCCGCCGCTCGGTGTCCTCGGTCGCCGCGTGCGGATTGCCGGCGCCGAGCAGGGCGCG
Organism: Streptomyces sp. NPDC002787; assembly: GCF_053592095.1. Classification (NCBI taxonomy): domain Bacteria; kingdom Bacillati; phylum Actinomycetota; class Actinomycetes; order Kitasatosporales; family Streptomycetaceae; genus Streptomyces; species Streptomyces sp. NPDC002787. Next base: position 161,407 of record NZ_JBSFVC010000020.1, on the reverse strand, counting down.
CGCGTACTCCTCGGTCTGGAGCAGGCCGTGCACGAACTGGGCCTCGTACGCGCGGATCTGGAGTGCCGCCTGCTCCAGGCTGAGGTAGGCGGCGAACCAGTCGGGCAGGACGTCGCGGTAGGTGTGCCACCAGCCGCGTTTGTTGGCCTCGCGGACCGACTTCAGGAAGGTCTCGATCTCCTGCTGGTCCCGTACGCCATAGACCTGGAGCAGTTTCTCGACATCCGGGAGGCGGAGCCGGGCGACCTTGGCGGCCTCCAGCCGGCGGATCGTGGAGTGGCTCACCCCGATCGCCTCGCCCGCCTGCTCGAACGTCAGCCCGGCCCGGGTGCGCAGCTCCTCCAACTGTCTGCCGAGGATCATGCGCAGCACGGAGGGGGCACCGCCCCAGTCGGTCTCCGCGGTCATGCCCACCCCCTCCCCTCACACCGAGCACAGAGGTCGTGTCGAACGGTCTTGCGATGCTTGCGCACTTTCCTTCAAGGGTTGCGCGTTGTTGCACGAGTCGCTTCGAGATCGCAGTCTGACACGATCTTGGCTCGAACGGCGTCGGTATGCGACCCACAAATTGCAAATTTCAACTTGCTGGTTGCGAGGTGTTGTTCGCGGATGCCACAGTGGACACACCGTCACGGCTTCGGTGAACGCTGAGGCTGCGCGGCCAGGTTGGGGGAGATGTGGCCGCAACTCAGCACTGTTCGCCGCGAGTTGCACGTACTCGGGGCGAATGGCGAGACGGCCGTGGCGCCGGCACCGCTCCGGTGCGAAGGGCCGACGAAAGGCATACGGCGATGGCTCCGCCCACCCTCCCCCAGTCCACGGACCGGTTATCCCCGACCATGTACCCACCCCTTGGAACAGAGGCCTACGAACCCCACCGAGCGGGCGTGTTCGGACTGCCCGCGGTGCCCGCCTCGGCGGGCGAGGCCCGCAGGACCGTCAGCGAGTTGCTCGGCGAGTGGGCGGTGCGTCCGGAGACCCGTGAGGACGCCCTCCTGATCACGTCCGAGCTGGTCACCAACGCGCTCACCCACACGGACAGCGAGTGGATCGTGTGCCGGCTGCACCTCACCGGCCGTCGGCTCCGGATCGAGGTGGAGGACCAGAACAGCGGTCACGCACAGCCAGCCCGGCGTCGTCCGGGCCCCGACGACCAGAACGGGCGTGGGCTCATGCTGGTCGGCATGCTCAGCAGCGACTGGGGGGTGCGTGACACCCCACAACGGTCCGGTCGCGTCGTCTGGGCAGAACTGCCGTCGGAGGGCCGGGAAACCGCCGATCCCGCCCCTCCGACGGCCCCGTACGAGAACGAAGGTGTTGCCTTGACCGACCCGTCCTGGACGTGATCGCTCCGCTCGGAAAGCCGCGATACGCCGTCCGGAGCGGCCGCGGCTGCCGTCGGGCGGCTGCGGGTTCGCTCGCGGCTGGTCGCGCGGTTCCCCGCGCCCCTTCGGGGGCGCGGCCGTTACGGTGCCTCCCCAGCGAATCCGTCGCCGCTGGAGGCAGGTTGCGCACCGAGTCCGGGAGCCGTCACCGGTCGTGGACTCCAACGGCGCGGGCGACGCCTTCGCGGCGGGCTACCTCTTCGGCCGGCTCACCGGCCGAGCGCCGGACCGCTGCGGTCCTCCTCACCCGCGCCGAGGAACTTGCGGCCTGAGGCTCAGTCCGGCCCGAGGATCGACCTGAGGCTCAGCCCGGCCGGAGGCCCGCCGCCACCAGTCGGGCCTCCATCTTGCGGCGGGCCGCGCCGAGCACCGCCAGCAGAAGCTCCTTGCTGGACTGGCGCCGGCGTACGTCACAGAGGAGGACCGGGACGGTGGGCGCCAGGTCGAGTGCCTGGCGGACCTGCTCGGCGTCGACGTCACGGTGGCCGTCGAAGCAGTTGACGCCGACCGCGAAGGGAATGCCGCGGGACTCGAAGAAGTCGACCGCCGGGAAGGAGGCCTCCAGCCGCCGGGTGTCGGCGAGGACCACGGCCCCGAGCGCCCCCGTGGACAGGTCGTCCCACATGAACCAGAAGCGGTCCTGGCCCGGCGTACCGAAGAGATAGAGCACCAGTTCGGGCGAGATGGTGATACGGCCGAAGTCCAGGGCGACGGTGGTCGAGACCTTCTTCTCGACGCCCCTGAGATCGTCGACGCTCCGGCCCGCCGGGGTGATGTGCTCCTCGGTCGCCAGCGGGGTCACCTCGCTCACCGAGCCCACCATGGTGGTCTTGCCGACGCCGAAGCCGCCCGCGACGAGGATCTTCAGGGCGGTGGGTACGACCGGCTCGGAGCTGACGGACACCATCCATCACCCTTTCGACGAGTTTCAGGCCCGGCCGCCGTCGCGGCTCACGCGTCCTGCACGTAACCGGACGGGGTCTCCGAACGGGGCGCCGCGCTCAGGTACTTGCCGACCTGCTTGACCAACGTGCCCATCTCGAACGCCATCATGCCGACGTCCACCTCCTCCGAGGCGATCGCGGCCAGCCGCGCGCCCCGGCCCGCGGCGGTGACGAAGAGGAACGCCCGCTCCATCTGGATGACCGTCTGCTGGACCTCGCCGCCGTGGAAGTGGCGGGCCACCCCCCGGGCCAGGCTGTGCATGCCCGAGCCGACCGCGGACAGATGCTCCGCGTCGTCGAACCGGATGTCCTTCGACTTGCCGATGAGAAGGCCGTCCCCGGACAGCACGATGGCGCAGCGGATCTCGGGTATGCGTTCCACGAGCCCGTCCAGCAGCCAGTCCAGTTGGGGACCGGGTCGTTCCTGCTCTGTCATGTCCTGCGTGTTCCTCACGGTCGGTCGGCGCCAGGGGCGGCGCCGGGTCGTCGGGGCGCTGGGGGCAGCGCCCGTCAGGCGGCGCCGGGGCCGGGTCGTGGTGCCGGCCGGTCGTCGGTGTCGTCCGGGGCGGCGAGCCGGGCGCGTGCCGAGCCCCGCTGGATCGCCACCATGACGCGGGCCAGGGCGTCCGGGCGGAGCGTGTCCTCCGCGTCGTCCTCGCCGGGGACTTCGGCCGCGGCGTCGTCGCGGAGCCGTGGGGCGTGCGCCGCGCTGCGGTTCCGCCGGGGCAGGCCCTGGGGGAGGGGCTGGGCGCCGGGTTCGGTGCGGGGAGTGTCACCACTCATCGGGGCCACCGTGTCGTACCGCGTGTGCGGCCGCCGTGGGGGTGCCTGGCATCTGATTCCTCGTACGACAGCGAACATCCGATGGCGATGGGGGGTTGCCGTGAGTGGTCCCCGGCGTCCCCTCTGCTCCGGCTGGACACACTGTTGATGGATGTCAGCGGGCGGACGGAACGGTATCAGGAGCCGAGCCCCGTCGTCAGTACCCGCTGACTGCAACTTCGTCACCACCCCGCGACCGGCAACGTCCCTCCGGGCGGCAGCAATTGACGAGGGCTTCGGAGGGGGGACGCGCGGGTTCGGACGGCTCGGCGGAGCGAGAGCTTCCGGGGGCACTTCCGAAAAGCTGACTTGTCGACACAGCAAGGCCTCGGAATCGGCACTGTCCAGCCACATTCCCCTCCGGGGGGCGTGGCTTGAAATCTATGGCGACCTGATCAAACATGAGCAGACGTCGCGACAGTTTGGTATTTGGCGGTGCACAGCGCTGAGGGAAGACCCTCTGTGGCGGGGTGTGCCTGGTGGTCGGGGTCGGCGCGTGCCCGATTCCGGGTCGGGGCAACCGTGCAAGTTCAGATGGGAAAGTGTCAAAATGCGGACATCGCCGCCCTCATGTCTCACATTCCAGCTCAGATATCAACTGTTCATGTTTCGGCCAAACCCCCTAAACGATCTTGGCGTGAGAGGTTGATTTGTAGACCATGTTGCACATCGGGCATCGTCTCCCCCAACGGAACAAGGTCCGACGCACAGCCACCGCGTCTCCCCCGGACGCGGGTGAACGCCTAGAAGGGCTTGGCGTGGAACACGTCTTCACAACCCAGGACCACGAGGACCTACGGCAGCGCGTACGCGAGTTCGCCGAGCGAGTGGTGCGCCCGCTGATACCCGAGATGGAGGCCTCCCGTACCGCACTGGTGGGGCTCTCCCGACTGATCGCCCAACAGGGCTGGATCGGCGCCACGATCGATCCCGTGTACGGCGGCATGGGCGCGGGTCATCTCGCCAAAACCGTCATCATCGAAGAACTCTCCCGCGTCAGCGGCGCGATGGGGGCCATGGTTCAGGCCTCCCAGCTGGGCGTCGCCAAGATCGTCCACTTCGGCGACGAGAGCCAGAAGAGGCACTGGCTGCCGAGGATCGCCGCGGGAGAGGTGCTGCCGACCATCGCGGTCACCGAGCCGGGGTCGGGGGGCCATGTAGCCGGCATGGAGAGCAGCGCGGTACGGGATGGTGACGACTACATCCTCAACGGCCGCAAGGTCTTCGTCGGCAACAGTCATGTGGGCGACGTGCACGGTGTCGTCGTCCGCACCGGCCCGGGCTCCAAGGGCATGACCGCCTTCCTCGTCGAGTCCGACCGGCCCGGCTTCTCTCTGGCGGAGCAGGTCCCCTCCATGGGCCTGCACGGCTTCAGCTTCGGTGAGCTCATCTTCGACAACTGCCGTGTGCCCGCCGCCAACCGGCTCGGGCAGGAGGGCGAGGGACTGGCCGTCGCCTACTCCTCGTCGGTGCTCTACGGCCGCCTCAACCTGACCGCGGTGTCCCTGGGCATCCACCAGGCGGTGTTCGAGGAGACCGCCCGGTACTGCGGTGAGACACAGCGCTACGGCCAGCCGTTGGGGCATCTCCCCAACATCAAGATCGAGCTGGGGCGGATGCTGCAACGCCTCACCCTCGCGCGGCAGAGCGCCTATCTCGCGGCGCACCTGCTGGACCACGGGCGGCCCTGCGACGTCGAGTTGATGGCCGCCAAACTCTTCAACGTCGAGTCGTCCATCGAGTCGGCCCAGGCGTCGGTGAAGATGCACGCGGCCTGCGGCCTGTTCACCGACCGCCCGGTGGAGCGCTATCTGCGCGACGCCTTCCACATCTACGCACCCGCCGGCACCTCCGAGATCCAGGGGCTCAGGCTGGGTGAGTTCGCCCTCGGTGAGAACAAGGGCCAGTGGTCCGAGCGCCTCGCCGACCTCGTCCGTACCCCGCAGGTCGAGCCGCGGGAGATGGAACCCAGCCCCGTCGGCGAGCTGGTCTAGGCTTCCCTCCGGTCTCGTCCACCGGGCGGGGCCGGCAGGCAGAGAAACCGCGGACACAACGTCGTGTCCGCGGCTTTCGTGTGCCGGGCGCCCGGCGGCCCGCTTCCCCCTCGACCCGTCGGACCGGCGGTGCCCGGTCGGGCTCAGCGGCCGGTGGCGATGGCCTGGATCTGGTCGGACATCTCCTGTGCCATGTGCTTGATGATCTCCAGCCGCTGCCGTCCCCACGTACGGGAGTCGGTGTCGACCACACAGATCGTGCCGAGGTTGATCCCCGCCAGGGTGTCGACCAGCGGCGCGCCCATGTAGGAGCGGATGCCGATCTCGTCGACGACCGGGTTGCCCGCGAACCGGGGATAGTCGCAGACGTCGTCCAGCACCAGCGCCGCGGTCCGCTTGACGGTGTGCGGGCAGAAGCCGTGGTCGAGACGCATCTCCCGGCTCATCGAGGTCTCGGCCGCCTGACCCTGCGAGATGTTCACGGGCCCGGCGTCCGGCGTGTAGAGCCCGGCGAAGAACTGGCGCCTGTCGTCCACGAAGTTGACCATCGCGTACGGCGCGTCCAGCTCCAGGGCCAGCCGGCGCGCGAACGCGTCGAACTCGGCCCGGGGGGTGTCGGCGAGCCCCAACTGGGCGAGCCGGGCGGCGCGTTGCGGACCGGCTGGATCCTCGGGGGTGAGGAGCAGACGGTCGAGCGGTGGCTCATAGGAGGAATAGGGGCTGTTCATCAGAACTCCGTTCGGGGTCGGCTGAGTCGAGTAGGGATCAACGGAGCGCGGGTGGCTGGTGCGTCGCCACTCCGGGTGTCATGCCGAGCAGGTGCTGCACGAGTTCGACGAGCACGCCCGTGCCGGAGCTGCAGTGCCGGGCGTCGCAGAACACGATCGGTGCGTTGGACTTCAGACCGATGGCGTCGCGGACCTCCTCGGTCGAGTACTGGTACGCGCCGTCGAACTCGTTCACCCCCACGACGAACGGAATCCCGCGCACCTCGAAGAAGTCCACCGCTGGGAAGCACGCTTCGAGCCGGCGGGTGTCGGCGAGCACCACCGCGCCCAGCGCCCCGTCGGACAGCTCGTCCCACATGAACCAGAATCGTTCCTGCCCGGGGGTGCCGAACAGGTACAGGACATGCTTCGAGTCGAGCGTGATACGGCCGAAGTCCATGGCCACGGTGGTGGTGGACTTCTCCTCCACCCCGTAGAGGCTGTCCGTACCGGCACTGGCCGTGGTGATGACCTCCTCGGTGCTCAGCGGCGCGATCTCGCTGACCGCCCCGACGAAGGTCGTCTTGCCCACCCCGAACCCTCCCGCCACGAGGATCTTCAGGGCGGTCGGGAAGGGGTCAGAGCCGTGCGCGTAGGCCATCAAGGACCGCCTCCAAAACTTCTCGGTTGGCGGCGGAGGCCGCCTCGACGGCACGGGGCGCCCGTGCGGTGAGCGCCTGGTGCTGCACCAGGTCGGACAACAGGACTTTGGTGACGGCGATCGGGAGGTTCATCCGGGCGGCCACCTCGACCACCGGAACCGGCCTGACGCACAGGGCGAGCACCAGGTCGTGATCGGGGCCGAGGTCGGCGAGCGGCCGGCTGCCGGTGGCCATCACCAGGGTGAGCAGGTCGAAGGATGTGGAGGGTCGAGTGCGCCCGTTGCTGACGGTGAACGGCCGGACTAAGCGTCCGGCCTCCTCGTCCAGGAACAGCTCGTCCGTCATCGCGTCACATCCCCGCGCTGGACGGCGCGGTCGTACGGCGGGCCGGGGTGGCGAGGAACGGTTGCACGGCCCGGATCAGCATGCCCATCTCGTAGCCGAGCGTCTCCGTGTGCGTGGTCGAGTCCGCGGTGACCGCCAGCACGGCGCCGTGGCCGGCCGAGGCCACGATGAGGATGCCGTTGTGCAGCTCCACGATGACCTGCCGGACGGTGCCGCCGTTGCCCAGCACCCTGTCGTGGCCGAAGGAGCGGCCCAGGGAGTTGAGCCCGGAGGCTATGGCGGCCAGCCGGTCGGCGTCGTCGCCGGCCAGGTCCACATGCGCCTTGCTCAGCCCGTCGGAGGAGAGCAACAGTACCTGCCGGGTGCCGGGCACGGTCTTCTTGAGGTTCTCCAGCAGCCAGTCGATGTTCTGTCCGGTGGGGTGGCTATCGCTCACCATGGTGGGGTTCTTCTCCTTGCGGTTGGGGCGAGGCCCAGCGGGAGTCGTCGACGGGGATCACGTCGGAGGTCGCGCCGGCGAGACCGAGGCCTCGATTGATTCCGGCCAGGAGGCCGGGGCTGAAGTTCAGGTCCTGCTCGTTGGTCTCGGGACGCGGAAGGGGCCCGTTGCGCAGCTCGGGGGCGAGGTGTTCCATGGCGCGGCGCTTGGGCAGGACCGGCCTGGCGGGCGAACCGGACCCGTGCGGGACGGCCTGCGGGCGCTCGTAGCCCGAGGAGGGGCGGTACTCGGACCGGACGTCGGGGGCCGGTCGCGCCCGCTCGTGCCGGGCGGCCGGCGGGGGAGGCGCGGGGGTGGCCGACGGGGGCGGCGCGGGGGTGGCCGACCGCTGCGGTGCGCCGGCGGGGGGACCCGACCGGGAGGGGAGGGTGCCGGGGGGACCCGCGTGCGCGTGGGACGGTACGGCGGCCGGCGGAGCGGAGTGGGACGGGGTGGAGTGGGACGGGGCCTCCCAGGCCGGCGCGGGCGCCTGCGGCCGGGGTACGGCGGGCCGTGGCTGGGCCGGTGGCTGTGCCTGGGGTGCGGCGGGCCGCGCCTGGGCCGGTGCCTGGCCCTCCTCGTCGCCCAGCAGCCCCTGCGGGAGGACCAGGATCGCCTGGACACCGCCGTAGATGTTGCCCCGCAGTTCGACCGCGATGCCGTGCCTGCGGGCCAGTGACGAGACGACGAACAGACCGATCCGGCCGTCCGCGAGGAGCTTGGCGACGTCGATGCGGTCGGGGTCGGCGAGCAGCGCGTTGATCCGGTCCTGGTCCTCCTGGGGGATGCCCAGGCCTCGGTCCTCGACCTCGATGGCGATGCCGGCGGTCACCCGGCGGGAGCGCAGGAGGATCTGGGTGTCCGGGTGGGAGAACATGGTGGCGTTCTCGACCAGCTCGGCCAGCAGGTGGATGACGTCGGCGACGGCGTGGCCGCGCAGCGTGCCCTCGATGGGCGGCACCAGCTTGACGCGGGAGTACTGCTCGACCTCGGCGATGGAGGAGCGCAGGACCTCGGTCAGCGTCACCGGATTGGTCCACTGGCGACGGGAGACCGCGCCACCGAGGACCGCGAGGTTCTCCGCGTGCCGGCGTATTCGGGTGGCCAGGTGGTCGATGCCGAATATTCGGCGGAGCAGGTCCGGGTCCTCGACCTGGTTCTCCAGGTCGTCCAGCTCGCGGATGGTGCGGTGGACGAGCGACTGCAGCCGACGGGCCAGATTGACGAAGACCTCGACCTTGTCGCTGTTGTCGTCGGTGGTGGCCTGGAAGTAGCTCGCCGCCCAGACGAGAGCTTCGCGGGCCCGGTGCTGGGCCGCCGTGACCTCGTACTCCAGCTGCTGGTACGGGTCTTCGGCGCGCGGTGCCTGGTAGGCGAAGCCGCGGGAGAGCAGCTGCTCACCCCGCTTGAGCCGGGAAAGGTCCTCGTCGAGCGCCCAGTTGCCGCTGGTGAGGGCCTGCCGCAGCGACTCGGTGCGCTTGGCGTCGGACCGCGCCTGGGACCTGGCCGCCATCACGGCCCCGACCAGGCAGCCGCAGCCGAGGACCGCGCCGCCTGCCAGCACACCCCAGGTGGCGGCATCGGCGGTGCCCTCCTGCAGTCGCAGGACGGTGCCCGTGACGGCGGTGGATATTCCGGCCATGAACGCGGCGGGGAGCACGGCGAGCCGTGTCAGCCGGGGCCGGGGTGCGGAGGAAACCGCGGAATCCGACGCTCCGCTCCTTCCGTGCCGGGGGCGGGACGGAGGCGTCGTCGGGTCCGGCCGACCATGATCCGGGGTCGCTGCGAAGGGTGGGGGTTCAGGCATCGGATTCCTCTCGATCAGCCAGTACGCGACAGAGTAGCGAAGAACGTCAACTATCTGACCAGCGGTCCTAGACGCTCAGGGGAGGTCTGTCACCTGAAGTGCCGTCAGTGGCGGCAAGGTCTGCGACGCCTTTCTACCGCCTCTTCACGCGGGGGCGCCGCAACAGTTCTTCACACCTCGGCCACGGGGTCGCGTCACCTGTGAAAGAGAGGGCGCCCGGCGGTGAGTCGCCTGCGGTTCCGTCGGCGCCGGCGCCCGGTCCGGGCTGTCCGGCGGGGTGCGAGGCGCCGGTTTCACGCCACTCGGCCGCCTGGCGTGCGAGGGCAACCGGACCTGAGAGCAGGCTCGTTGGCTCAAAAAGGGGACGGTTACACATGGTGTGCACGATGCGTCCCAGCAACATTCACACCAAGAAGGCGGAAAAGGGCGGTGATCGACTTCCGGCTACGCTTTGACTAAGCTTTAGATTTCAAGGGGCCTGTGGAGGGAGAGGGTGTGAGAACCTACTCGCCGGGTGCTCCCGCGGTACGGGCGTCATGTCCAACTCCCCTGACTTCGGGAGGAGTTGGGTCAACGCATGCTCTGGCGCATCTCCCGTGGGCTGACTCCGTAGCGTCGTCGGAAGGACGTGCTCAGGGCGCTCGCTGAGGAGAAACCGGCGGAGTAGGCGAGATCCGTGATCGTCATGTGCTCGCACTCCGCGCACAGTAAGCGGTCCCGCACCAGGCGCAGCCGCTCCTCGCGGATCAGTTCGCGGGGCGTGGTCCCCGCCTTCTGCAGGGCCAGTTGGATCTGGCGCAGCGACCAGCCGAGGGCGCGCGCCACCGCCGTACCCGTGAGGTTCGGGTCGGCCGCGTGGTCCCGCACGTAGCGGCGGACCATCGCCTCCACCTCGCCCAGCTGCCCGGGGGCGTCGGGGCGGTCGTCACCGGCGGTGAGCATGCACACCAGCTCCACGATCCGGTCGGAGACGGCGTTGAACTCCGGGTCGGTGAGGTGCTCCCGCTCCTCGTGCAGACCGGTCAGCATCGAGCCGACGATACGGCCGAGACCCAGGGAGAGGTTCAGGCCGCTGGCGACGGGCGACCTGCTGTTGAGCCGGCCGTCCACCTCGCGGGCCGGGATGGTGAAGATGAACGCGTCGATGTCGTCGCTCTGGAGACACTGGAAAGGCAAGGCGAAGGTGACCAGCGCCGCGGTGCCCGGGGTCAGCCGGGCCTCCTCGCCGTCCTGCCGCAGGATGATCTCGCCGCTCTTCGGCAGCAGCAGCCGGTAGTCCTCGTCGGGGTCCTGGCGGACCTGGCGCGGGGTGCGGGTGTACTCGATCTCGTCCGACCGGTACGTCACCAACTGGTACGTGTCAGTGCGCTGACGGACGGTCTCACCGCGGAAGTTGTCCGAGCGGGAGTACCTGAATCCCATCCGGGACTGGTACGTGCCGATCCGCTCGGTCCAGAAGTCGGCGCGCTCGCGCGGCGCCAGCTCCTCGGTGGTCAGCGCCTCGACGCTGTAGCTTCCCGCGGGCAACGCTGCTCCTCCCTGGTGCCGGGGCCTTCGACGACGTCCTCGTGGTCTCATACGGTCCCCGACCGGAGAATCCTCAACTGCTGATTGATCAACGATGGTTACCGTCCGGTCGAACCCGGAGGGCACCCTAGCGTGGCAAGCGGTTGCTGTGCCGCCAGGCCGCCATGGCCGAATATGCCGGGGTCAGTGTCACGCCTTCGTCCGGGTCCCTTGCGTCATTCATGCGCCCTGTGGCAACTTCCGTGCGCGTCACCGAAAGGACCCGCACGGTCGTCGAGCTAGCGTCGGGCGCTCCGTCAACTCCCGCCCGGCGTCCTGGACCCGCGGACGCCTGGGGACTTGAGGACGTAAGGACTCGTGGACTCATGACCGAACCGATACCGCAGGCGGTGACCTGGGCCCTGGCAGCGGCTCTGTTCGTCACCGCCGTACTCCTGCTGCGTCAGCACGGGATCACCAGACGGCAGCGCCGACGCAACGCCGTCCTGGCCGACGACGTGCGGGACCGGGAGCAGGAGCTGCGCCACCTGGTCACGGTCCGGCTGCCGGCCCTCGCGAACCACCCCGGCCAGAGCGTCCCGGGCGTCGGGCCTCTCGACGCCCGGTTCGCCGAGACGGAGTTCGGCAAGGGTCTGGACGAGGTACTGGCCCGCTTCACCGGCGCCGTCGAGCACGCGCAGGTCCGCGCCGACCAGTCCGCCAAGGCCGCACTCAAGGCGTCGATGCGCTCGATCCAGGCCCTCGCCAACGAGCAGCAGGTCTCCATCTCCGAGATGCAGGACCGCCACGACGACCCCGACGTGCTGCGCGACCTCCTCGAAGTCGACCACACCAACGCCCAGTTCGGCCGCCGCGCCCAGGCCATCGCCGTCCTCTGCGGCTCCTGGCCGGGACGGCAGCGCGCCACCTCCCCGCTCGTCGAGGTCGTCCGGGGCGCCACCTCACGCATCCGCGACTACCGGCGCGTCCGCGTCCACGGCCAGGTCGACCTCGCGGTGGAGAGCCGCGCTGTCGAACCGGTCGTCCTCGCCCTCGCCGAACTCCTCGACAACGCCGCCCGGCACTCCCAGCCCAACACCACGGTCGAGGTCAACGTCCAGCACGTGCACAACGGCGCGTGCGTCATCGTCGACGACGCCGGCGTCGGCATGGACGGCCGTGCCGTGGAACGCGCCACCCGCCTGCTCGGCGGGCGCGGCGAGGTGGACGTCACCCGCCTCGACGACCCGCCCCAGTTCGGCTTCGCCGTCATCGGGATGCTCGCCCGCAGGTACGGGTTCACCGTCTCCGTGGACACCCGCTCACCGTACGGCGGTGTCCGCGCGGTCGCGTTCCTGCCCACCGCGCTGCTCACCCACCTGGAGCCCGCCGCCCCGGAGGAGCCACGGATCGCCCCGACACCCCTCCCGGACACGGCTCCCGCTACCGCCGCCGGCCCCGCTGTCGCCGGGAGCACCGTCGAGGGCACCACCGAGGGCGGGCTGCCCAAGCGCCGCCGGCGCACCCCGAAACGGACGGCCGCCTTCGCCTCCGCACCCGCGCCGGCCGAGGACATCCCCGGCCGCTCGCCCGAGGAGAACGCCCGCATCATGGGCGCCTTCGCCCGCGGCACCCGCTTCGGCCGGGCGGCCGGACGCATCCTCGACGAGGACGAGTACGTCCCCGGCTCCGCCGCCGACTCCGCCCGGCCCGCCCCCCACGACAACGAAGGGACCCCCCACGCATGATCGAGCCCACGACCAACGAGCTGGGCTGGATGCTCGACGACGTGCTGCAGGTCCCCGAGGCACGGCACGCCATCCTGCTCTCCGCCGACGGCATGCTCCGCGCCCACTCCGCCGGCATCGCCCGCGACGACGCAGAGCGGCTCGCGGCCGGGCTCTCCGGGCTGCAGTCCATCAGCCGCAGCACCGCCGAGTTCTGCGGCTCGACGGACAGCCCCTGGCGGCAGACCCTGATCGAGTTCGGGCACGGCTTCGTCTTCCTGGTCGCGGCCGGCGAGGGCGCCTATCTCGCGGTGTCCACCGGCGACGAGGTCGACATGGAATCGGTGACCTACCGCATGCACAAACTCGTCGACCGGCTCGGCAGGCAACTGACCAGCCCGGCGCGGCAGGACACGGGCAGCAGGACATGACGCCCCGCCGCCGGCCCGAGGGACGCCTGGTGCGGTCGTACGTCGTCACCGGCGGGCGCGCCCACCCGACCCGCAACACCCTGGACCTGGTCACGCTGCTGGTCGCCGCCACCGATCTGCCGCTGACCGGCCCGAACCCGGAGACGCGCCGGGTGATGGAGCTGTGCCGGCCCGGCGCGCTCTCCCTCGCCGAGGTCGCCGGTCATCTGGGGCTGCCGGTCAGTGTGACCAAGGTGCTGGTCGCCGACCTCATGGACAGCGGCCACATCGTCACCCGCGCACCGTCCCCCACATTCGAACGGACCCACCCGGGGGGAGGCCCACCGGCCACCCGGCCGTCCGACGCCAGCATCCTCCAGGAGGTCCTCGATGGGCTCCGCGCCCGCCTCTGACGACGTCTACCTGCGGCCGACCGTGAAGACGGCGGTCAAGCTGCTCGTCGTCGGTCACTTCGCGGTCGGCAAGACCACGTTCGTCGGTACGCTCTCCGAGATCCGGCCGCTGCGCACCGAGGAGGTCATGACGCAGGCCGGCGCCCCGGTCGACGACCTCGCCGGCATCCATGACAAGACCACCACCACGGTCGCCATGGACTTCGGCCGGCTCACCCTCGACGACTCCATGGTGCTGTACCTGTTCGGCACGCCGGGGCAGCAGCGCTTCACCAGGCTCTGGCAGGACATGACCCGCGGCGCCGTCGGCGCACTGGTCCTCGCCGACACCCGGCGCCTGTCCCACTCCTTCGACGTGATGGGCGTCCTGGAGGAGCTGGACCTGCCGTACGCGGTGGCCGTCAACGACTTCGACGGCGCCCCCGTGCACGATCTGGACGAGGTGCGCGAGGCCCTCGACCTCCTGGACGAGACCCCGCTGGTGCGCTGCGACGCCCGCGACCGGGTCTCCTCCACCCGGGCACTGATCTCCCTCGTCGAGTACCTGCTGAGCCGCGAGACCGAACTGGAGCACGTGTGAGCGCCGCATCACCGTCCGGCCCGCCGCCGGGCTGCCCGGCCCACCGGTCCATGCACGGGCCGGAGTTCGCCGCCGACCCGGCCGCGTTCTACCGGCGCGCGCGTACGACCGGGCCGACCACACCCGTCGAGCTGGCACCCGGCGTACGGGCCACCCTCGTCACCTCCTACGAGGCCGCCCTGCACGTGCTGCGCGGCACGGAGACGTTCGCCAAGGACGCCCGCCGCTGGAACGACCTGAACGACGGTACCGTCCCTCCGGACAGTCCGGTCGTGCCGATGATGATGTACCGGCCCAACGCCCTGTTCTCCGACGGCGAGGAGCACCGGCGGCTGCGCGGCGCCATCACCGACAGCCTGGCCCGGGTCGAGCCCCACACCCTGCGCGACTACGTCGAGCGCAGCGCCGACACCCTCATCGACCGGTTCGCGCCCACCGGCAAGGCCGACCTCCTCGGCGAGTACGCGCAGGTCCTGCCCCTGCTCGTCTTCAACCGCCTCTTCGGGTGCCCGGCCGAGCTCGGGGTGAGGCTCGTCGAGGGCATGTCCGGCATCTTCGACGGCGTGGACGCCGAGCGGGCCAACGAACTGCTCACCACCACGCTCCTCCAGTTGGTCACGCTCAAGCGGAAGCAGCCCGGGCCGGATGTGACGTCGTGGCTCACCCTGCATCCGGCCGGGCTCACGGACGAGGAGATGATCCACACGCTCGTCGTCCTCATGGGCGCCGGCACCGAGCCGCAGCAGAACCTCATCGCGGGCGCGCTGCGGCTGCTGCTGTCCGACGACCGCTTCGCCGGCGACCTGTCCGGTGGCAGCCTGCCCGTCGAGGACGCGCTCGACGAGGTGCTGTGGACCGACCCGCCGATGGCCAACTACGCCGTGCACTACCCGAGGCGCGACGTGACGTACGAGGGTGTGCTGCTGAAGGCGGGTGACCCGCTCGTCGTCTCGCTGGCCGCCGCCAACACCGACCCGGCCCTGACGAGCGACCAACGCAAGGGCAACCGGGCCCACTTGGCGTGGAGCGCCGGCCCGCACCAGTGTCCCGCGCAGAGTGAGGCCCGACTGATCGCGTCGGTGGCGGTGGAGAAGCTTCTGGACCGGCTGCCCGACGTGGAACTCGCCGTACCGGTCGAGGCGTTGGAGTGGCGCCCCGGCCCCTTCCACCGGGCGCTCGCCGAACTGCCGGTGACCTTCCCGCCGACGTCCGTGGTCGGCGCGCCCGCCGAGGTGCCCGCCTCTCCCATGGGCCGCGCGACGGGGCCGTACGGCCCCGCCACCCGGCCGACGCGGGCCCCCACCCGCCCGAAGAACGGCTGGTCCCGACTGCTGGCGTGGTGGCGCGGAGAGTAGAGACCGCCGCACGCGTGGGCTGTGGGGGCGGGGCGGTGTCCGTGAGGGGGGGCGCGGACGACGAGGGTCGTCTGTGAGGGGGCGCGGGCGGGGGGGTGTCTACGGGGTGTGGTGGACGGCCCGGTCTGTGAGGTGGCGCGGGCGGGAGTTGCCCTGGCGCCGTGGGTGGGTGTCGTGGACGATCCCCGTCCATCAGGTGGCGCGGACGAGGATCGTCTGTGAGGTGGCGCGGGCGGGGTTGTCTGTGAGTGTCACGGAGGTGTCGTCCGTGGGGTGGCGTGGA
This sequence comes from Streptomyces sp. NPDC002787, assembly GCF_053592095.1. Lineage (NCBI taxonomy): Bacteria > Bacillati > Actinomycetota > Actinomycetes > Kitasatosporales > Streptomycetaceae > Streptomyces > Streptomyces sp. NPDC002787. The sequence continues at coordinate 145,989 of NZ_JBSFVC010000020.1, read as the reverse complement.
CGCCCCCCACGGTCAGGAGATGCGGACGGGAATTGTCGTCAGGCGTCGTGGACGGAGGCCGTCCATCAGGCGATGAGGCCGGGGGATTGTCCGCGCCTTGGGCCGCGGACGCCCCCGTCCGTCAGACGATGCGAACGGGGGGTGTCCGTACCGGGGGCCGTGGACGGAGGCTGTCCGTCAGGTGTCACGCACGGGCCGTCCGTCGGCGTGGCGCACGGGCTGTCCGTCAGGTGTCGCGACCGGGCTGTCCGTCAGGTGTCGCGCACGGGCCGTCCGTCAGGTGTCGCGCACAGGCCGTCCCTCCAGCGTGGCGCACGGGCCGTCCCTCAGGCGTCGCGGACGGACGTCGTTCCTCAGGCGTCGCGGACCGGAAGGTGGCGGTGGCCGTTGGAGATGAATGACTCCACGTGCCCCAACTCCTCGTCCGTGCCGGCCAGTCGCAGTGACGGGAACCGTTCGAAGAGTGCCGGGAGCGCGAGGCGGGCCTCCATCCGGCCGAGCGGGGCGCCCAGACAGTGGTGCACCCCGTGGCCGAAGGCGAGGTGCTCCTTGTCGGCACGGGTGACGTCGAAGACGTCGGCGTCCTTCCCGTGGCGCTCGGGGTCGCGCCCGGCGGCCGCGTAGGCGGCCAGGATCGGGTCGCCCTTGGCGATCACCACGCCTTCGGGGCCGCCGAACTCGGCGAGGTCGAGGTCCTCCACGGCGTAGCGCAGCGGCAGGCTCGCCACCGGCGCCTGCACCCGCAGCGTCTCCTCGATCACGTCGTCCCAGGTCGCACGGCCCTCCCGGACATGGGCCAGCTGCTCGGGGTGGGTCAACAGGGCGTGCACGGCCTGGTCGAGGAGGTTGACCGTGGTCTCGTGCCCGGCGCTGACCATCAGGACCAGGGTGTCGAGCAGCTCCTGCTCGCTGAGCCGGGTGTCGTCCTCGTCGCGCGCCGCGATCAGCCCGCTGGTGAGGTCGTCGCCCGGCGACTCCCGCTTGGTGGCGACGAGTTCGCCGAGCACGCCGTACATCCGCTCGTAGGCGGCGGTCATCTCACCCGGCCCGGCAGACGTGTCGAACAGCTTGTCCACCAACTCCCTGAGCACCAGCCCCCGTTCCTCGGGCAGACCGAACAGCTCACTGATCACCTGGATCGGCAGCGGGTAGCAGAACTCCTCCCGCAGATCGACCGTCTCCCCGCGCCGGAAGCCCTCCTCGACGCGGGCGAGCAGCTCCTCGGTGATCTCCTCGATGCGCGGCCGCAGCGCGGCCGTCCGGCGCGCCGTGAACGCCTTGGAGACCAGGATGCGCAGCCGTTTGTGGTCACCGCCGTACGCGGTGAACATGTTCTGCACCGCCACCCAGGTGAACAGCGGCCACTCCGGGGTGATCTCCCCGGCGGCGAACCTCGGCCAGTGCCGCCGCGGGTCCTTCGACACCCGGGGGTCGGTGAGCAGGCGTTTGAGCAGATCGGGGCTGCTCACCGCCCAGGCCTCGACATCGGGCGGCCCCGGAAGCACGACCCGGGTCGCCGGACCCGTCTCGCGGATCCGGGCGGCCTCACCGTGGATGTCACGGCCGGTCGCGTCAATCACCAGGGGGCTCGGCTGGCCCATGGGGGTCCTCCTGCGGTCGAGAGCGTCCAACAGCACAACGTAGAAGCCCGGTCACGCTACGGCTTGGTAGCGTCGCCGGGCGAGATCGTGCGCCGTGCGCTGCGTACGGCGGCAACTTCCGTGCGCGTGCTCGCAAGTCGGGTCCCGGACCGACTCCTAGGATCGGGCTCACCCCCCATGAAGAGCCGGTGAGCGCCATGACTGTCAGCAGGGCCCCCCGCTGGATGTGCTACTACAGCCCCGAAGTCCGCACCGTGCCGGCCGGCCGCTGGTGGAACGCCGTGCGCGTGCCGGCCGCGCTGGGCGCCCTCGCGTTGAAGTTCCTCGGCGACGAGACCGGCGCCGTGATCAAGGACGGCTACGGCGGCATCATGTACTGGCTGGTCCTCCCGGGCGACGCCGCCGAGTGGCGTCTGCCCGACGTCCAGGTCCTCGGCCGAGGCAGCCACGTGGCCGTCCCACCCCTGCGCCGCACCTCGGGCCCCGGCCTCTACTGGCGCGTCCCGCTCTCCCACGACACCTACTGGACCGACACGTCCCGCCTCCGCAGGGCCCTGACGGAGGCGGCGGCCACGGCGGCCCTGTGAACGCCGATCCCCGCACCCGAACTGAGGGCGCGGGGAACCGTGCCGATCGCCCGCGTACTACCCGTACGCGCCGAACGAACCGCGACTATCCGAGCTCCGCGGCGTGCTGTTCCGGCTGTTCCGGCTGTTCCGGCTTTGCGGGCTTTGCGGGCTGTGTGTGCTGTGTGTGCTGTGCGGGTTGTTCCTTCTGCTTCGCGGAGCGCTTCCGCCGAGGCTCCTGGTCTGGGAGCCAGCCGAAGGCCAGCACGCTGCCCACGGCCCCCATCAGCAGCCCCACGACGAAGCCGCCGATGTTGGACGTGAGCCAGGTGCCCAGCGACAGCAGGATCCCGAGGATGGAGTAGAACAGGCGCTGAGCGGGGTTGAAGATGATCAGCAATCCGCACACGATCATCAGCGTGGGCAGGAGGTAACCCGCCAGTCCCTGCATACCGATCTTCAGGATGACCGGCAGCGGCGCCTTCATGGTCACCAGGATCTCGGCGCCGCCCAGCGCCAGCAGCAGGCCACCGGCGAACGGCCGGTGCCCCCTCCATTCCCGGAAGTCGCTCACTAGTCGCAGCCCTCGCTCTGGAACCTCATGTGCAGGTCGGGGAGCTTGAAGACGGCAGCGGTGGCGGCGTAGTTGTGCTGGTAGAGATCGGTGATGGTCACCGTGTCGGCCTGCTGGCCGTAGACACCGGGCTGACCCTGCTGGTCGACCTTGTCGAACGTGCTGGAGTCACGGCCGATCTCGATGTTGTTGAACGAGGCGTCGCCCGAGATGTCGTCGGAGTCGATCGCCAGGTTCTTCACGCTCACCGGCGTGCCCTTGTTGCCGGCGCTGAGGACCAGCTGGATGCCGCCGAGGTCGACGCTCTGGCAGAGGTTCGTCAGCTTGCCGTTCTTCACGACCGAGGTCACCACCAGCACCTGACCGCCGGTGTCGCCCTCGTTCGGGCTGTTCTCGATCATGTGGTCCAGCGCGCCGAACTGGGCGAAGCCCTGCCCTTCGAGCTTGTCCGCGGTGACGACGAACGGCATGCCCGAGATGGCGAACTGGACACCCAGAGCGCCCTGCGCGGTGAGGATCATCAGACCGGCGGCGACCGCCGTGGCCGGCACCGCCATCACGGCGGCGCGCTTCAGGCGGACCCGCCCGCGTCTGCCGGACGCTTCGGGACCCTCGGGTCTTTCGTTGGTGGACGCCGTGGCGTCCGAGGACGAGGCCATGTGTGCTCCCTGGACTTCCAAGTCATTGCAGATGGGGCTTCGACGGCACGTTGTCCTGGCGCGGACAGCGGTTGCGGCGCACGCCTGAGCACACCTCCCGTGGGTGCAAGGGCTTACTTGCTACGCCGCAGTAGCCATTCGGGAAGTTACCGGTGGTTACTTTCAAGGGTCAAGGCGCTTGTGGCAAAAGGATGTTGGTTGTGCGGCACCTGTGAAAGGTGAACATCTCTCACCTTTGCTTTTGTCGTCGACAACCTCCGCACCCGGCCGCTTGGGAAGCGGTGACTGCTCATCAACTTCCTTACGATGCCTTGACGTTGGCTCTTTCCCAGGTCTACAACTCATCGGGGTTTCCCCCACGGATCCGTGGCGCCGGATCCGACGCGCAGCGCATGTCACCGTCCCGAGCTCCCCGTCGCCAACGGGGTGCGGGTGACCACCTGAACGCACTGCGCGGCCCACGCAGCACCATCCCTCGCCGCGGTGCCGGGCACGGTCGCCTTCCCCTCCACTGGGCCGTGTCCGGACCCCCGGCTGTCGCTGTCGATCCGTCACGTACGGAGAAGGCGTGCCACGGATCGGCAGCGGCCGTACGGCGCCGTGCGGCATCGCCGCGTTCCCCCGCGCGAACGGTGTCCCCTCGCGCGCACCTCATCGCAGCTCACGCTCGTCGAGGGCTGTCACCCGCACCTTCCGAGGACCGTCACCCGGCCCTCACTTCCTGAGAAGAGGCACCCCCATGCGTACGCGATCCCTCCTTGCCCTCGCCGCCGGCACCGCCGCCCTGATGGTGTCGGCCATCAGCCCCGCCTCCGCCGCCGACACCGTGCTCACCACCGGCGGTCCGGCCGGCGACGCGGTCGCGGTCGGCGACGTCCTCAACGCCTCGCTCGCCTCCGGCACGGCCGGCACTTTCTACTCCAGCGCCACCGGCACGAGCGGCATCTCCTGCGCCCAGTCCAACTTCAACGCCACGGTGACCGACAACCCGGCCGCGCCCGGTACGGCCACCGAGTCGGTCACGGCCCACACCTTCGGCAGCTGCACCAGCAACGTCTTCGGTGTCACCGGGGTCACCAGCATCACCGTCAACAACCTGCCCTACACCACGACCGTGACCTCCGGAGACGTCGTCACGGTCCTGCCCGCGGAGGGCTCGGTCCTGCAGACGACGGTCGTCCTGAGGACCCTGCTCGGCAGCATCAACTGTGTCTACCAGGCGGCCAGCATCACCGGCACGGCCAGCGACACGGACAACAGCATCTCCTTCGCCGCGCAGCCGTTCACACGGACCTCCGGCTCGTCCCTGTGCTTCAGCACCGGTTACTTCACGGCCAAGTACGCGCCCGTGACGGACGCCACCCAGGGCGGGGCCTCGGTCTACGTCAACTGACGTGAACCACCGGGCAGTCGGCTGCCCGGTGGGGCTGATCAGTCGCTGACACGAGAGCGGCGCCTGCGTCCCCGGAGGAGGAGGGCGGTGCCCACGGCGAGTGCCAACGCCGTGGCGCCGCCCGCCACCAGCGGTACGGAGGTGCCGCTCGCGCCGGTCGTGGAGGCGACGGGGCTGCCGGGGTCGGCCGCCCGCGCGCCGCCGTCGTTGTCGCTGTCGTCGGCAGCGTCGGTGGGCGCCTTCGTGGACGGCGTCGGCGTCAGTGTGGGCGTGTTGGCGGGCTCGGACCTCTCCGATCCCGGCTTCTCGGAAGCCGTCTCCCCGCCCCCCGCGGGTGTCTCCCGCGAACTCCCGCCCCCCGCACCGGAGTCGGCCTCGGCCTGCTTCGCTTGCGGGAACACCACGTCGGAGCACGAGTAGTACGTGTCCACCGTGCTGGTGTTCTGCCAGATGGTGTACAGCACCTGGTGCCCGGACCGGTCCGCGGGCAGCTTCGCCGAGAACCGGTACGAGCCGTTCCGCAGCGGCGGGTCGGTGATCGAGGCGAACGGTTTCTCGGGCAGGTCGGACCACTTCAGCGGCTTGGTGGGGTCGTACCCCGGCTTCGTCAGGAACAGCTTGAAGGTCCCGGTGTGCGGGATCGTCGACCGGTATGTCAGGTTCAGCGTGGTGCCGGGGGAGAGGCGGGTCGAGGGCCAGTCGGCGCGGGCGAGGTCGAGCCCCTTGTAGGCCGCGAGCCCTCCGCTGCACAGCTGCCCGTCCGGGACGACCTCCCGGTCCCGCCCGTTCACCCCGGCGATCCGCATGTTGTCCCACGCGGTGAAGGGGGCGCCGTTCGCGGCGATCGCCGCCTTGCACGCCGCCGTCCCCTGACTGCCGCCCTCGGGCGAGCACGCCGACACCCGGCTCACCGGATCCGTCGGCGCGCCGTGCGCCAGGGCGGGGGTGGCCGCCCCCGCGGTCAGGAGCAGCGGGGCCACGACGGTGGCGGCGGCGATCGTGACGGCGGCGCGGCGGCCCGTGGTGCTGCGGGTGGCGCGGCGGCCGGTGGTGCTGCGGCGTGCGGACAAGCGGTGCATCCGGTACGTCCGATCCATGGGGATGGGGTGGGCTGGAGGTCCGTCGAGTCGTACGGGACAAGGGGGCGCCGCGTTCAAAGGTGTACGAGGGTGGGGGTCGGCGTCGACGGCCGCGTACGCGGGGCTGCGTACACGGGGCCGTCGCGCGGATCGCCGGGGTCGCGTTCGACCGGTCGGATCCAGTCATGCGCAGTGTCAAGGCAAAGCCTCGATAAACCCGGCGAAGCGGCACATCCGGGCCCGACTGCCGGGCGCCATAGGGGAGTTCCCCGAGGGGTCGAGGGTTTTCCCCGTATCCCCATGACCTGGGCTTTGCCTAATGTCATCGCACAGCTGAACCACAGGTAACCCCTGGTGGGCGGCTCGCGCCTGGCCGGCCTCTGCGCCAACCCTTTCTGGACCCCCCGCCGCTTCGATGAAGAAGCGTTTCACTGCCGCTCCTCCCCTGACATGAGCAGGCCACGAAAGGCGAAGCCCTTGCGTACCTCCACTTCCCGTACCGCCGGACGGAAGCTCATATCCGTCGCCGCGGTCTCCGTCGCCCTGGTGGCGGGCATGACCTCCTCGGTCGCCGTCGCCCAGGCCCCGTCCGCGAAGGCCGACGCCGCCCCCGCCGTCGCCGGTGCCACCGAGGCCGCGCCCGGAACCGTCGCCGAGCGCCTGATCGTCGGCTACAAGTCAGGCGCCGCCGAGGCCACCTCGAACAAGGCGGCCGACGCCGACGCCGCGGCCAAGGGCAAGGAGGCCGGCGAGAGCCTCGACTTCCAGCGCCGGCTCGGCAGCGGCGCGGCCCTCGTCGACCTGGGCGAGGACCTCACCAAGACGGACGTCGCCGACGTCATCTCCGAGTACCAGGCCGACCCGCAGGTCGCCTATGTCGTCCCGGACCGCCTGAACAAGGCGCAGGCCACCCCGAACGACACCGAGTACACCAAGCAGTGGGACCTCTACGAGTCCACCGCGGGCATGAACCTGCCGGGCGCCTGGGACAAGACCACCGGTACCGGGGTGACGGTCGCCGTCATCGACACCGGTTACGTCGCCCACTCGGACCTCGCCGCGAACATCGTCGGCGGCTACGACTTCATCGCCGACACCGCGGTCGCCAACGACGGCAACGGACGCGACAGCAACCCGGCCGACCCGGGCGACTGGACCGCGGCCAACGAGTGCGCCGCGGGCGACCCGGCCAGCACCTCCTCCTGGCACGGCACCCACGTCGCCGGCACCATCGCCGCCGTCACCAACAACAGCAAGGGCGTGGCCGGTATCGCCTACGGCGCCAAGGTCTCCCCGCTGCGGGTCCTCGGCAAGTGCGGCGGCTACGACTCCGACATCATCGACGCCATCACCTGGGCCTCCGGCGGCTCCGTCTCCGGTGTCCCCGCCAACACCAACGTCGCCAAGGTCATCAACATGAGCCTCGGCGGTGGCGGCGCCTGCACCACCGCGACCCAGACCGCGATCAACGCCGCCGTGAACCGCGGCACCACGGTCGTCGTCGCGGCGGGCAACAGCAACGCCAACGCGGCCAACTACTCGCCGGCCAGCTGCAACAACGTGATCTCGGTGGCGGCCACCAACCGCGCCGGCTCCCGCTCGTACTACTCCAACTTCGGCTCGGTCGTCGACATCGCGGCCCCCGGCGGCGAGACCCGCACCACCGCCTCCGGCGGCATCCTCTCCACGCTGAACGCCGGCACCGCCGGACCGGGCAGCGAGTCGTACGACTACTACCAGGGCACCAGCATGGCCGCCCCGCACATCGCGGGCCTCGCCGCACTACTGAAGTCGGCGAGCTCCTCGCTGACCCCGGCCCAGATCGAGTCCGCGATCAAGACCAACTCGCGTGCTCTGCCCGGTACCTGCTCGGGCGGCTGCGGCGCGGGCCTGGCCGACGCGGCCAAGACGGTGCAGGCGGTGACCGGGGGCTCCGGCGGGGGCTCCACGGGGGGCACCACCTTCACCAACACCACGGCCGTCTCCATCCCGGACAACGGCGCGGCGATCGAGTCCTCGATCTCCGTCACCGGCCGCACCGGCAACGCGCCCTCGACCCTCCAGGTCGGCGTGGACATCACCCACACCTACCGCGGTGACCTCGTCCTGGACCTGGTGGCCCCCGACGGCTCGACCTACCGTCTCAAGGCCTCCAGCTCGGACTCCGCCGACAACCTGAACACCACCTACTCGGTGAACGCCTCCAGCGAGACCGCCAACGGCACCTGGAAGCTCCGCGTCCAGGACGTGGCGTCCGCGGACACCGGCCGCCTCAACAGCTGGAAGCTCACCTTCTGAGCCGCTGAGCCGACCCACTGACCGCCACCCCCCACTGCCGGCGGCCGACCGATGCGAGCGGGCATCGGCCGGCCGCCGGCGCATGTGCGTCCGCCGGCCGGTTAGCGTAGGCGCATGGCGACAGAGAAGACGGAGAAGACGCAGGGGTACGGACCGCCACCGACCCCGGTCGCGGCGGTGTGCCCCGGCTGCGGCGGTACGGCCCCGGCGGTGCGTACGGTCGCGGAGACCTGTGCCGACCCGGAGTCCCGGCGCGGCGGCCTCACCGACCGGCTGCTCAAGGCCCCGGGTACGCACGGGCGTTCCGACAGCGTGATGCACTTCCTCGAAGGCACGCTTCTCACCGGTATCGGAGTCGGCCTCGCCTACAGCGGCGTCCAGGACGACAAACCGCTCTACACGATCGGCGGTTCGCTCCTCGCCGTGCTGCTGTTCATCGGCACGATCGCGGTGGTCAACGGCGAGCGGCGCGAACGGAAGCTCGTCGCTGCGGGCAAGGAACGCGCCGAACAGCTCTGGCGCCCCGCCCACCACTGCTCCTCGTGCGGCTCGGTGTTCTACCCCGGCGGCGGTCCGTGGGCGGGCCCGCTCACGCCGGAGCAGTTCAAGAAGTACGTGTGGACCGAGGCCGGCTACGACAAACTGCTCGACAAGAAGGCCAAGGACGCCTCCCTGCCGCCCACCGCGCCCGACGGCCCCGGAGGAACCCCCGGCCATGTCTGACGCCGCAGCCCCCGTCATCCGCAGCGACGACCCGGCCTCCTTCCCGCACAGCGTCCTCGCGGAGCGGCACCCCGCCCTCATCCGCAAGGTCCAGGACGCCACCCCCTACGGCCCCCGACAGCGCAGCGCCCTCGAAGAGTTGCTGAGGAACACGCTCGAAGGCGTCGTCGAACCTCCGGCCGACGACGAGTGGTGGGACACCTGGAACGTACGCCGCTACGCCGGCCGCTCCTGGTTCTCCCTGCCCTTCCTCGCCGCCGAAAGCTGCTTCTACCGCCAACTCCTGCGGGCCGTCGACCACTTCGCCCCCGGCCCCTGGCAGGGCGTGGACCCCTTCCGCCCCTTCAAACTGGCCGAACTCGACACCCCCGAGGCGGCCGCCGAACTCACCGCCCTCGGCCCGCTGTCGGCCCGGCCCCTCGCGGACCGGCTCAAGGCCCTCCTCCACGGCTCCCTCTGGGGCAACCGGGCGGACCTGGGCTTCCGTATCCAGACGGCCGAGGAGAACACCGCCGCCGATGCCCCACTCGTCGCGGACGACGGCGAGTCGCTGCTCTCCCTGCTGTCCGGCACCTCCGGCCACACGCTCTGCCTGGTCGCCGACAACGCGGGCCGCGAACTGATCCCCGACCTCCTCCTCGTCGACCACCTCCTCACCCACGGCCACTTCGACCGCGCCGTACTCCATCTGAAGCCGTACCCGTACTTCGTCTCGGACGCCACCACCGCCGACACCCTCGACGCGGTACGCCACCTCGTGTCCGCGAAGACCGACGCGGGGAACCGCCTGTACGCCGCCCTCTCCGACGGCCGCCTGGCCCTGCGCGCCCACCCCTTCTCCTGCGCCCCTCTGCCCTACGCGGACATGCCGCCCGACCTGCGTGACGACTTCGCCTCCGCCGACCTCACCCTCCTCAAGGGCGACCTCAACTACCGCCGTCTGGTGGGCGACCACCTCTGGCCCCCCACCACCCCCTTCACCGAGGTCACGTCCTACTTCCCGGGCCCCGTCGCCGCCCTGCGCACCCTCAAGTCCGACGTGATCGTGGGCCTGACCCCCGAGACGGAGACGGCCCTCGTGGCGACGGAGGGACAGCGCTGGCGCACCAGCGGCACCAGGGCCCTGATCCAGGTCAGGGCCTGACGGTCGCGCTCACAGCCGCTGTCCCCGGGGTTCCTGACAGGCGCCGGGGGATCGGGGAAACGCGGCCATGGAATTCCGTGACTGCCTGCGGTGCTTCGGTGCGGATCGCCAGAATCGGGGCATGGTCATGCGCGAACTCAGCTACGTCCTCCACCGGGATCCCGCCACGGGTGCCGACCGGCTCAGTCCCGTCACCGCCGTGCCCGACGGCGTGCCGGAGGACCTGCTGGAGCACGTCATCGTCGCCACCCATCCCGGATCGCCGGTGACCGGGGCCGCGCTCAGCTACACCCGACTGCCCCACCGGGACGGCGGCGCCCTGCTGTGCAGTGCCCGCCCGGACCACACGGCCACCGGGCTGCGCATCGACGCGCGCTACACCGCCGGCGATCCCGGCGGGGGCTGGGCCCGCTGGCCCGTCGACGCCTGGCGGCCGCACACGGAGGACGCGGAGGGGGACGGTCCGTTCGCGGCGGCGGACCAGCGCTGGGGCACGGAGCGGCTGACGGAGTTCGCGCGGCACCACGCCGATCGGGTGTCCTGCTTCCTGACCGACGTACGAGGGTTGTTCGAAAACCCCGCCGGGCGGCAGATCGTCGTCGCCGAGCACGACCAGGAGACCGTGGCCTGCTGGATCGCGCTGGCCTGCGCCTCTCTCCCCGCCGCGTACGCGCGCTCGCTGACGTTCACCACCCGCACCGCGGACCCGGCCGGTGCGCCGCAGCAGATCCTCGGGATCGGACCGGAGGCCGAAGCGGTCTTCGACCGGTGCGACGACCTGACCCGTACCCATCTCTTTCGGGTGCACGACGGCCTGGGCGGCCCCGGAAGCCCGCCCCGCGTCGATCCGTGGGCCGCGCTGGCGGCGTGGCTCTGGCTCCACGGGGTGCCCCCACAGCCGGGTGGGGACGGCGCGGGCCGCGGCGAGGCACCGGGCGCCGTGCCGGACGCGTCGTTCCCCTCGGCCGCCCGGACCGCCCCGTCCGTGGCCGACGCCTTCGCCGTGCCGCCGCTCGTCCGGCGGGCCCTGGCGCGGCGCGACCTGTCGTGGGACGTCCTGGCGAGCCATCCGGACGACGTGCTCGCCGAGATCGTGGCCGCGCTCGCGGCGGTGGCCGACCACGACCCCCTGGACACCGAGGACGCCGTCCTGACGCTCACCCAGGCCTGTGACGAGATCGGCGGGCAGCGCCGGGACGCGGTCCAGCCGCTCGCCCTCGCCCTGGCCGGACGGCGACTGAGACAAGCGGGGCCGCGCGACGTCGAGCCGGCTCTGCAAACGTGCGCGGACCTGCCGCTGGACGACGAGGCGCGCAGCGCGCTGCGCGCCGAGTACGGGCCGCGACCCGAGCAGGCACTGAGCGAGCTTCTCGGCCGGTCGTTCGACACCTGGGAGGTGCCGCTGCGCGCCCTGCTGCGCTCCGGCGACGATCGTGGACCGGTCGTGGAGAAGGCGGTGAGCACCCTGGCCAGGGCCCTGTGCAAGCCCGACCAGCGACAGGCCCGAGCCGACGCAGTCGCACTGCTCGAAGCGTTGGATCACGGCGGGTTCACCCGCCAGGTGCTGGAAATGGTCGCGCAGGACTCCAGGGAGCACCGGATCAGGGCGCTCGGAGACCTGGCCGCCTCGGAGCACGGCTCCTGGCTGCGCGCCCAGGCCGACGGGGCGCCCCTCGCCGTACGCCTGGCCGTCGAAGTGGCGGCTCTGCGCGCCGCTCCGCCGTACCCGCGAGGAGCGGACGTCCTGCTGCGGGTGGCCGAGCGGCTCCCCGGTGGGCGGGTGTCGGACGGGGAGACCCTGCGGATCCTGTGGCAGCTGATCTTCCCGGCAGGCCAGCCCGGTCGCGAGGACCAGAGCAAGGTCACGCAGGTCTGTTCCGCCGAGCTGATCGTCGAGGCGGGGTGGGAGGTCCGCCTCACCCACTGGCTCAAGCATCCGGGCGAGATCACCCGTGAACTCTTCGACTTCGCCCGTGCGACCCTGCGTTTCAAGCGGCTCGGCCCCTCGGAACAGGCCACCGCCGAACTCCTGGCGCTGGCCCAGGACATGGCGCACGGCCGACAGCCCGTCGGCTCGGCCGTGGAGCGGGTGCGGGCCCTGGAGCAGGAGACGGGACCGATGGACGTCACCCTGAGGGACGGAATCGACCAACTGATCGCCGAGAGCTTCGCGCGCACGGATCCTGTCCGGCTGTTCGACTCCCCCGACGCCCTCCGCTATCTGGCCGCCGGCGGCATGGGACTGCACCGCCACTACCACCGGGCAGCGGTCGAGGAGAGCCGTCGCCAGGGAGGGGTGCTGTCGCCGCACGCGCTGCACACACCTCAGCGTCTCGCTCGCCTGTTCGTCATCTGGCGGGTGTCCCAGGAAGATGCCGACAACGGCTGGAAGAAGACCGCGGACGGCCTGCTGGACGAGGTCTTCGGCCCTCTGCTGCCCCGGCTGGAGGACCGGTTCCTCGGAGAGGTCGCCGCCTTCCTGGGCCGTGATGCCAGTCGGCGATGGGCGGAGGAATGGAACGCGTGGTGTCGCCACCGCACGGGGCGAGGGTATGTCTGATGGTGCGCCGTCTTGCCGGGGGCGCCCGGATGCCCACAATTATCAAGCACATCAGATCTTCTGACGCATTCTCAACTAGGCTTTGCCACCACGAGATCGACAACGCATCACATGGCACACCCGGGCGCAGGGCGGCCCAACCTCGGGGGAGAGGATCAGCGTGACGGAGACCTTCGACCTGCCCGGCGGCAGTATGGCCAGCCGACCCGTGCACTTCATCTGGTTGCTGGACTGCTCCGGCTCGATGGGCGTCAACGGAAAGATCGCCGAGCTGAACTTCGCCATCCGCGAGGCCATCCCGGAGATGCAGCAGGCGGCCCGCTCCAACCCCGGTGCCTCCCTGCTCGTCCGCGCCATCTCCTTCGCCAGCGGCGCCAGTTGGCACATCGGCGAGCCGACCCCGGTGGACCAGTTCACCTGGGCGGACCTCCACACCTACGGCGGCACCGACATGGGAGCGGCCTTCCGGCTGGCCGCAGGCGCCCTGCAGACGCCCCCGATGCCGCAGCGCGCCCTGCCCCCGGTGCTCGCCCTCGTCTCCGACGGCCAGCCCATGGACGACTGGCGCTCCGGTCTGCGCGCCATCGACGACACCCCCTGGGGCAAGCGCGCGGTGCGGGTGGCCCTGGCCATCGGCGACGACGCCGACAAGAGCATGCTCAAGGAGTTCCTCGCCAACCCGGAGCTGGAACCGCTGCACGCCAAGAACCCCCGCCAGCTCGCCGCCGCCATCCGCTGGATGTCGACGGCCGTCAAGGCCGCCTCCACCCCCAAGGCGAACGCGGCCACCACGCCGCTGCAGGCCCCGCCGCCCCTGCCGACGGACAAGGACGGGGACGACGACGACCTCGTCTGGTGAAGGACGTCGTGGAAGCGGCCCCGCGATGGGAGCTGCTCGAAGGCGCCGTGAAGGGCATGGGCAAGAAGTACAGCCAGGACCGCTGCACCGCGCTGCGCACGGCCGACGGACACGCCGTCGTCCTGGCCGTGGCCGACGGACACGGCTCGGCCCCGCACTTCCGCAGCGACCTCGGCGCGGCCTGGGCCGTCCAGGAATTCGCCGTGTGCGCACAGGAGTTCGCGAGCGGGGCGGTGCGCCACGCCGCGGCGGCCGAGCAGCACAGTGACGACAGCCTCTGGTGGACCGCGCTCGGCGAACTGCGGGCCGAGGCCAGGCGGCTTCCCCAACAGGTCGCACACCGGTGGTACCGCCGGGCGGTGCTCCATGACCGCAACTCCCCGGCACACGGCGGTGCAGCCCACGAGGAGAGCGGCGGGCCCGCCGACGACGAGCGGCCGGAGACCGGTGCCAAGGGCCCCGACCTCACCGCCTACGGCAGCACCCTCATCGGCGCCGTCCTCACCCGGCGCCTTCTGGTGTGCTGGCAGCTGGGCGACGGGGACGTCGTCGTCCTCGACGGCTCGGGCACCGCGCACACCCCCCTGTACACCGGGCCCGACCTCGGTGACGAGACGGACTCCCTGTGCGAGTCCGAAGCCTGGCGCCGCGTCCGCTGCCACTGGCAGCCGCTGACCGGTGAGGGCCCGTCGGGCCTGCTGCTCTCCACCGACGGGCTGTCCAAGAGCTTCACCGACCACCAGGGCTTCCTCGACTTCGCCACCGGCGTACGGGACCGCGCCGCCGAGCACGGGACACCCTTGGTGAGGGAGCGGCTCCCCGAGTGGCTGGGGCGCGCCGCCCAGTACTCCGGCGACGACACCACACTCGTGGGCGCCCTCGCGCCTCCCCGCGAGGCCGTCCCCCAGCACGACGACGCCTCACCCACGCAAGCCACGAGAGGAACCCCATGGTGAACGGCATGCTCGCCGCCGGCCAGATTCTGGTGACCGAGGAGGGGGAGGAGGTCAAGGTCGCGGAGCAGTTCGGATCCGGCGGCCAGGGCGAGGTCTACCGGGTGCTGACACCGCAGGGCGACCGTGCCCTGAAGTGGTACTACCCGCAGCTCGCCGACGGTCGCCAGCGGGAGATCCTCGAAGGCCTCATCGGACGTGGCTGGGGCGACGACCGCTTCCTGTGGCCGCAGACCGTCGTGGTCGACGCGGAGAGCGGGCGGCCGGGCTTCGGCTACCTCATGGACGTACGGCCGGACCGCTTCCACGACCTGCCCGCACTGTTCCGGCGCGACCCCGAAGTATCCGCCACCACCACCCGCACCCTGGTCACGGCGGCCCTGCACACCGTCGAGGCGTACCGCGCGCTGCACTCCAGGGGGATCGCCTACCGCGACATCAACTGGGGCAACATCTTCTTCGACCCGCACACCGGAGACGTACTGGTCTGCGACAACGACAACGCGGTCGTCGAGGGCGAGTCGGCGGGTGTCGCCGGAACCATGGACTTCATGGCACCCGAACTGGTCCGGGGCGACCCGGGCGCGCAACCGTGCATCCAGAGCGACCTGCATTCGCTCGCCGTCCTGCTCTTCCTTCTGCTGATGAACCATCATCCGCTGGAGGGCGCCCTGGCGTTGCGCATCCGCTGCATGGACGAGGCGGCCCGGCGCAAGCTGTACGGCTCCGAACCGCTCTTCCTCTACGACCCGTCCGACGCCCGCAACCGGCCCGTGCCCGAGGAGCAGCCGACCGTCGTCGCCACCTGGGGCGCGCTGCCGCCGATCCTGCGGGATCTCTTCGTCCAGACCTTCACCGACGGTCTGCGGACCCCCGCCCGGCGGGTGCGCGAGACACAGTGGCGCGACGCGCTCAGCAGGGTTCTCGACGCGATCTGCCTCTGCCGGGCGTGCGGGCGGCAGAACCTCACGGAACCGGACGGCCCCGCACCCCAGTGCTGGAAATGCGGCAACACGCTGAGCCTGCCGCCGACGCTCGAACTGGCCGCCGGGACCGGATCGTTGCGCACCCGCCGCGCCATCCGGCTCGGCGCGCAGACCCGCCTGTACGCTCACCACCTGGTCGACGACCCGGAGCGGCACGACTTCACCGCGCTGGTGGGCGAGGTGACCGAACACCCCAAGCAGCCGGGGCGGTTCGGGATCACGAACCGGAGCGGGGCGCGGTGGACGGCCCGCCGGGACGACGGCACCGTCGTGGACGTCGACCCCGGCAAGACCGTCGCGCTGCGGACCGGACTGCAGTTGGAGTTCGGCGCCGGAGCCGAGGCGGTCGTACGGACCTGAGGGCTCCGGCACCGTATCGGGCGGGAGGCGGGAGGCGGGAGGCGCTCAGCGTCGGAAGGCCCACCACCTGCGCCACCGGGCCCACCGCTCGCTCACCGGGAACCGGGGCGGAGCGGGAGGAGGAGGCGGAGGGAGCGTGGGCGGTGGCGCCGGTGCCAGGTCCACGGCCGCGGCGTCGGCCGGGACGGCCAACGCGCCGGGGCGGCACAGCGCGGACACCGTGACGCGGTACGCCCCTTCGGTGACCGGGAGTTCCACGTGTCCGTCGGCGAGGAAGCGGCTACGGGCCACCCGCCGCTCCTCGAGGTGTCCGTCCCCCTGCCAGGTCACGAGGACCAGTACGGCCGGGTCCGGCCAGGTGAACGCCACTCGGGCACGGTCGGCGGCCGTACGGCGCACCGTCAGGTCCCGGACCATCCCGGGGTTCTCGACCACCAGGCCGGCCCCGGCCACCGCTCGCTCGCCCAGCACGCTCACCGAGGTCACCCGCAGTCTGGACCCTTCGGGCACGGCCGTCTCCAAGACCGGTCGCGCATCCTCGGCGGACTCCGCGACCGTCAGGTCCGTGCGGTGCGACACGTCCGTCCCCGGGGCCACCGGACCGCCGTGCCAGGGCACCACCACCGCCCGCCCCCGGGCGGGCGGCCGCCAGGCGAGAGACACCCGGTCGTGCTCGTCGGCGAGCCGCGCCGAGAGGTCCGCCACCGGGGTGGGCCATTCCTCGGCGCGGGCGAACAGCTGTACGCCCCAGGACCACACGGACCGGCCGTCGGGGCCCGGGTAGTCGCAGCGGATCTCGTAGCGGTATTCGCCGGCCGGCAGCGGGACGTCCAGCAGACCGTGCCGGTCGCACGGCACCGGCACCCAGCGGGCGGGTGAGGAGTCGGCGAGGGTGCGCCGCGCGACCACGTCGACGCATGCCGGATCGGCACGCCAGCGCAGCCGCACACCGTCGGGCACGACCGCGACGTCGGCGTCCGTCACATCGGGCGTGATCATGACGACGGAGGAGACCAGGGGAACGTCGGCGACGACACCTCGGCGCTGCGGGACGACGGCGTACCGTACGGGCCGCCCGATCGGCGGATCGGAGTCCCGGAGATGGTGCATGGGCTCCGAGGCGCCGCCTTCCGCCGTGCTCGGGGAGTCGTGCTCGACCGAGGCGCGCACCTCGGTGGTCTCGCCGGGGGAGCCGTCCGGGAAGCGCAGCACCCGGTAGGTGACCGACTCCGGCCGGTCCCGTGCCCGCGGCCACATGAGATGGACGGCCCGGTGGTGTTCGACGGCCGTGACGCGGGTGTCGTCGCCCGTGGCCTCGTCCGCCGTCCGGATCGCGGTACGGAGCAGACCGGACCGGACCGAGGGGTCGTCCTCGGCCCGGCGGGCGGCGACCAGCCAGTGGAGCGCCGCCGTGTGCGCCGATCCCTCGTCCTCCGTACGAGCGGCGTCGGCCATCACCCGGTCCAACGCGGCCGTTCTCGCCCGCAAGTCGCTCAGCAGACGCGCGAGCACCGGGTCGCCGCCGGGGTCCCGCACCCGCGCGGCGAGCCGCCCGGCCTCGCGCAGCCGCCTCCCCGGCCACACGTCGCCGAGTCGTTCGGCGGCCTGCCGCGCGCCCCCGGCGCCGGGAAACCCGGCCGCGACGGCGGCGGCCAGGTCCGCCGCCTCCTCGCGGTGCACCCCGAGGGCCACGGCGTCGGCCGCAGTAGGGTCCCCGGAACCGTCGCGCAGCAGACAGGCCAACTGCCACAGCAGGACCTGGCGCAGCCCCAGCGGCTCGGCACGGAGAAGGCCCTCCAGGGTCTCCACGACGGCCGCGGCCCCGGCGGCCCGCGGATCGGCGGAGGCGACCCAGGCGGCCCGCACCTGCCCGAGGCAGGCCGCGTCCACCCGCTGCCACAGCGTGCCGCGGCCCGGCAACCACACGCCGTCCAGGACCCGGAAACCGCCGTCCGTCCCGGCCCTCGGCAGCGTCCCGAACGACGCGGGCCGGGCTGCCTCGGGAGGCCGCAGGACGTCCGCCACATGCCGGAAGGCCAGCGCGCGGAGGTCGTCGAGCAGTTGGCCGTAGCCCCGCATGGCGGGGAAGCCGGGCAGGTTCGGCAAAGGCGGCCGGGGCACCCCCTCGCCGGTGGTCACCCGTTCGCCGGGACGCCACTGTGTCACGCCGTTTCGTCCTTCCCCTGTGCGTCCCGCCATGGGCCTGCCGTGCCGACGCCGGGGAGTCACTCGCCCGGCCGGGTGTAGAAGTAGACGCGGACCACCGCGGTCCCCACCGGCTCCCCGAGGTCGTGGAAGTCGTCGGTCGCCATGCGCTCGCCGAACATCTCCGGCCGTGCCTCGGCGAGCAGGCCGTTGACGCGGTGGGCGTACTCCGTGCCGCCCGGCCCGCCGCCGAACGTCAGCACCAGGGCCGCCGTGCGCCCCGGCCACTTGGCGGTGCGGGACCGGATCTGTGCCTCCAGGTCGTCGGTGTCCGTGCCGCGCACCTTGAACTCCCTGGGCGTGCGTGCCACGCCCTGCGGCCCGGTCGGGCTGGGGCTGGGGCTGGGTGACGCGGTGGGGGAGGGACTGGCGGACGGCTCGGGGCGCGCGGCCAGCGGGTCCGGACGATCGGCCATCGACACCAGCGTCAGCACGAGCAGCAGGTCGGCGAAGAGCCAGCCCGCCAGGACGACGACACCGACCCCGCGGCGGCGCCGGACGCGCGCACTCACTCGGCCGCTCCGTCCGGCTGCTCGCCCCGGGCGCCGTCGCCCTGCGGCGGGACGGTCCTGGGCGCGGCGGAGACGCCGTCGCCATGCGTGGGGAGGGTGCTGGGCGCGGCGGAGACGCCGTCGCCCTGAGTCGGGAGGGTGCTGGGCATGGCGGGGGCGCCGTTGCTCCGCGCCGGGGCGGTGCTGGGCGTGGCGGGGGCGCCGTTGCTCCGCGCCGGGACGGTCTCCAGCACCTCAGGGGTGCCGTTGGCGGAGGCCGGGTGGGGCCGCAGGGGGGAGAGAGCGCGTATCCCCCGGTCCAGCCGCGCCGCCGCGTCCTGCCAGTGCGCGGCGGCGGCGTCCCAGCGCTCGGTCGCCTCCCGCATCCCGTCGACCGCGTCGTTCGTACGCTCCGCGCCGGCGGCGACGGCCTCCGCCGCCCGCTCGGCGGCCTGCGCCACGGTGTCGGACTTCGCCGCCAGCGTCTGCTGGACGTTGACCAGCGACTCGAACGCGGTCCGCACGGTGTCACCGGCGGCCTGGACCCGGTCCGCGATGCCGCGTGCCGCGTCCTCGTTGGCCTGCCGCGCCTGCGTCGACGCCGCCAGGCTCGCCTTGACGGCGCCCTCGACCCGGTCCGCCGCGGTGCCGATCCTGGGCACCTCGCCGGACAGCGCGACCGCCGCCTTCCGCAGCGCGTCGGTCGCCTTGCCCACCGCCGTCGCGCCGGCCGCCAGCGTCTTGTGGCTCTCGTCGGCCTTCTCGGTCAACTCCCGCAACTGCTCGGCCGCGTGCGTCAGTTCCTGGGTGAACTGCTCGGGAGAGGCCCTGCGGTGCGGGGCGAGACTCATCTGGACCCGGGTCAGCAGCGCCGCGAGCGAGCCGAGCAGCCGCCCGTCCGCGGCCTCCCGGGCCTCCTCGTCCCGCTCGGTGCGGGTCCGGACGCGCGCGTGCCACACCGACAGCAGCACCAGCAGCGTGATCAGCAGGGCGGCTGTCAGGGCCACGTTCTCGAAGCGGCCGAGCGCCGACAGACGTCCGTCGAATCCCGACTGCCACAGCTGCAGAAAGGGACGGGTGGCCTCCTCGGGCCGGTCCCGGCTCAACTCACCGTAGGCACGTACGGCTTCGCGCAGCCCGAACCAGGTGACCAGCAGCGGGACGAACACCAGCACACCCAGCGCGGCCTCCAGGACACCGTCCCGGGGGCTCCGGCGCAACCATGCCGCACGCCACCACGGCAGGTCCGGGGCAGGAGCGGGCGGCGGTGGGTCCGCGAGGCTCTCGGCGCGTACGAAGGACTGGACGAGATCGACGTCGGCCCACCGGTCGAGCCGGTTGCCGTTCGTCAAGTCCTCCGCCAGCACACGGAGTTCCTTCGCGCAGACGTCGAGCCGGGACGTCCGGTCGAGCAGGTCCTCCAACTCCTTGCCCAGGACCTTCTCGTCCAGGAACGTCGACCCGTGGGGCGGGGATACGGTCGTCAAGCGCGTTTCTCCTGACTCGGCACCGGGACGGCCGGTGTTCGTGCGATCTGCCGGGCACTCATCAGCGTGGGACGCCACCCCGGGCTCCGTGGTTTCTGCCGGGGCGGCCCAGTCGCTCCAACAGGGCCTGAGCCGCACCGTGTTCAGGATTCCACGTGAGGCACCGGCGCAGCGCCTCGATCGCCTCGTCGCGCCTGCCGCGCCCGTGCAGACGGTCCGCGTGCCGGTAGGTGCGTTCGGCGAGCAGTTCGCGGACGCGGGTGTTGGTGGGGTCGTGGTCGTAGGCGCAGCGCAGCCAGCGGTAGGCGTCGGTGAAGTGCTCGGGCGAGGAGTCGGCCATGGCTGCCGCGCAGTGCACATGGATCATCGCATCCAGCAGGTCGGGTCCCGACGCGCCGTCGTGGGCGGCCTGCCAGGCGGCGTGCGCCGTGCGTACGGCGCGGTCGTACCGGCCCTGCGTCAGCATGTCGCGCGCGGCGGCGAGGAGGCGCGCGGCGTCCTGGTCCGCCGGGTGCGCGGACTCCGCGGGCCGGGACGGCTCGGATCGTCCTGACGGCTGGGATCGTCCTGACGGCTCGGATCGCGCTGGCGGCTCGGACCGCCCGGACGGCTCGGCGGCGTCCGGTGCCCGGGGTGCGTCGAGGGTGCCGAGGGTGTCGAGCAACGACCGGGCCTCGGACACCAGCGCCTCCAGCAACGCACGCGCCTCGGCCACCTGCCCGCGCGCCGCCAACTCGCGGGCCCTGGCGATGTCGTGGGGAGCGGCGTCCTCCACGGCCGGGCCGGACAGGAGGGTGACGCTGAGCCGGGGCGCGTCCGCCAGCGTGTCGTCCGACGCCTCCTCCGACTCCAGGGCGAGCCCGTCGAGCCCCGACGGCGGCAGCCCCGCGAGCCGCGACGCGTGCATCAGGGCGCCCAGGGCGAGCAGGTCGGCGGAGGCCGGCACGGTCGCGCGCCCGAGCCCGCGCACCCCCGACCGGACCGTCTCCAGCCGTGTCCCTCCGCCCACCAGCAACAGCGTGTCCACGTCCCGCGCGGCCATTCCCGACTGCTCCAGGAGGGTGTGCGCCCGGCCGAGGGTCCGCCGGACATGCCGGTCCAGGAACGCCTCCTGCTGGTCACGGTCGAACCGCAGCCGCTCCGCGGCTCCACCGGGGACCGTCTCCAGCACGGCGGAGCCGTCACCGTCGGGTGCGCCGAGCCGTTCCCTGATCTCCTGCACCCGGGCGCGCAGCCGCAGCCAGTCGCCCTCGTCCAGCCCGTCCGGATCCGTACGGTCCCGCACGGCCCGAGCCACGGCGCCCAGCCCGGCCTCGTCGAACGCCCGGCCGCCGGTGCTCGACGCGGTCTCGTGTCCGAGAGCCCGGTAGCGGCCCCGCGCACCGCGCACCAGGCCCAGTTCGAACCCGCCGTACCCGAGGCCGTAGACGAGGCACGTGCTGCTGCCCCGGCCCGCCGTGTGTCCGATGACCGCGGCCATCGCGTCGCCGATCAGCCGCACCTCGGTGAGTCCGGCCGCGAGCGCCGCGTCGAGCAGAGCCGCCCGCTGTGCCGAACGGTAGGCCACGGGCACGGAGATGACCGTCTGGGTGATCCGGCCGGAGGCCGCCGCCTCGACCTGTTCCCGCAGTTCCCGCAGCATCCGGGTCACCAGCTCGTCCGGCGTCGTGCGCACGCCGCCCACGAGCACCGCCCGCCCACCGCCCAGCCGGCTCTTGAGGCTGGGGAACGTGACCGGAAGCGGCCCGGCCACGGCGGGCTCGCACAGCAGCCACGGCCAGTACGAGGCGGACGGCGTGAGCCGCCGCACCGGGCCCCCCGGCCGGCCGAACGCCGCACGCAGCCCCGTACTGCCGAAGTCCAGCCCGAGCCCGATCCCGTGACCGCCCGCCCCCGTGCGCCGTGGCGCGGTCACGCGTCCACCGCGTCGTCAGGGACCCGCAGTATCCCGCCGAAGCGCTCCGCGTCCCGCAGCGCGGACACCCTGCGCGCGCTGTACGCCTGCGCCACCAGGTTGGCGAGATTACGGGCCTGCTGGTCGGTGTGGGCGCGGTTGCCCTCGGCATGGGCCTGCTTCACGTAGCCGACCGCCTCGTTGATCCGGCGGGCCGTGTCCGGCGGCGCGCCGTCCGCCGCCAGCTCCGCGTGCAGGAACTGGCTGGCGTGACCGCAGTGGTGGTACATGCCGTCGACCAGCAGTTCCGTCAGGCGCTGGTACTCGCCGCTCTCTCCCAGCAGCAGGGCCTGCCCCGCCTGCTCGATGTCCCGGCGGAACTTCATCTCCTGCAGGTGGTCGACGTACGTGCCGTACCGCTGGAGGAACCGGTCCGCGTCCCGTTTGGCGTACTCCAGGCGTTCGCGCAGCGTGGCGCTGTCCGGCTCGGCCGGCGCGGCGGGCGGCTGCGTACGAGGCTTCTCACGGCTCGGCACGGCCTCCTCCAGGAAGTTCATCCTCGGCACGGCGATCGTCACCCTGATGTTGCGGTTCGCGTCGTAGTTGAACGACACCTCGACGCGCTCGCCGATGTCGACGGGCTCCGGCAGTTCCAGTTCCACGACGCCCTGTTCCCGGTTCTTGCTGGCCACCGGGCTGTTGCCCTCGTACACGGGGACGCGGATGACCTGGCGGTCGGTGGCCTGGAACACCTCGGTGCACGGCTGCGGCAGCGGGTACGCCATGCCGCTGCGGATGATCGGCACGAACACGTCGCGCTGCGAGCCCCGGACCGCGGCGATGCCCATCGCGTCGCCGGTCACCTCGTGCAGACCGATGTCGCCGACGGCGCGGGCGTTGGTCAGGCTCGTCCCGCACGCCGAACACACCGTGTCCGACTCCTCGTTGAGCTTCCGGCAGTCCGTGTCGGGGCACTCCACACCGTGCAGGGTCCCGGCGAGGATGCCCGCGCCGAGCGCGACGCACTCCATGGGGTTGATGTTCCGGCGGACCTTCTCCTTGCCGAAGCAGGCCTCCACCGCCTCGTACACCGGCCGCATCAGCGTCCCGCCACCGACCAGGAGCACGTCCGTGATCTGCTCCGGGCTCAGGTTGTCCTGCTGGAGGGTGTCGCGGACCAGACGCATGGTGCGCTCCACGAGCGGCGCGGTCACCTCCCGCAGGTCGGCCCGCGTCAGGGGCATGTCGACGTCGACGACCACGCCGTCGTCGCTCTTGTACGCGGCGGGGATGAAGACCACCGTCTCCGTGGCGTCGTTGAGTTCCCGCTTCGCCTGTTCGGCGAACTTCTTCGCGGTGAACTGGAACTTCTTGTCCGCGGACGGGTCCACGGCGTGGTTCTTCCGCACCCACTCGGCGATCCGGTCCACGAGGGCGAGGTCGAAGTCGTCCCCGCCGAGCCAGTCGTCACCGGCGAACCTGCGGACGGTGAACTGGGCGTTGCCGGCCCGGTCCCGGGTCGAGTCCAGGACCGAGATGTCGAACGTGCCGCCCCCCAGGTCGTAGACGAGGATGCGGCTGCGGTCCCCGTCCCGCTTGTCCAGGCCGAAGGCGATCGCGGCCGCCGTGGGCTCGTCGATGATCTTCTTGACGACGATCCCGGCGAGCTCGGCGGCCTCCCGCGTGGCCGCCCGCTGGGCGTCGCCGAAGTAGGCCGGCACCGTGATCACCGCGTGGGTCACCTGCCGGCCCAGGCTCCGCGAGGCGTCCTCGACCAGCTTGCGCAGGATCGCGCTGGAGACCTCGGCCGGGGTGACGCTGCGGTCCCCGAGGACGACATGCGCACGTGGATCGTCGTCCGGGCCGGGGACGATCTCGTACGCGAGGTTCTCCCGGGCCCGGACCACCTTCGAGTCCGTGAAGTCACGGCCCATCAGCCGCTTGACCGACACCACCGTGCCGTCGAGCTGGCGGGCCGCCCGATCGAGCGCGGTCCTGCCGACCAGCAGCGACTCGGAGCCGTCGGTGCGCAGGAGACCGACCACGGAGGGTGTCAGCGCCTCGCTCTGCCCGTTGGGGACCACCCGGGCCTCCCCGCGCTCGGGGTCGTAGCGCGCGACCCCGCTGTTGGTCGTGCCGAGGTCGATGCCGATCGATGTCATCGCTGTTGCGTCCCTTCCCCTGTCCGCACCGTCCGCCGTCCCCTTCCGTCGCCCGTCGCCCGTCACGCGTCGAACCGGATCAGTTCGTCCAGCAGCCGGGCGGCCCACGGAGGAGGCGGTCCCGCGGGCGCCGCCGGACCACCGTCGGCCGTACCGCCGGCGTCGTCCGCCTCGTCCGTGCCGTCCGCCTCGTCCGTGCCGTCCGTGCCGTCTCTGTCGTCCGCGTCGTCGATGTCGTACAGGAAGAGATCGAGCAGCAGGCGCCGACGCGGGTCGCGCAGGTCGTTCCAGGCCTGCTGGGTGTGCGGGTTCATCAGACCCCGGGCCAGCAGCTCGAAGGACACGTCCTGCATCTCGGCGTGCGTCGTCCACGGCGTCACCCCCACCGGGGCCAGCGCCTCGTACGGCGACGGCGCGCCCGGCACCCCGGAACCGTCCTCGATCATCACTCGGTCTCCTCCTCCACGTGTTCCGCCGGGTCCGGCAGGGCGTCGAGCCGACGGCGGACCATGTCCAGCAGCAGGCTGCGTATCTCCGGTGCGGACGGATCCGCGCGAACGGCCCGGATCAGCAGGTGCATGGCTCGCGGGAGGTCCCCCGCCCCCGGCTCACGCGGCACGAGTCCGGCCAACCGCCGTGCGTACGACGGCAGATCGGTCTCGTCCGGGGGCCGCTCCCGCGCCATCGTCCGCATCAGCTCGGTCAGGCCGTCGATGCCCAGCTCCCCGGCGACCAGGGTCTCCAGCGCGTTCAGCGTCTCTCCGAGCGTCTCGCGGTAGGCGCCGTGCGCCAACGGCTGCCCCAGGCCGGTGTGCAGCAGCACGAGCGCCTCCTCGACGGCCCGCAGCCGTGCGGAGGGGGCGGACGCCCGCTCGTCCATCGTGAAGACCAGCGACCGTACGAGGTTGTCCCGGGCGTGGCCCGACTCGGGGTTCAGCGCCAGCGCCCGCCGCAGATCCGCCTCCGCCCCCGGCACGTCGAGCGGCAGCCCGTACCGTCGGCGCGCCGAGGCCCGCCACACCCCGCGTTCCGAGAGCACCTTCGACAACTGCGCGTCCAGCCGGCCCGCGAGATCCCGGGAGAGAGGGCGCAGCACCGGCCCGACCTCCTCGATCAGCGTCACCGCCTCGTCCAGGGCGCTGTCCCGCTGCTCGTGGTCCACCACGTCGCGCAGCGCCTCGACCCGCCCCAGCACCATGTGCGCCACGGCCTGCTTGGCGCGGGCCTCCATCCCGGCCTTCGCCGAGGCCCGCACGGCCTCGGCCCACTGCGTCACAACCCGCTCCACCCCGCCCGAGCCACTGGTGAGCGCCGCCTGCGCGAGGGCGAGACGGGCCTGCACCGCGAGCGCCGTACCGTCCTGCACCAGCCGGGCGCGACGTCCGGGCAGCCGCAGATACGCCGGGTTGCGGCGGGCGAAGTCCTGACAGTGACCGCACTCCTGGAGGTGCGCCGCGAGGTTCGCGTGGGCACCGGGGCCCTCGCAGTCCTCCGGCAGGTCGGTGAGCGTACCGAGCGCGGGCAGCGCGTCGAGGGCCTGCTCGAACCGGTGCGCCTCGGACAACGCGGAGGACCGCGCCAACTCCGAGAAGGCCCACCGCAGTTCACGCACCGCGTACTCGCCCGGGTCCTGCCCTCGGTGGGCCGCGGCGCTCAGTTCGGCGGCCTGCTCGGCCAGCGGGACCTCGAGTCGGAGCATGCGCAGATAGCGCGGGCCGCAGGCCGGCGCGCCGCCCGTGCCCGGGACCGACGGCAGGCCGCCCACCTGCCTCAGCACCCGGGCCCCGCCCAGCTCCGCCTCGAACACACCGGTCAGCTCCCGGTACGCCTCCGCCTGCGCCGGGCGGCCCTGCTCGGTGTGGCGCTGCTCGGCCGTGGCCAGTCGCTCGAAGAGGTGGCGACTGAGGGCCCAGCACAGCTGGGCCATGTCGTCGGACGTCACGTTCCGGTGGTAGCGGCTCGCGCGTTCGGTACGCCAGCCGTCCCAGTAGTCCTGGTCGCTCAGCAGCGCCGCCCAGTACACGAGCGCCGCTTCCCAGGCGCGCACCGCGTGTTCCCAGGCACCGCTGTCCTCGAGCTCGCGCGCCTGCCACAGGCGCGCGACGGCCAGCCCGTGGACCACCGACATGTCCCCGGGAGCCGTCGCCAGCCGCTCCTCCCACGCCGCGACGGCCGCGTCCCTGCCCCGCGCCAGCAGGAGCAGCAGCGGGGCCTCGCGCGGGAACTGCTCGCACAGGGCGGCGAGTGGGTCGGGGCCGCCGTTCGGCACGATCCGGGTCACCGCCTCGCGGACCGCGGCCGGCGCGTGCCACCGGTAGAGCAGGGCGTCCAGCTCCAGCCGCAGCCCGGGCAGCCGCAGTCTGTCCCAGGCCACCCGCTCCGACCAGTCCCAGGTTCTGCCGCCCAGCTCCATCAGCGTGAACGACGCGTCGTTCACGATGTCCATGGACGAGTCGGGGCCGATGCCGGCGTCCCGCAGAGCCCGGTACGGGAAGGTCGCGTCGCGCAGTGCGAAGGGGTCGGCCACCAGTGACTCGCCGATCGGGCCGTCCGCCCAGGGCAGCGCCCGCAGTGTCCCGCGCAGCTGGGCGGCCCGCGCCCCGGCCTCCTCGTGGCCGTCGCCGGCCCGTTCGTACGCCTCGGCCGCGGCGGCGAGGCGGCCCCGCTCCTCCAGCAGCCGGCCCTCGCAGTGGGCCAGCCTGAGGTCGGCGTCACGATGGTCCCCACAGCCCCGGAAGGCGTCGGCGGCCCGGTGCCAGTCCCGCTGCGCCTCCGCCAGTCGGCCTCGCGCGTAGCCGGCCATCCGGGGCGCGTCGGAGTGGGCGCGCAGCGCCTCCGCCACCCGGCGCGCCTCCTCCCAGTCGCCCTCGGCCTCGGCGGCCCGGGCCCGCGCGTACTCGGCACGTACCGCGGCGTCCGCGAAGCCGCCGTGCTCGGCGAAGGACTCCGCCAACTCCTCGTAGCTTTCCTGGATCGCACGCCACCGTTCCGCGTCGTCGGCGGCGGTCTCGTCGATCCTGGCGCGCGCGTACCGCGTGCGTGCGGCGGTGTCGCCGTGGTCCTCGGGAAGCCCCCGGTAGGCGGTCAGCGCTTCGGCCCAGCGGTCCGCCCGCTCGTGCAGCCGTGCCGACGCGTAGCCGTGCAGGCGCGTCAACTCCTCGTCCCCGTCGGCGAAGCCCGCGTAGAGGTCCCGGGCGCGTTCCCAGTCGCCCTCGCTCTGCGCGTGCATTCCCGCGGCCTTGCATCGCAGCAGCCCCACCGCCCCGTCCAGTGCCTTGTCCGGCACGCCGTCGAGATGGCCGAGTACGGAGGTCCAGTTGCCGGGTGCGGATGCTTCCTGCTGTGCGGCGAGGCGGGCACGCGCGTACTTGCGGCGGTGGCCCACATCGCCGTCCGCGTGGCCGTCCGGAAGCCCGCCGAAGCCGTCGACGACGGCGCTCCAGTCCCCGCGCGCGTAGGCGGCACGAGCCCGGGCGTACAGCAGCAGTTCGGCCGGCGGCTCCGGGAAGTCGTGGACCTCCGCGGGAACTCGGGCCAAATGGTCCCGGGCCGCCTCCCAGTCCTGACGCAGGGCGCACAGCCGGCCGAGCGCGTACGGGCGCCGTGGACCGGCGTCGTCGTGCGTCGAGTCCGCGTACGCCTCGGCCGCCGCTGCCCAGTCCCCGGCCGCCTCCGCGATCCGCCCCTCGGCGAATCGCCGCAGCGACCGCGCCTGGCCGTCCGCCTCCGGGAGAAGGCGCAGACACGCGACGGCCCGGTGCCAGTCACCCGCACCGGCCGCGGCGTCCGCGCTGTCGCGCACCCGCCCGCGCAGGACGTCGATCCATCGCCCTGGGTCGGGCAAGGGGGCCGACAGGGAGTGGGCGTCGGCCACGTCCGCCGACGGACTGTCGCCCGACGCCGCATCCATGGCCGCTGACGCCGCTTCCATGGCGGCCAGGGCCTCGGACCAGGCGCCGTTCTCGGCGGCGGCGCGCCCATGGGCGTGGTGGGCTCGCAGGGGGCCGTCGATGAAGCCCTCGGCCGTGGCGAAGTGATCCGCCGCGTCGGCCCACCGCTCGTCGGCCTCGGCCACCCGCCCGGCGGCGTAGGCGGCCCAGGCCGCCGCCTCGCGGGGCGGGGCGAACACGAACGCCGTGGCGGACGAGAACGGGGCGGCGAGCGAGAGGAGGGTCTCGCCCCCACCCGGTTGCGTCGCCGCCGGTCTCCCGAGCTGAGCGCCGGGCACCGCCCCTTCGCCGGGTCGCGGGCCGCCCGGGGCCTGGTCGAGACTGCCGGAGCCGGAGCCGGAGCCGGAGCCGGAGCCGGAGCCGGAGCCGGAGCCGGAGCCGGAGCCGGAGCCGGAGCCGGGGTCGGGGGCGGGGCCGGGGCCGGGGCCGGAGCCGGGGTCGGAGCCAAAGCCGGAGCCGGAGCTGGGGCCGGGGTCGGAGCCAAAGCCGGAGCCGGAGCCGGAGCCGGAGCCGGAGCCGGGGCCGGAGCCCAAGCCGGAGCCGTGCTCGGGAACTGAGCCGGGGTCGGATCCCGAGGCGTGGTCGATCGCCTCCGCGAACGCCGCGTCGGCGGTGTGCCAGTCTCCGGCCAGCGCCGCCACGCGACCCCGGGCGTGGGCCGAGCGGACCGGCGTGTCGTGCAGCGTCGGACAGGATCCGTAGGCGGCGGTCGCGGCGCGCCAGTCGCCGGCCTCTTCGGCCGCACGGCCGCGCGCGTACGCCGCCCCCTCGACGGCCGGACGGTGACCGGACCGGTGGCCGAGCGCCTCGGTGTAGGCCGCCTCGGCGGCGGCCCAGTCGCCCGCCGCGCAGACCTTGTCCGCGCGGGCGCAGGCGTCCGCCAGACGGAGTTCCTCGCGCGCCGTGTCCCGCAGCCCCACCGCGTCACCGAAGCCCGCCGGCCGCAGGGCCAGGATCTCCTCGCAGTGGTCCAGCGCCGTGGCCCAGTTCTCGCACCGGGCGGCCGTGTGCGCCCCGTCGAGCAGTTCGCTGAGACGGCCGAGTCGCCTGACCTCCTCCTCCAGCACGGGGAGCCACGCGTTCTCGTCGTCCGGCACCGTCTCACGGATCCGCGCGAGGGCCTTCGCCGCCTGTTCCGCCCGCTCCCCGTCGAGCGACTCGCACAGCGACTGCACCTGCGGCCAGAGAAGTTCGTGGCCGGCCTCCGCCCGCAACTGTCGCTGCTCGGCTTGGAACTGCTGGGTCCGGCTGGCCAGGACGCGCTGTACCTGCTCCCACTCCCCGCTCAGCCGCTGGAATCGGGCCGCTTCGATGAGCTGAGCCGCCTCCAGATGGCCCGTCGGGCTGTGGAACGCCCGCAGTGCCTCGTCGCCCCGCCGCAGCGGATCGTGCGCCGCGTGCCCGTCGTCGCGCACCTCGCGCGCCTTGAACAACCAGCCGTGGCGGCACTCCTCGTGCAGGAACAGCGCCGGAGTCGCCCACTCGACGGCCGTGTGCCCGGGCACGTGGGAGATGCACCGGCGGGCCCGCGCCAGTGCCTCGTCGATCGTCAGGTTGGCGGCGAGGCCCTGCAGTAGTTCGGGCCCGAACACACCGGCGGCCAGATCGCTCACCCGGCCCCGCATGGCCACCACGGCCGGCACCCCGCCCCCGATGAGCGCCTGGGCCAGTCCGGAGAACGGCTCGGTGCGCGCGCTGTCCGCCCCTGAGCAGAGGTTGAGCACCACCAGCCGTAGCCCGGCCACTCTGAGCAGCATGCCACTGAGCAGGTCCGAGGGAACCCGGTCGGTGCCGCCGTCCGGGGTCTCCAGATGCACCACGCCCTTGCCGAGTTCGTCGTCGTACGTCCCGTGGGCGACGAGGAGGACGGCGGTGGGCAGGTCGGAGTGGTCACCGAGCGCGGACTCCAGGCGCTCGCGCGTGGCCCGTTCCACCACCGTCGTCTGCACGGCTATCTCGGGCAGTGCCCGCAGCGCCTTGATCTCGGCCTCGGCCCGCAGCGGCGGCAGTCCGTCCTCGGCGGGGGAGGCGCAGACGACCACCAGCCGGATCAGGCTGGGCTCGGCGGACGCGTCGGGCACCCGTCCGCCGAGCGGCCCGCCCTGCAGCGAACGGACGAGCGAGATTCCGTCCTGCAGGGCCCATGCCTGTCCCGGGTCGTCGGCGGGAGCGCACAGGGCCTCCAGCGGGAGCGCGGACAGCGCCGGGGGCAGGTCGAAACGAATACGCAGACCGCGCGGGGGTCGCAGGGCCCGCGCGCGATCGTGGGCGCTGCGGACGTGTTGCTGGATCCGCCCGCCGAACAGCAGGGCGAAGACGTCTCTGCCGAGATCGCGCAGCCGGGGGGCGGTGTGTCTGTCGCCCAGCGGAGCGCGACCCAGTTCCGCGTCGATCAGTTGTTCCCATCGGGCGCGGAGGGCTTCGACCGCGCCGTCGTGGACCTCGATGACGTCCACGGCGCCGGCGGGGCCGTTCGTGGTCACCAGATGGCGGTGAGCGCCGATGGGGCGGACCCGCAGCCGCAGCTCCTCGTACTCCATCATCCCGGCAGGCCTCCGATCCGGCCCTGCGTCAACTCCGCGCGGACCATGGCGAGTTCGGTCGCCACCTGATCGCGCAGCTGCGTCAGTTCGAGGTCGCCCGGGAAGTGGGCCAGCGCGTCCGTGAGACGGTCCGCGGCCTCCTGCAGTCTGTCCCTGGCGCCGACGAGGCTTCCGGAGTACCGCGACCGGACCGCGAGGACGCGCAGGACGACGACGAGGTTCACCTGGGCGCGCAGCAGATGCGGGTTGAGCTCCACGGCGCGGCGCAGATCGGCGGCCGGGGCGTCCAGTCGCTCCGGGTCGCCGTTGGCCCGGGAGATGCCCCGATCGACCAGCACACGCGCCAACTGCCCCTTGAGGCGGTCGTGTCGCCCGTCGCCGAGAACGGTGTGGGCGGCTTCCAGCGTGTCGCCCGCGGCGCCGAAATCGCCGGCCCGGTGGAAGGCCTTCGCCGCGCCGAGCGCCGTACGGGCGATCGTGTCCTGGACCGATGCGTACCGGTCGAGGGCGCGGCCGTGGGCGAGGGCCCGCCGCCAGCACTCCGTGGCCTCGCGGGCGTCCAGGGCGCCCGGGGCGAGGGCCGCACGTCCCAGCGCGAGCCGGGCCTCCAACGCACACGCGCGGGCGTCCCGCATCAGCAGCTCGTGTCTGCCGGGAGATCCGGCGTACGCCGGATTGCGGGCGTCGAAGCGGGGACAGTCGGAGTCGCACACGACGGCCCGGTCGCTCCGTCCGCGAGCCGGGTACGGTGCGCCGTGGCCGCCGTGGCCGCCGTGGCCGCCGTGGCCGCCGTGGCCGCCGTGGCCGCCGTGGCCGCCGTGGCCGCCGTGGCCGCCGTGGCCTCGGTGGCCCCCGTGGTCTCGGTGGCCCCCGTGGTCCCCTTGGCCCCGGTCGGTGTCGCGAGCGCGGCAGTCGGGACAGCGCAGGCCGGGCAGCGTCGCGAGCGCGTCCCGTGGTCGGCCGAGGCGCAGCAGGGCCTGGGTGAATCCGAGGTGGGAGAAGGCCCGGCGCAGGGCCGGTGCGGCCTCGCCCGAGGCCGCGACGAAGGCTGCCAACTCCTTCTCCCTGCCGAGTTCCACGATGCGGGTCGGCCCGCACACCAGGGGCGCGGCGCCGCCCGGGAGGGGCACTCCGCCTGCCTCCGCCAGGAGCCGGGCCGCCTCGATCTCGCGGTGCAGCACCACTTCGGGCTCGGGCCGGTCACCGCCGGAGGCCTCCGGCAGGAGCGCTTCGAGCCGGGTCTGGAGGTCGGTACGCAGCGTCGTGACCGCGGCGTCGTCGACCGGTATGCCGTAGCGAGCGGCTGCCTCCGCGCGCCGCCACCGCCAGAAGTCCGGGTCGTGGAGCAGCCCGGCCCACAGGGTGAGGGGGCGTTCCCAGGAGCGGTCCGAGCCGGTGCCCGCGGACGCGGGATGCGGGTGCCAGGCCATCACGGCCAGGGCGTGTGCGACACGGCGGTCGGCGGGAGCCGCGCGGGACACGGCGGTGAGGACGGCGAGCCCGTCGTCGCGGCGTCCGCCTCGGCAGAGAGCGACCGCGTGCGCGACGGCCGACCCGCTGTCCCCGGAGCCCAGTTGACGGGCCCGGCCTAGCAGCGCCGCGCTCCTGTCCCAGGCGTCGGTGGCGCTCCCTCGACGGCCGATGACTCCGGCGCCGGCCAGGGCGGCCCGTGCGGCCGTGCCCAGCAGCCGGGCGACCTCGCGCGGTGTGCCGCCGGCCAGGGTGGCCAGCACCCAGCGGGCCTCCGCGTCCAGCCCGCCGGCGTGGTCCGCGGAGCGTAAGTCGGCCAGCGCGTCGGTGTGCCGACCGAGCCGTACGCGGACGTAGGCGCGCTGGACGAGGCTGGGGCCGTGCCCGGGGGAGAGGTCCAGGGCACGGGTGAACCGTCGCTCGGCCGTCGGATACGCGTGCAGGTGCGCGGCGGCGCAGCCGAGCCAGTACAGCGCGTCCCGGCCCGTGGGGCACAGCCGCGCGGCCCGGCGGAACTCGTCCTCCGCCCGCGCCGGTTCGCCTGCCCTGAGCAGCGTTCGCCCGAGCCCCACGTAGGCCCGGGCGGCGAGCACCGCCACGTCCGCGCCCTGCTCGGACGACGTGCCGCCGTGCCCCGCGCCGTGTAAGAAGACCGTGCCGCGTACGCCACTGTCGGGCCCGGCGCCGTGTGTGGAGACCGCGTCCCGTTCGTCGTCGGTCCCGGTGTCGTGTACGAAGACTGTGTCAGGTTCGTCGCTGTCGGGCCTGATGCGGTGTGGGAAGTCCGTGTGTCGTTCGCCGCTGTCGGGCCCGGCGCCTTCTGCCGAGACCGTGTCCCGTCCGTCGCTGTCGGGCCCGGTGCCGTGCGCGGAGCCCGCGCCCCGTTCGTCGCTGTCGGCCCCGGCGCCTTCTGTCGGGACCGTGTCCCGTTCGTCGCTGTCGGAGCCCAACCCCGTACAGGTCAGCGCCGCCCGGAAGGCCCGGGCGGCCTCCGTCCGGGCCCCGGCGGCCAGGAGGGACTCGCCCTCCGCGCAGTTCTGCCGGGCCCGGTCCAGCTCATCGGGCCGCACCATGCCCTCAGCCCCCGTTCCGTGGCGCACGCCCGACGCCACCGTCGTCCCTCGTGCCCTCAGCCCGCCGCCTCGTCCAGTTCGGAGCGCCAGCGCCCGAGCGCCCGATCGTAGTGGAGAGGTCCGACGGAGAACCGCGTCAGATCCAGAACCGCCAACTGCTCATACGCCTCCTGAGGCAGCCCCGGTTCCAGCACGATTCTCAGCCCGGTGCGCTCGTCCTGCAGCACCAGCGGGCGAGGGGCGGTGTCCTCCCCGGTGACGCCGGGCCGGACGAGGCGGCCCACCAGGTCCTTCAGCACGCGGTAGCCGTCCTTGACCGCCTCGCCGCCCAGCCCGCTGAGGAAGGCCTGGAGCGGTAGCGCCGCCAGGACGAGCCACTGGAGTTCCGCCGGACCACGGTGGGCCAGCACCCGCCGAACCCGTACCGGCAAAAGCCCCAGGCCGTGGAACCGCTCCGTCAGTTCCCGCTGGAGTTCCTCCGACACGTCCTGGGACACCAGCAGTTCCGCGCGCAGCGGCGCCTGGGTCATGACGGCCACCTTCCCGGCCCCGACGGCCTGTTGGTATGCGTGAGCCTCGTGCGGCGCCCGAGCCTAGGGCTGTCGGGGCGCCGGATGCCACTTGGGAGCCCACCTCCGCCGGGACACCCGCAGGCTCGCAGACGGTGGTCGGGTTGGGCCCCCTCGCCCTCAACCGCACGCCGATCCAGTTGCGGAGCGGTCCAGCTCGATGTACTTGATACATCTCGGCGCGGCAGGCCCTCCGTTCGACCGTCAAGCATCACGGCCGAACGAGGATCAGCCAGTTACAACTGATCACGACGCACAGCAAGAAGGCCCAGATCTCTGACCTGGGCCCTCTTCGTGGAGCGAGTGACGAGTATCGAAGTCGAGCTCCCCGGCTTGGGAAAGCGACGGAGCCTAACCTCCCCGTTTCGCTTCGCGTGGCTGAGCTGGTCGGGTCGCGGTGAAGTGGTGGTTTCGGTTGCTCGTGGCCGGGTGGGCGTGGCCGGGGCCCGACGCGCGGGTCGGGGTCTCCTGGGTTCCTCGGGTCGCGGGTGGTCAGGGGCGGTGCCGCGGTTCAGGTGGCTGGCCGTGGCAGGGCCGTGAGGCGGGCGAATGCGCTGGTCAGCTCATTCCGCCAGGGCCAGGTTGCGGAGATCCGCAGGCGCTGGCGGCGACCGCCGCGCGTGAGGCGGGCAGCTGCGTGCAGCAGCCGGTAGCGAAGCTTCTTCGGCTCGGCGATGGCCAGTTCGCCTTCCAGCAGCGTGCGCATCCAGGCGAGCAGGTCGAGGGCGGTCAGGGACAACTCCAGCCAGGTGGCGTTGATGTGGAAGTGGCGGGAGGGGAAGCGGCCGAAGCCGGTGGTCTTGCCGCTGCGGATGCGGTCTTCGACGCGGGCGTGTGCGCGATGGCGGGCCTCCAGGTGCTGCACGGAGCCCTGGCCGTAGGGGGTGTCGGTGAGGAAGACCTGGTGGCGCATGCCCTCGTCCAGGTCGAACAGCGAGAGCTGGGCACCGGGGTGCGGGCGTTCGCGCCGGACGATGGCCCGGGTGCCGTCCGGGCAGCCGGCCAGGTCGATCATGCCGGTCAGCTCGGCGACTTCCGCGCCCTCGCGCAGGGTGCCATCCTGTGCGAGTGCGGGATGCCAGACCTGCTCGGGCAGGGCTCGGATCGCGCGGCGGACCGGCTCGGTGACGGCGTATCCAACGGAGAAGTGGGCGAGGGTCCCACGTGAGTGCAGGGTGCGTATGTGGTGCAGGAACGCTTTCGCTCCTCCGGCACTGTCCGCGCGGATGAGGACCGGTGCGCCGTGGCGGTGGGTGTCGGGGATCTGGGCAAGCGCCTGGTCAAGGACGGTGATGTGGTCGGCGGCGGTGTTGGCACCGGCGTTGCCGGGCTTGAGGACTCCTGCCGGGGATTCGCCGGTGTTGTCCAGGAAGCACAGCAGCGGGTGATAGCCGAAGCCGCGCTTGTAGGTCGCCGCTGCCTGCTCTTTCTCGGAGTGGCAGGTGACCAGGGTGGCGTCGAGGTCCAGGACAAGACCGGGCAGGTCGCGTCCGCCCGCGCGGGCTGCGGGTATCCCTGCCCTGGCCTCGGCAGCTTGCAGCCAGCGATCTCCCGGGCGGTGGCCCTGGCCGAGCGCAGGCGGGCGAGTGCAGACGGGTCGATGCCGGCCAGCAGGCGCCAGGCAGTCGCGGTGGAGGCGACGGGGCCGAAAACCTCTGCTTGGTCGCGCAGCAGGGCCAGGTCCGCTCTCGCCTCGCCGCCGTCGGCGAGCATGACCGCGAGATCTACCGCGATCCGGCCGGGGTCGTGCCCGGTGCCACGCGGTCGCAGCCGACACAGTGCGTCCGTGAAGGCGCTGGTCAGGCCAGTGACATCGCAGAGATCGGCCAGCAAGCGGGAACCGGCGTGGCTGACCACCCCATGACCGTCGGCCGACACGACGAGCCTGGGACGCGACCGGGTAGGGTTCACGCAGAAGTGCCTTCCCGCTGTGATGACAGAGACCTTAGACAGGCCTCATCTTCCCAGCTCAGAAGGCACTTTCGCTTTTCCGTTCAAGCCTCGGACACCGCCGCAAGTGAAACGCGCAGGTTAGGCATCCGTAAGAGCACGGCCGCGGGCACCACAGCGGCGACGCTCTAATCCTGGCCTCAGGTTGATCGGGGACAATGAGCGGCAAAAACATCGACTGGAAGGGGGCGGGCCGGCGTGCGGATCATGATCGCGGATGATGAAGCGGCCATCCGTGAGTCGCTGGAGCGGGTGCTCCAGGTCGAGGGTTACGACACCAGCACCGTCGCCAACGGTCTCGCCGTGCTCGACGGGGTCGGTGGGGCCGACGGCGACACGCTGGATCTGCTGATCCTCGACGTGATGATGCCCCGCCTCGGCGGGTTGGAGACCTGCCGGCGGTTGCGGGCCGCGGGTCGGGATCTGCCGGTGCTGATGCTGACCGCCCGTGACCAGGTCTCCGACCGGGTCACGGGGCTGGACGCGGGCGCCGACGACTACCTGCCCAAGCCGTTCGCCACCGAGGAGTTGCTGGCCCGGGTGCGGGCCCTGCTACGCCGGCGCACGCCGACCGGCGGGGAGGCTCAGATCCTGTCGTTCGCCGACGTCCGGCTCGATCCCGACAGGTTCGAGGCGTGGCGGGGCGGGCGGCCGCTGCGCCTGACCCGGACCGAGTTCTCCCTCCTGCAGGTCCTCATGGGCAACGCGACCCGGGTCCTGACCCGAGACGCGCTGTTCGAGGCGATCTGGGGCTTCGACATGAGCGCCACCGCCAACAACCTCCAGGTATACGTGAGCTACCTGCGCCGCAAGATGGAGGCCGAGGGTGAGCCGCGATTGATCTACACGCTGCGCGGCCTGGGTTACGTACTGCGGGAGACCCCTCCGTGAGCAGGCCCGCCGGCCGGGAACCGCGCCGGCTGACCCGATGGTGGCGCCGGCGGTCCCTGCGGACCAGGCTGACGGTGATCGCGGCGACGGCCATCGCGGTCAGCGTGTTCGTGGCCTTCCAGGTGGCCAGCGAACTACTGGGCTGGGAGCTGCGGGACACCGCCGAGAATCAGCTGCGCGCCGACTCCCGCGTCCTGGCGACGAACGCGCAGCGCGCCGGTCTGGCGCAGGTCCAGCTACCGCCGTATCCCGGATCAGGTCGGCTGGTGCGGGTCATCCTGCCCGACGGCTCGACCCGGACGCCGGCCGGCCAACCCGCGCTGCCCCCCGTCAGCGAGCACGCCGAGCGCGTGGCGCGGGGCGCGTCGACCGACCTGATGGAGTCCAACGACAGCGACGAGGACGGCTACCTCATCTACACGCTGCGGGCGGGCGACGGCGCGGTCCAGGTGGCCCAGGTCGCCGACGACAGCCCGATCAACCAGTTCGGGTTCGGCATGCTGCTGATCGGGCTGCTCTGCGTGGTCGGCGGCGCCCTTGTCGGGCGGACCGTGGCGCGGACCGGGCTGGCACCGATCGACCGGCTGACCGCCGCCGCGGTACGTGTCGCGCACACCCGGGATCTCCACGCCGACATCCCGGATGAGGGCGGTGGGGAGATCCGGCGGCTGATCCAGTCGATCAACGACATGCTCGCCGCGCTCCGGGACTCCCGGCGGGCCCAGCGGCTGCTCGCCGAGGACGCCGCCCACGAGCTCAAGACCCCGCTCACCAGCCTGCGCCTCAACGTCGAGCTGCTGATCCGGCTCGATCGGCGCGGCACCCTGGACAGCGCACTGCCGGCGGAGAGCCGGACCCGGCTGCTCAACGATCTCGGCGCCCAGGTGGCCGAGTTGAGCACCCTTGCCGCCGAGCTGACCGACCTGGCGCGCGGTGACGTCAGCGACGAGAACACCGAGCTGCTCGACCTCGCTGACGTGGTGGCGGCCGCCGCGACCCGGGCACGTTCCCGCGCGCCCGACATCGAGGTCGCGCTCGACGTGACCTCCGTGTGGGTGAGCGGGCGTCCCGCTGCGCTCGAGCGGGCGGTGCTCAACCTCATTGACAACGCCGGCAAGTGGTCCCCCGCGGACCAGCCGGTCCAGGTCCGGCTCCGTGCCGAGGACGCGTCGGTGGTGCTCGAGGTCGACGACGCCGGGCCGGGCATCGACGCTGCCGACGTACCGCGGGTGTTCGACCGGTTCTACCGTGCCGACAGCGCCCGGGCGTTGCCGGGATCCGGTCTGGGGCTGTCGATCGTGCAGCGGGTCGTCGACGCCCACGGCGGCCGGGCCAGCGTCGCCCGCTCCGCACGCGGTGGTGCGCTGCTTCGGGTCGACCTTCCGGCCGCGGCCCCGCCCGCCCCGATCGCGCGGCTCACCGCCGGGGAGGACACCGCGGCGGGCTGACCCGCCCGGCGGCGCGGCGCAGGACGAGGGACGGCGGCCCTCGGGCATGGCCCCGCGCGGCTCACCGTTGGGGCTGGACACCGCGGTGCGCCCCAGCCCCGGCGTGTGGCGCAGGACCAAAGGGCGGCGGCCGTCGGGCCCATGAAAAAAATCCGGGACGGGCCTGGGGCCCGTCCCGGATCTCGTCCGTGCCGCCGCCCTCACCGTTGCAGCGCGGGCTCCTCGTCGTCGGCGAGCGACTGTTGACCGTCCGGCAGCTCCGCCGCCGGACGGGACAGCCGGCTCGGCCACCACATCCGCCGGCCGATCAGCAAGGCGAGGGCGGGCACCAGGACCGACCGCACCAGCAGGGCGTCGAGCAGCACGCCGAAGGCGACCAGGAACCCGACCTCGATCAGCATCACCAGCGGAAGTGTGGCGAGGACCGCGAACGTGGCCGCCAGGACCAGGCCTGCCGAGGTGATGACGCCACCGGTGGCCGAGAGGGCTTTGAGCATGCCCTCTCTGGTGCCGAGACGCACGGTCTCCTCCCGGGCCCGGCTGGCCAGGAAGATGTTGTAGTCGACGCCGAGCGCCACCAGGAACAGGAATGCCAGCAGCAGCACCGAAGAGTCGACACCCTTGAACCCGAGGATCGTGTCGAAGACGAACACGCTGCCGCCGAAGGCTGCGGCGAACGAGACGACCACGGTGGCCATCAGGACCAGCGGGGCCAGGATCGCGCGCAGCAGCAGCCCGAGGACGATCAGGACGACCGCGAGCACCAGCGGGATCACCAGCTTCTCGTCGCGGCTGGTGGTCACCTCGGTGTCGAGGTTCTCCGCGCTCGGCCCGCCGACGATCGCTTCCGCCCCGCGCACCGTGTGCACGGCGGTGCGCACCCGCTTGATCGTGTCGTACTCCGCGGCGGTGTCCGGCGCGTCCTTCGGGAACACGGAGATGTTGGCCCAGCCACCGCTGGTCTGCTCCGGGATGGCCAAGGCCACCCCGCGAGTGTCCTTGACGATGTCGAGCACCCGCTCCTGGTGCGCCGGCCGCGCGAAGACCGTCATCGGCTGGCCGCCGAGCTCCGGGAAGTGCTGGCGCAGAACGGTGAAGCCGGTGACCGACTCCGGCGCGGACAGGAACTGGTCCTGCTCCCGCAGGGCGCCGGTGTTGCCCGCCAGCCCGAGGGCAAGCACGCCGAGGACTCCGAGCGAGCCGAGCGTCGCCACCCACCGGCGGCGGCTGATGGCGGTGCCGAGCCGTCCCCACAGCCCCGGCTTCTCCTCCACGGCCGTGCTGAACCGCGGGATGGCCGGCCAGAAGATCCGCCTGCCGAGCACCACGAGCACCGCCGGGAACAGCGTCAGCATGGCCACCAGCGCGCACAGGATGCCGGCCGCACCGATCGGGCCCAACCCGCTGGTGCTGTTCAGATCCGCGACGAGCAGGCAGAGCAGGCCGGCGACCACGGTGGCAGCGGACGCGACGATGGCCGGCGCCGCGCCCCGTAGCGCATGGACCATCGCGACCCGGACGTTCTCATGGTGGTGCAGTGCCTCCCGATATCGAGCGATGAGCAACAGCGCGTAGTCCGTGCCGACGCCGAACACCAGGATCGTCAGCAGCGCCGAGTTCTGGTCGTTGACCACGATGCCGAAACCCTTGACGAGCAGGTAGACGGTCCCCATCGAGGTCAGTGCGGCCGCGCCGACGGCCACCAGCGGGATGATCCACAACACCGGGCTGCGGTAGGTGAGGATGAGCAGGAGCGTGACGACGACGATGGTGGTGAGGAGAACCTGCACGTCGATGCCATCGAAGACGGCATCCATGTCGCCGTCGATCGCGCCCGGGCCGGTCACGTCGAGTTCCAGGCCGGAGGGACGGTCCTTCGCGGCATCACGCAACGGGCCGACGATGTCCTCCGGTGCGCCGTAGGCCGTGCCCACCTCGAGGGTGAACATCATCGCCTTGCGGTCGGTGGAGGGGCTCAGCGGCGAGCCCGCGTCGTCCTCGCCGGCCGCCGCCGTCGCCTTCGGCGGGTACCGCTTGGCAAGGGCGTTGTAATGGCGCTCGATCGTCGCGCGGTCGGCGTCGGTCATGCCGCCGGCGCGGTGGTACACGAAGACGAACGTATTGCTGTCCCCGCCGGGGAGACGGTCGTCCAGCACCGCCACCTTGGTGGACTCGGCGCTGGCCGGCAGGGTGTCCACGGCGCTGTCGGTGGTGACCGAGCTCAACTTTCCGCTCAGCGGCACCATGCCCACCGCCAGCACCAGCCACAAGCCAATCACCAACCACGGCACCCACCGGCCCGCCAACCGGCCGGTCGGCGCTCCCCCGGACGGCGCTGCGTTGACTGCCATCACTAGCCTCCTACATACGGGTTGCATCGCTTATCTGGATGCCGACTTCCTACGGAGCGAACCTGAGATGACTGTTAATGCGGTGCTCAGGCCGGTTGGCCGAACCACGTGCCCGGCGCACGCACCAGCGTGGTGGTGTCGAGGTCCTGCCAGGTGGGCAAGGCCCGGGCGACACAGCCGTCGGGCCGGATGAGCAACGCGTGCGGCCTCGGGCCGTCCGGTCGCGGCACGTCGCCCGGGATCTGGGCATCCACAAGGAAGCCCTGCGGCAATGGGTCCGCCAGGCCGAGACCGACCAGGGCGACCGGCCCAACCTGCTCAGCACGGCCGAAAAGAGTGAACTCGCCCAGCTCCGGAAGGAAAACGCGGAGTTGACAAGGGCGAACGAGATCCTGAAAGCCGCCTCGGTGTTTTTCGCGAAGGAGCTCGACCGGCCCCGCACGAAGCCGACGCGGTGATCAACCATCTCCGCGACGACTTCGGGGTCGAGCCGCCGGCCTGTCGGGAACTGGGCCTGTCGGTCTCGGCATACAACGCCCGCCGCAGGCGGCCGAAGTCCGCCCGGCGTCTGCGCGACGAGCAACTGCTGGCCAAGATCCGTGCAGCTCACGCCACGTCCGGCGAGACCTATGGCGCCCGCAGGATCCACCGCCAGCTGCGGCGCGAAGGAGTCACCGCGGCCCGCTGCACCATCGCGACGAGAGCCATATGCGGCAGCGTCGGCCGTCGAGCATCCGTCCGGCCTCTGCACCGCGACGGTTTTAAACGGGTTCTAACAGTCGTCTCAGGTTCGCTCGGTAGGAAGCAGGCATCCAGACAAGCGATGCAACCTGTATGTAGGAGGCTAGCGATGGCAGTCAACGCAGCGCCGTCAGGGAAAGCGCCGCCCGGGCGGTTGAGGTTAGGGGCGGCCACCATGGTGCTGGCGACGGCGTTCGCTGTCGTCGCCTGCGGGTCGGACGCCGACAACAGTGCGGCGCCCGCCGCGACCGGATCGCACGGCGCGCACGCGAGCGGGTCGTCGGCTCCACCGCAGCCGCTGCGCGCCGGCGAGCGGTTCGTCGACCTGAAGATGGCCGAGGCATACACGCCCGCGCCGCCGGAGGGCGGCACGGACGAGTACCGGTGCCAGATGATCGATCCGGGCCTGACCAAGGCGGCGTTCCTGACCGGGACCCAGTTCACGCCGGAGAACGTCGCCATCGCACACCACGCCATCGTGTACGCGGTGCCGCCGGGCGGCGCTGCCGCGGTGCGCGAGAAGGACGCGAAGACCCCCGGCCTCGGCTGGCAGTGTTTCGGCGGGACCGGCGTGGACGGCGCCGAGGTGGAAGAGGGGGAAGCGGCGTGGGTGGACACCTGGGCGCCGGGCGCCAAGGAGACGCTGCTCGACCAGGACGCCGGCTACAAGCTGGAGCCGGGCGGCCTGCTCGTCCTCCAGATCCACTACAACCTGCTCGCGACCGACGGCAAGTCGGCCGGGTCGGACCGCTCGGCGGTGCGGTTGCGGCTGACGGACGGCACGCCGCAGACCCGGGAACTCGAGACGTGGTCGCTCGACGCGCCGACCGACCTGCCCTGCGCCGCCGACGAGTCGGGTCCGCTCTGTGACCGGGCGGCCTCGATCGCGGACGTGACGAAGCGGTTCGGGCCGGATGTCGGCGAGATGGCGGACCGTCAGGTGGAGGAGTGCAACCAGGGCGGCGCGCCGAAGCCCGGTGACACCCAGACCTGCGACCACAAGGTGGAGGCGCCGATGACGCTGTTCGCCGGTTTCGGCCACATGCACATGCTCGGGCGGGCCATAAAGGTCGAACTCAACCCGGGCACGCCGAAGGCCAAGGTCGTGCTGGACGTGCCGCAGTTCGACTTCGACAACCAGCGGCTGATGAAGCTGCCGTCGCCGGTGGAGATCGGCCCGGGAGACACCCTGCGGGTGACGTGCACGCACGACGCGGGGCTGCGCAAACGCCTGCCGCAGCTGAGCAAGCTGCCGCCGCGCTACGTGGTGTGGGGCGACGGCACCAGCGACGAGATGTGCATTGGCATCATGGCGGTCTCCCCGCGCAAGTCCTGACGAGGCGTCGAACGTGTGTGAGCTCACTGAGGTCAACAAGCCGAAAAACAGCTCTGAGCTCACACACGTCCGCACTGAACTCACACCCGTGCGGCGTCGTGGCGGTCGGACGGGCGGTGACCTGGGCGGCTGACCCGGCAGCGGAGCGATCGATCACCTGCTCGGACGCTCCATGAAGGTCGAGGTCAACCCCGGCTCCACCGATGCCCACACCATTCTCGACGTGCCGTCGTTCAACTTCGACGCCCAGAAATACGAGCAGTTGGGCACTCCCTTCGTCCTCAAGGCCGGAGACAACCTCCGGGTCACCTGCACCCACGACGCCGGGCTGCGCAAACTCCTGCCGCAGCTGAAAAAACTCCCGCTGCGATACGTCGTGTGGGGTGACGGCACCAGCGACGAAATGCGCACCGGGATTCTCGTCGCCACACCTGCGACATGAAAGGCGACTTCTCTTGTCCCCCACGCCCTCCCCCGGCGAAACAACGCCACGGGCCGATGCGCCACTACGGACACCGATCTGGGCACTCCTGCCGCTACGCGTCTTCCTCGGCGGCACATTCCTCTATGCAGGCCTCTCCAAAATCCTCGACACCCACTACCTGGACCACACCTCACCCCTCGGCGTCCACGCTCAGATGCTGCACGCCGCGACAACCTCCCCGATCGGCCCGCTGGTGTCATTCGCGGCCGAACACCCGACCGGCACCGGCCTGGTTGTCGCCTTCGGCGAGGTCGCTGTCGGGCTGGGTACTTTGCTCGGGCTGTTCACCCGTATCGCCGCACTCGGCGGGTTTCTCCTCGCGCTGAGCTTCTTCCTCACCGTGAGCTGGACGACCCGCCCGTACTACTTCGGCGCCGACATCGTCTTCGCAGCCGCCTGGACCCCGCTGCTGGTTGCCGGCGACGCAGGCCTGTTCTCCACGACGGCCCGCCTGCGCGCCGCGATACGCCGTCGTCGCCAGCCGAACTCCACCCCAGACGACGTCAAGCGACGCATTTTGCTCTGGGGCGGCCTGATCACCGCGACGACCGCTGCCCTCGGCGGCGGCGTCATCGCCCTTACCCGTCGCACCACCACCAACCCGAAACCGAGCCAGCCAACAGACCCAGGAACGAACTCTTCGACAGTGATCGCTGCGGTCTCTGCCGTCGCCGTCGGTTCGTCGACAAGCTTCACCACACCGAACGGTTCCGCCGCATACCTGTTACGCCCCTCGACCAACACCTTCATGGCATTCCTCGCCACCTGCACACACCAGGGCTGCCCCATCACGCCCACAGGCTCCGGCTTCCGCTGCCCATGCCACGGCTCCACTTTCGACGGCAACGGCCAAGTCACCGGCGGGCCGGCAACAAAACCCCTGATCAACGTGCCAGTGCAAGTCGTCGACGGGCAGGTCACCACCGCGTAACCGGACCCAAGCCCGGTGTCAAGCGTCCCAAAGGGATGGCGCCGGAAGTACCGTCGAAGTTGAGCGATGGCCGCGGCGGCGAGACCGACAAGTCCGGAGTCCGGCTGCGCCTCACCGACGGCACCGCCGCCACCAAACCGCTGGCAACACTGATGGTGCAGGCTCCGATCGAACTACCCTGCGCCACGACGAATCCGGCCCGCTGTGCGACCGGGCCGCTGCCGTCGCCGATGTCGCCAAACGCTTCGGCGCCGAGGTCGCCGAACCGAAGGCCAGCTGCTGCAACAGTGCAGCAACGGCAAACCCATTCCCGGCAACACCCAAACCTGCGACTACCCGGTACCGCAGCCCATGAAGGTGTACGCGGGGCTGGGACACATGCACGCGGAGCGGATCGGCCCGGAGCGGTGCGGCTGGGAACTACGGTCGCGCCCCCGACGGACGCGCGAGACGAAGCGCTAAATCGGCCGGGTGAGTCTCAGGTCGTAGGCGAGGATGACG
This sequence comes from Streptomyces sp. NPDC002787, assembly GCF_053592095.1. Lineage (NCBI taxonomy): Bacteria > Bacillati > Actinomycetota > Actinomycetes > Kitasatosporales > Streptomycetaceae > Streptomyces > Streptomyces sp. NPDC002787. Next base: position 101,757 of record NZ_JBSFVC010000020.1, on the reverse strand, counting down.
GCCTGGATCCGGTCCCGTGCGCCGATCTTGGCGAGGACCCGCCCGACGTGGGTCTGCACCGTCGACTCCGACAGCGTCAACCGTTGCGCGATCTCGCCGTTGGTGAGGCCGCGGCCGGTGGCGACGAGGATCTCGCGCTCGCGGCCGGTCAGGGAGTCCAGCCGGGGATCCTCCCGCACGGGCCCGCAGAGGTCATCGCCGAGCCGGTCGGCGAACGCGTCGAGCAGCCGCCGAGTCAGCGCCGGCGCGATCACCGCGTCGCCGGCGGCGACGGCCCGGATGCCGGCGAGCAGCTCCTCCGGGCGGATGTCCTTCAGCAGGAAACCGCTCGCCCCGGCCCGCAAGCGCGGCGAGCGCGTACCGGTCCACGTCGAACGTCGTCAGCACCAGGATCCGCGAACGCCCACCGGCGGCGGCGATGCGCCGGGTGGCCTCGATCCCGTCGACGCCCGGCATGCGGATGTCAATCAGCACCACGTCGGGATGCAGCTCGGTGGTCCACGGAACGGCCTCGGCGCCGTTCTCGGCCTCGCCGACGATCTCGGTGTCGGGGGTGCTCTCCAGCAGCATGCGAAACCCGAAGCGCTGCAGCGGCTGGGGCGTCCACCACGAGCACGGAGATCATGAATGGCTGCCTTTCAGGGGCGCGTAGACGGTCCAGCCGCCGTCCGATGCGGGGCCGGCGCTGACCGTGCCGCCGTAGGGCGCGGCGCGTTCGGCCATGCCGGAGAGGCCGAGACCCGCGTCGCCCGGCGATGCCTACTTCATACTGAGCGAACCTGAGACGACTTAACCTCGCCGTTTCGGTTGGGGTGATGAGACGTCGCTGTTCGTCTGCTGTCGCGTGGGCGGGGTGATTTCGTTGCCTGGGCATGGAGGAGTCCCGGCGCATGGTCGGGTTCTCCAAGGTCTTTCGGGTCGTGGGCGGTCGGGGGTTTGCTGGTCAGCCGGCCGGGCGGGGTAGTGCCGCGAGGCGCTGGAAGGCCGTGGCCAGTCCGTGTCTCCAGGGCCAGGTGGCCGATATCCGCAAGCGCAGACGCCGACCGCCGCGGGTGAGGCGGGCGGCGACGTGCAGCAGCCGGTAGCGGAGCTTCTTCGGCTCGGCGGTGGCCAGTTCCCCGTCCAACAGCAGGAAACGGGTCCGGGCCAGCAGGTCGATCGCTGTGAGGCTGAGTTCGAGCCAGAGGGTATTGACGCCGAAGTCGCGGGAGGGGAAGCGGCCGAAACCGGTGCTCTTGCCACAACGGATGCGGTCTTCGACGCATGCGTGCCCGCGGTGGCGGACTTCGAGGAACTGGGCCGAACCACCACCGGAGTAGGAGGTGTCGGTGAGAAACACCTGATGGCGCAGGCCAAGTCCTGGTCGAACAGGGACAGCTGGGCTCCGGGGTGTGGCCGCTCGCGGCGCACGATGATGCCGGTGCCGGCCCGTAGCCGTCCAGATCGACCATGCCGGTCAGCTCGGCGACCTCGGCGCCATCACGCAGCGTCTCGTCCTGGTCCAGGGCGGGATGCCAAAGGTCCTCGGGCATGGCCCGGATGGCGCGGCGGACCGGCTCGGTGATGGCGTATCCGACCGAGAAGAAGGTACGGATTCCTCGTTTTCGCATGTCACGGACGTGAGCGAGGAAGGCTTTCCCGGATCCGGCACTGTCGGTGCGGACCAGGATGTCGGTGCCGTGCCGGTGAGCGTCGGGGATCTGCGCGAGTGCCTGGTCGAACACTGCGATGTGGTCGGTGGCGGTGTTGGCGCCGGCGTTGCCGGGCGGCAGCCGCCCGGACAGTGCCTCGCCGGTGTTGGCCAGGAAGCACAGCAGCGGGTGGAACCCGAAACCACCCTTGTAGGTGGGCGCGGCCGCGTCTTTCTCGGAGTGGCAGGTGATCAGCGTGGCGTCGAGGTCCAGGACCAGGCCGGGCAGCACGCGCCCCGCAGCCCGGGCAGCGGGTATGCCCTCGCTGGTCTCGGCCGCCTGCAGCCAGGCGACCTCCCGGGCCGAAGCCCTGGCCGAGCGCACAGAAGCCAGTGCCCGCTCGTCAACGTCGGCGAGCAGCCGCCAGGCCGTCGGTGTCGAGGCGACCGAGCCGAACACGTCGGCTTGGTCCCGCAGCACGGCCAGGTGCGCGATGGCCTCACCGCCGTCGGCGAGCATCACCGCCAGGTCGGTGGCGATCCGTCCCGGATCATGTCCGGTCCCGCGAGGCCGCAGCGGCCTGAGAGTGGTGGAGTACGCGGCGGTCAGACCTGTGGCATCGGCAAGATCCGCCAGCAACCGTGCACCGGCATGCCCGACGACCCCCGAACCATCGGCACTGACATAGACGCTGGGACGCAACCAGATACCCTTCACGCAGAAAGTGCCCTCCGCCTGGACCGACAGAACCCCTCAGCAAGGTTCATCGTCCCAGGTCAGGAGCCACGTCGCGGCGTGCTTCCCCCGATTTGTGGCATCCGCCCCGGTGGTCGCCGAGCGAGGACAACCGCACGGCTCCGGCCTGGGCATCTTCCGCTGGGTCGTCGAACGCACCATCTCCGGGGCTCCACGGCTTCCGCCGCTTACGCGTCCGCTGGGAACGACGCGACGACCTCCACGAAAGCCTTCCTCGCCCTCGCCACCCGCCTGATCACCCACCGCCACGTCCCATGCCTTTGTTAGGCCTCTTGTAGCAAGCTTCGTGGTGGAACGGTCTCAGAACATGGTGTTGTCGTTGAGGGGCGGGGTCGACGGCACGTCCTGGACGGAGTCCCAGTGCTCGAGGATCCTGAGCGTGCCGTCCTTCTGCTTGCCGACGCGGAAGATGTCCACGACGGCCTGGCCGCGGTCCTCGGGGCTGAGGCGGTAGTGGGCGTGGATGGCCACGAGGTCGCCCTCGGCGATGACGCGCTTGCGTTCCACGGTCAGGTTCGGGAACTGCTGGAAGAAGTTGGTGAACTGCTCGCGCAGTCCGGCCGAGCCGTTGGGGATGGTCGGGTTGTGCTGGTAGTACTCCGGCGTCAGGTACCTGACCGCGTCGGGGTTCTTCTCGACGAGGAGTGTGTCGAAGTAGGCGGTCGCCACCTTCTGGCTGAAGGGGGTCATCCAGCGGGGGCCGGGCTGGTTCGTGCGCGGCCGGCTGACCGTTCCGAACATGTCGTTGCCGTTGACGGTGGTCTCCGGTACCTCCTGGACCACGTCCCAGTGCTCGGCGATCATGCCCTTCTTGTCGAAGCGGAAGATGTCGACCACGGACGAACCGCGGGTGCCGGGCTCGTAGACCGGGTTGGAGTGCACCATGACCAGGTCGCCCTGGGCGAGGACCCGCTTGACGTTGTACACGTGGTCCGGGAACTGCGCGGTCCAGTCGCGGATGAAGTTCTTGATCGCCTCCCGGCCGTCGGGGGCCATCGGGTTGTGCTGGATGTAGTCCGCACGGATGTACTGGTCGGCGACCCTGAGGTTGCCCTCTTCGAAGAGCTGCCTGAGTACGTGGACGGCGACGCGCTTGTTGCGCTCCTGGACGTAAGGGCTCGTGTGCCGGAAGTCCGCGACGGTCCGGGAGGATGTCGGGCCGGACGCGGTGGCGGTGGGTGCGAACCCGGCCACGGATGCGACGGTCGCCGTGGCCAGCAGAGCTGCGACGGCCTTCCTGGACAGGGAGGTGCTGCGCATGACGGTGTTCTCCCATACGGGTGCGATGAGTGATGCGTTACGTGGTGGCTGTGGGCGGCGGAATCACGCGGGGGTGAAGGCGAGGAGGAACTCGACGGTCCCCTCGTCCTCGACGGTGATCCCGCCGAAGTCCGGTGCGTCGATGCCGTAGTCGGCGAAGGTGACGGGGATCGAGCCGTTCACGCGGAAGCCGTCGGCGGTGCGCTGGGCGGTGAGGTCGAACGTGACGGGATTGGTCTGACCGTGGATGGTCAGATCCCCCGTGGCCTCGCCGGTGACCTGTTCGTTCACGTCCGGCACCGAGCCGAAGTCGACGGGCTCGGTGAGCTCGAATACGGCGTCGGGGTACCGCTCGGTGTTCATGATCCGGCCACGGAACTGGCTGTCGCGCTGGTCGGAGTCGCTTTGCACCGAGGCCAGGTCGACGGTGAAGCTCCCGCTGACAGCCCGGGTGCCCTTGATCTCCAGCTCTCCGGTGACCTTTTCGGTACGGCCCACGGCCATGACGTTCTGGCCGAAGAGCACCTCGTCGACGCGGTAGCCGGCCTGCGAGCCGCTGCCGACCCGCCACGCGCCCTCGACGCCCTCCCTTGCCTGCTCGCCGGAGCCGGAGCCGGAGCCGGAGGTGCCCTCCGGCGTGGTCGGTGGACTGTCGAGTGACAGCGCGGCTGGTGGGTCGTCCTGGATGTAGTTGATGTAGACGTACGGGCCTCCGACGCCCACGAGGGCGGCGGCGGCAACGCCGACGACCAGCCAGCGCTTCCAGCGTCCGGGTGTGGTCCGTGCCATTGGTTCCTCCGAGAGGCAGATAGCGGGTAGTCGATCTTGAAAGTAGATCTTGAAACTTCAAGTACTGGGCTGGAAAGTCCCCTGGGCCATGAATGCCATGGGGTCAGCCGTGGGCTGCGAGGGGCGTGATGGCCTCGGCGGCGGATCCGGCGTGGGAGGGGGTGGTGATGCGTGTGCTCGTGGTCATGTCGGCACGTACTCCCGGCTTGCTACGATCCAAAAATCGGAGACCCCTCCGCTTTGCTTGAACTTTAAACGGAGGGTCCTCCGATTGTCCAGGAGGAAGGAAGGCTGTGACCGGCAGCACACGCGGAATGCGTGCCGACGCGCGGCGCAACCGGCAACGACTGCTCGACGTCGCCGTGCGCGCCTTCTCCGAGCGGGGCACGGACGCGTCGCTGGAGGCCATCGCCAGAGATGCAGGTGTGGGCATCGGCACGCTGTACCGGCACTTCCCCACTCGGGAGGCCCTGATCGAGGCCGCCTACCGCAACGAGGTCGCACGGGTCTGCGACAGCGCCGAGGAACTGCTGGCGCAGTACCCGCCCGACCAGGCGATGCGGGTGTGGATGGACCGGTTCATCGACTATCTGGCCACCAAGCAGGGCATGGCGGACGCGCTGAAGGCCGTCATCGCCTCCGGCGACTCGGACCCGTTCGCCGAGAGCCTGGACCGGATCAGCTCGGCCATCAGCACTCTGTTGAAGGCCGGGGCCGAGGAGGGCGTCCTGCGCTCCGACGTCGACCCTCTCGACGTCGGCTTCAGTCTCGGCGGCATCCTGCTGATCACCACCGACAAGGGGCTGCGCGACCGCGCGGGCCGCATGCTCGATCTGCTGCTCGACGGACTCCGCTACCGCGCCGACTGAACTGGCCCCCTCCGAGCGCGACACATGTCCCGGTTCCGCCGGGACACAGGACGGCCGCCGAAACCGTCATCGGGCAGATCCTTCAGGCCCTGGGCTTTGCCTACGCTCCGGGGAAACGCCATACCGACTCCCTGCTCAGGAGGCCCACATGCTTGACGGCCGGGTCGCGATCGTCACGGGGGCCGGCCGCGGCCTGGGGCGGGCCTACGCCCGTGCGCTGGCGGCGGCGGGTGCCGCTGTCGTGGTGAACGACCTCGACGCCGACGTGGCCGCGGAGGTCGTCGAGGCGATCACCGCGGCGGGCGGCTCGGCCGTCGCCCAGGTCGGCGCGGTCGGCAGCTCCGAGTTCGCCGACGCGCTGGTCGAGCGGGCCGTCACCGAGTTCGGCCGCCTCGACGTGATGATCACCAACGCCGGCGCGCTGCGGGACAGGACGCTGCGCAACACCACCGACGAGGACTTCGACCTCGTCGTCACCAGCCATCTGCGCGGCACGTTCACCTGTGGCCGCGCCGCGGCGGCCCGCTTCCGTGAGCAGGGCGACGGCGGTCGGCTCGTCCTCGTGGGTTCACCGGCGGGACAGCGTGCCAGCTTCGGTCAGACCGCCTATTCGGCCGCCAAGGGCGCGATCGTCGCGATGACCCGTACCTGGGCTCTCGAACTCGCGAAGAACGACGTCACCGTCAACGCCGTCGTGCCGACCGCCCTGACCCGTATGGTCGCGACCATGCCGCGTGTCGGTGACCTCGTGGCGAAGGTGGACGCCGGCGAGCCGATTCCCGAGGGAGCACGGCGCCAGGGACTGGGCTCCCCGGACGACGTCGCACCGCTGATCGTGTACCTGGCGTCGAAGGAGTCGGCGGGCGTGACCGGTCAGGCCATCGCCGTCGGAGGAGACCGGATCGCCCTGTGGACGCACCCCACCGAGGTCGCGACACACCTCCGGCCGGGCGGCTGGTCCCCCGAGGCGGTGAGCGAGCTCTTCGCCGACACGTACGTGAACCGGCTGCAGGACTACCGAGCCACGCCGCTGGACCTCGAAGCCATCGAAGGCATCTGACCGTACGCCGCGACCGGGTACCACCGGGAACGTCCGGCCAACTCGTGCCGCGTCGGAACGTGGCCGGGCGGACGGCCCGATGGGTCAGTCGGGGGCGGCCGGGCATCCGACCGCCGCCACGTACCACCGCCGCCCGTACCACCGCCAGGAGAGACCACCGCCAGGAGAGCCGCATGTCCCAAGAAGTTGGCAGCAGATCACAGGAACCACCGGCCGCCGCGGTGCGGACCGGACTGCTCATCGACGGCAAGACCGTCGAGACCGACGCCCACACCGCCGTAAACGATCCCGCCGCCCCGGAGCGGATCGTCGGGTACGCCGCCGCGGCGACCCAGGAGCAGGCCCGCGCGGCGGTCGCCGCCGCCGACGCCGCCTTCCCCGGCTGGGCCGCCACGCCCGCCCGGCGGCGCGCGGAGATCATCGAGGAGGCACTCGGCCTGCTCGACGACAGCGCGGCCGACCGGGCGGCCCTGATGACCCGGGAGAACGGCAAGATCCTCTTCGAGAGCCAGGTGGAGATGGGGGTCTTCGTCGCACGTACACGCGCGGCGATCGCCCTGGTCGACACCCTGGACCGGGTGCGGCACCTCGACGGCCCGCCGCTGAACTCACGCATCCACCGGCTGCCCATGGGCGTGGTCACCGTCATCGTGCCGTTCAACTGGCCGATCGCGATCCTCGGAGCGAGCCTGCCCTACGCACTGCTCGCCGGGAACACCGCCGTCGTCAAGCCCCCGCCCACCGTGCCCTTGGCCATGGTGCGCACCCTGGAGCTGTTCGCCGCGGGACTGCCGGCCGGCGTGCTGAACGTCGTCACCGGCGACAACGACGCGGTCGCCCCGGTGCTCACCGACCCGCGGGTGCGGAAGATCGTGTTCACCGGCAGTACCGCCGCCGGCCGGACCATCATGACCGCCGCCGCGCAGAACCTGGCCTCGGTGACGCTGGAACTCGGCGGCAACGATCCCGCGATCCTCCTGGACGACGCCGATCTGACCGAGGAGCACATCGGCCGTCTGGCACAGGGCGCGTTCCTGACGAGTGGTCAGGTGTGCATGGCGGTCAAGCGGCTGTACGTCCACCGGTCGCGCTACGACGAACTCGTCGACAAGCTGTCCGTCTCCCTCGCCGCCCACCGCCTGGGCCCGGGGTCCGATCCCGCCTCGACGATGGGGCCCCTCAACAGCGCGGCCCAGCGCGACAAGGTGGTCGCCATGCTCGCCGAGGCGGCCGACACCGGGGCCGAGATCCGCGAACTGGGCACGTCGGACCCGGGCGTCGCCTTCTCCGGTGGGCACTTCCTGCGTCCGACGCTCGTTCTCGACCCCGACCCCGGCCTGCGGATCGTCACCGAGGAGCAGTTCGGCCCCGCGCTGCCGATCCTGCCGTTCGACGACCTCGACTCCGTGGTGGACCACGTCAACAACGACTGGTCGGGGCTGTGCTCGTCGGTCTGGAGCGCCGACCCGGTCCGTGCCTCGGCCGTCGCGGAGCGGCTGCGCACCGGCACCACGTGGATCAACCACGCCAACGCCGTCGTGTGCGACGACCGGGCCCCGTTCGGCGGTTTCCGGCAGAGCGGCATCGGACGCGAGATGGGTCCGGACGGCCTGCTCACCTTCACCGAGGCGCACACCGTGACGGTGCCGGGCGCCTGAGCCCTTCTCCCGCTCTCCTCCTGACTGTGCCCCGGAACGCGTCGGCGTCCGGGGCACAGTCAGGAGCTGATCGCCCAGTGGACGACCGTCACACGAGCGTCACGCGAGCGGTACGGAGACCGCGTCGTACGGGGTGTCGGCATCCCGTACCGGAGCGTTGAAGCGAGAGTTGGGCAGGTACAGGCGGCCCCGGTACACGGCGGCGGTGGTGGGCAGGTCGAAACGGTCGTCCCTGATCACGCCGATCGCGGTGCCACGCGTTCCCGACTTGTTCAGCCGGATGACGTCCACCTGGTTGGGCGTCGGCTGGACCACGTAGAGGGTGCGGCCGACGAGGGCCAACCCGTCGCCGCCGGGCAGGGTCGTTGTACCCAGGTCGACCTGTCGGGCCACGCCGGTGCGGGGGTCGACGCGCATCAGTGAACCGCCGCCCGCGGCCGCGTTGGTGACGAGCAGGCCGCTGCCGTCGGGGGTGCGGGCGATGCCGTTGGCGGTGAAGCCGGACTGCACCCAGTCACCGCTCAACTCGACGGCCTCGGGCGTGCCGAGACGGCCGCGCCGCCCCAGCGGCAGCCGGTGGAGGCGTGCGCCGAAGGACTCGGTGAACCAGGCGGCGTCCTCGGTGAGCACGACATCGTTGACGAAGCTTCCGCTCCCGCCGACCGTGTGGGAAGCGAGCAGCCCACCGGTGCGGGCGTCGACGACGCGCAGGTCGCCGCTGCTGCCGCCCGCCAGGAACAGCCGGCCCCACACGTCCAGCTTCAGTCCGATCGTCTGGCGGCCCAGCCCCGCGTGGACCACCTTGCCCTCACCGCTGGTGAGATCCACCCGGTATACCCCGCCGTTCGCGATCGAGCCGAAGTAGGCGTACGGCCCGGAACCGATCGCGATTCCTTCCGGCTCCCAGCCGTTGGGCAGCGAGAACCTGGCCGGCCAGGACCGCGAGTCTCGACCGGCCGCCCGGGCCGTGCCGCCGAGCAGCGCGAAGGCACCCAGGGCGGCGCCCGCGCCGAGTATCTGCCTGCGTGCGAGAGAGCTTTCCATGGAGTGTGTCCTTCCTCGGCAATAAAAGACGATGGACATATTCTTGAACTTTCAAGATCTATACCGCCAGCGACAAATGTCCCGACTCGCCCTTGGTCGTATGCCTCAAGCGGCCACGTGCGCAGCCATGACGGACCCGGGCGCGGCTTGCCCGCAGCGCACAGAACATGAGGGGCGACCGGTCGCACCCCTGTGGCCGGTCGCCCCGGTCGGTGTCACGCGGGCGTGGCCGTGTGGGCGACGGCGCCGATGCTGCCCGTGATGGCCGTGTCGTCCGTCGCGCCGGTCGGTGGAAGCCATTGACTCCTGAACAGCGGGCCCCACGAAAGTCGGATGTCGTGAATGGCGTACGTCATCTGTCTCCACTTGCCCCGCTGTCGTTCCTGAGCCCTTTGTTCGGCGGCAGTGCGCGGTCATCATCCGAGACCTGCCGGTCGCAGTGGCGCGGCCGGCTCGGCACGGTGACGGCCGCGGGTCGCACCGAGAAGGCGAGCGGATCATGAGTGTGCAGCGGCCGCACATCGAGCCCGGTGCGTTGTTCATCGCCGGAGAGTGGCGGGCGCCTGAGGCCGGGGGACGGCGTGATGTCCACGACCCGTCCACGGGCGAGGTCTTCACCACGGTCGCGGAGGCCGAGCAGGCCGATCTGGACGCCGCGGTGGCCGCCGCCCGCGAGGCGTTCGACGAGGGGACGTGGCCGGGGATGCCGGCCCGCGAGCGCGCTCGTGTGCTGCACCGGGTGGCCGACCTGATCCGCGAGCGGGCCGACGAGATCGCCGCCGTCGAGAGCCTGGACGTCGGCAAGCCCGTCACGCTGTGCCGGGCGGTGGACGTGGAGACCGCGGCGGAGACCTACGAGTACTACTCGGCGCTGGCGCAGAGCCTGGACGGGGCCACCCGGCAGATCCCGATCCCCGCCCACGCCTACACCCGGCGGGACCCCGTCGGCGTGTGCGGGCTGATCACCCCGTTCAACTTCCCGCTGATCCTCAGCTCGTCCAAGCTGGCCCCCGCGCTGGCCGCCGGCAACACTGTCGTGCACAAGCCGGCCGAGGACACGCCGCTGAGCGCGTTGCTGATGGCGGACATCCTCACCGACGCCGGTGTGCCCGCCGGTGTCGTGAACGTGGTGACCGGCGGTGGCGCCATGGGCGGGGCCCTGCTGCGCCACCGCTCCGTGGACAAGATCGCCTTCACGGGTTCGACCACAATCGGACGTCTCGTGGCGGGCGCGGCGGGCGAACAGCTCAAGCCCGTGACCGTGGAACTGGGCGGCAACGCCCCGCACATCCTCTTCGAGGACGCCGATGTGGAGAAGGCGGTCGGCGCGGTCATCAAGGGGTTCGTCTACAACACCGGGCAGTTCTGCATGGGCGCCCCCCGGCTGCTCGTCCACAGCTCCCTGCACGACACGATCGTCGGCATCCTCACGCAGGCCGTACCCGGCGTACCCGTCGGCGACCCCTTCGACCCGGCCACCGTGGTCGGCCCGATGGCGGGCGTGCGGCACCTGGAGAACGTCGAGAAGTACGTCGAACTCGCCAGGAAGGACGGCGGTCAGGTCGTCGTCGGTGGTGAACGACTGGAAATCGGCGGGGGCTACTACTACAAGCCCACCGTCATCACCGGACTGGACAACGATGCCCGCACCGTGCAGGAGGAGGTCTTCGGCCCGGTCCTGACCGTTCAGTCCTTCGACTTGGAGGACGAGGCCGTCGCGATGGCGAACAGCACGCCGTACGGGCTGGCCGCCGGTCTGCACACGTCCGACCTGGCCCGCGCCCACCGTGTCGCCGCCCGTCTGCAGGCCGGCATCGTCTGGGTCAACGACTGGGCCATGCTCGACCCCTCCATGCCGTTCGGCGGCGTCAAGCAGTCCGGCTACGGACGCGAGTCCGGCCCGGAGGCACTCCAGGAGTACACGAAGATCAAGTCGGTCGTCATATCCCTGGCCTGAGCCGGAGAGCCCTGTGTGTCCCCCTGCCTTGTACGAGGCAGGGGTAACGAATCAACTATGGAAACGGCAGATCCTTCATGGGGCAGGCAGAGGGAAGGGGCGAGTCGAGTACGGAAGGAAGGGGGAGCCGGGAGCAGGCGGTCAGCCGAGCGTCTGCTCGGACACCTGCCACAGGCGTGCTCGAGGCCGGTCAGCGGTTGTCGGCGTGCTGTGAACCGTGACCCCCTCGGGGGCCTTGGGTTCTCACGCTTGTCGCAACATTCCTTGATCATTGTGGAATGTTGACGGCGAGGCGGGGGCGCAAGCGCGAGCTGGAGCTTGAGGCTGAGTGCTGGCGGCTACTGGCGGCTACTGGCGGCCGGGGTGGGCAGCGTCGAGGCGTGCGACGATCTTCACCGAAGTCATCCACCCGCGACCGGCACGAGTATTCGAGAACCCCGCGCACACCAGACCTGTGAGCTGCAACTTCACGATGCGCACTGCTCATTGGAATTCACGCGATGGTGTGATCATGTCTCCCCGTTCGGATGCCGGTCCCAGGGCACGGGTAGGCCCCGGCCATGACGCAGCCGTTCGAACTCCCGCACTTCTACATGCCGTATCCCGCGCGGCTGAACCCCCACCTCGAAGAGGCCCGTGCCCACTCGAGCGGCTGGGCCCGGGAGATGGGCATGCTGGAGGGCTCCGGCGTATGGGTACAGGAGGACCTGGACGCGCACGACTACGGTCTGCTGTGCGCCTACACCCACCCCGACTGCGACGGTCCGGCACTCTCGCTCATCACCGACTGGTATGTATGGGTGTTCTTCTTCGACGACCACTTCCTGGAGCTGTTCAAGCGCTCCCAGGACCGCGCCGGCGGCAAGGCCCACCTCGACCGCCTCCCGCTCTTCATGCCGCTGGACCTCTCGACCCCCGTGCCCGAGCCGCGGAACCCGGTGGAGGCGGGCCTCGCCGACCTCTGGGCGCGTACGGTTCCGGCGATGTCGATGGACTGGCGCCGTCGCTTCGCCGTGGCCACCGAGCATCTGCTCAACGAGTCGATGTGGGAGCTGTCCAACATCAACGAGGGCCGGATCGCCAACCCGGTCGAGTACATCGAGATGCGCCGGAAGGTCGGCGGCGCGCCCTGGTCCGCCGGTCTGGTCGAGTACGCGACCGCCGAAGTCCCGGCGTCCGTCGCGGAGTCGAGGCCGCTCAGGGTCCTGATGGAGACCTTCTCCGACGCCGTCCATCTGCGCAACGACCTGTTCTCGTACCAGCGGGAGGTCGAGGACGAGGGCGAGAACAGCAACGGCGTGCTGGTCCTGGAGACGTTCTTCGACTGCGGCACCCAGCAGGCCGCCGAGACGGTCAACGACATCCTGACCTCCCGACTGCACCAGTTCGAGAACACCGCCCTCACCGAAGTGCCCATGCTGGCCCTGGAGAAGGGCCTCACCCCGGACGAGGTCGCCGCCGTCGCGGCGTACACCAAGGGGCTGCAGGACTGGCAGTCCGGCGGCCACGAGTGGCACATGCGCTCCAGCCGCTACATGAACGAAGGGGCCGCCTCCGCACGCGGCCCGCTCGACTTCGGCGGCGCGGTCCTCTCCGGCCCCGCGCTGGTCACCCGGCCCGGGTTCGGCACGTCCGCCGCCGACATGGGCGCGCTGCTCGCGACCGCCGCGGCGGAACGGCTGCGCGCCCATACGCATGTGCCGTACCAGAAGGTCGGGCCCTCCCTGCTCCCCGACTTCTACATGCCGTTCAAGGTGGAGCTCTGCCCGCACCTGGACGCCGCCCGTCCCCGGCTCACCGCCTGGGCGCACGCGGTGGGCATCCTGAGCGAGGGCGTCTGGGACGAGGAGCGGCTCGCCGCCGCCGACCTTCCGCTCTGCTCGGCCGGCCTCGACCCGGACGCGACTCCCGAGCAACTGGACCTGAGCTCGCAGTGGCTGGCCTGGGGCACCTACGGCGACGACTACTACCCGCTCGTCTTCGGCCACCGCCGGGACCTCGCCGCCGCCCGCCTGACCACGGCCCGGCTGTCCGACTGCATGCCCGTGGCGGGCGAGGCGGTCCCCGTCCCGGCCAACGGCATGGAACGGGGACTCATCGACCTCTGGGCGCGTACGACGGCGGGAATGACCCCCGACCAGCGACGCGGCCTGAAGGCGTCCGTCGACAAGATGACCGAGAGCTGGGTCTGGGAGGTGTTCAACCAGATCCAGAACCGCGTCCCCGACCCCATCGACTATCTGGAGATGCGGCGCGCCACCTTCGGCTCCGACCTCACCCTGAGCATGTGCCGCATGGGCCACGGCCCGCAGATCCCGGACGAGGTCTACCGCAGCGGCCCCGTCCGCTCACTGGAGAACGCGGCCATCGACTACGCGTGCCTCATCAACGACGTCTTCTCGTACCAGAAGGAGATCGAGTACGAGGGCGAGGTCCACAACGCGATCCTCGTCGTGCAGAACTTCTTCGGCTGCGACTACCCGACCGCGCTCGGTGTGATCCACGACCTGATGACGCAGCGGATGCGGCAGTTCGAGCATGTCGTCGCCCATGAACTCCCCACCGTCTACGACGACTTCGCGCTGTCGGAGGAGGCGCGGGCCATCATGGACGGCTATGTGACGGACCTGCAAAACTGGCTGTCGGGCATCCTCAACTGGCACCAGCGGGTCGACCGTTACAAGCCCGACTTCCTGGCCCGCCGAGCCCACGGCTTCGTCCCGGACCGCCCACCGGCCCTGTCGTTCGCGCCGGTTCACGCCGGCTGACTCGCCGCCGCCCGGGTCGCGTGTTCGACCGCGGCCCGGGCGAACGCCCGCACGACGGGATGCGGCCGGCTCCCGTCGCCGGCGAGTTCCGGCTGGAAGAGCGTCGCCAGGAAGAAGGGGTGGCCGGGCAGTTCGGCGATCCGGGCGTACCCGTCATCGTCGTGCCCCGAGAAACGCAGACCGTGCGCGTGCAGGGTGTCGAGGTGCCGGGTCGGGCCGTATGCGCAGAAGTACCGCTCGACCGACCGCTCGGCGTTCATCACGGACTGTGCGAGCGAGCCCGGCTCGATGACGACCGTCGCCTCGTGCCCGACCAGGGAACAGGCGAGCGGCTCGATGAGGAAGTCCTCGGCGCCCGGCTCGTTCTCGGCGTGCGCGACCCGGGTCAGACCGCACACGTGCCGGGCGTACTCCAGCAGGGCGTGCTGGAAGCCGCCGCACGTGCCCAGGAACGGGATGCCCTCCTCGCGGGCGGTCCGGATCGCGGAGAGCACACCGGCCTCGCTGCGGTACGGGCTCCCCGGCAGCACCCACACCGCGTCGAAGCCCCGCACGGCTTCCGCGTCGGCTGCGGCGTCCTCGGACGGGATCCAGTAGGCGTCGAGGACGAGCCGGTCACGCCCGGCGAGCGCGTCGAGGACCAGCGGGACACGGCTGTGGGAGACCACGTCGGGGGAGCGGTCGCCGACGAGGGCGACCCGCGCGGACCGGGCGGTGGAGGCAGCGGACGCGGAGAAGGCGGAGAGGGCCGAGGAGGCGGGCTGAGCCGCGCTGTTCGTCATACCCGTCATCCTGGGCGCGGCCTCGACTTCACGTCCAACGTTGATTTCTGCATCCTCGATAAGCGTCACTGATGGCGTCGCTGACGCACCATGCGCGATCCTCTCCGTCATGGATCCGCATCTCCTGCGCACGTACGTCACCGTGGCCCGCCTCGCTTCCTTCTCGGAGGCCGCGCGCGAGCTGGGCTACACCCAGTCCGCGGTGTCCCAGCACATCGCGGCCCTGGAACAGGACCTCGGCGCCCCGCTGCTGACCCGGCGCCCGGTCCTCCCCACGGCCGCGGGCGAACGGCTCCTCGAACACGCCGGGCCCCTGCTGCTGCGCCTCGACGCGGCCCGCGCCGACGTCGTACGGATGGCGGCCGCCCCCGAGCACGGGCTGACCCTCGCGGTGACCCCGACGGCGCTCGGCCCTCGTACGATCGCCGCCCTGCCCGCCGCCGGGGTGACCCTGCGGACCCTCGCCCGCGACGACATCCCGGCGGCCGTGGCCACGGGCACGGCGGACCTCGGCCTGGTCGACGGGCTCGCCGCCCCCAGCGACCCGCTCCGCCTGCCCGACGTGGCCCCCCTGACCACCCGGGGCGTCGGCGAGGAACCCGTCTGTGTGCTCCTCCCGGCCACCCATCCCCTCGCCCGCCGCCCCGGACTCCGCCTCGCCGACCTGGTCGACGCCCGCTGGCTCGACGCCCCCGCCGCGGGCCTCCCGCTGGACCGGCTCCGCACCACGAGCGGCAGCGGAGGCGTCCGCACCGCCCTCCGCTACGAGGGCACCGACCTGCGGACCCTCACGACCCTGGCCGCCGCCGGCCACGGACTGACCGTCCTGCCCCACGGCTTCGCCGCCGACGTCCCCGGCGCGGTCGCCGTCCCCCTCGTCGAACCACGCCTGGTGCACCGCACGGAGCTGGTGTACGGCGGCACGCCGAGCGGAGCGGCGGCAGCACTGGTGAGCGAGCTGGCCCCACAGCCGAGGTGACGGAGCGTCGGTCTCACTCTTTCGTGGCTCGTCGCGCCGTAGACGCCCGGTAGGCCCGGGGACGGCCGGCCACCAGGCCCGGCACGGTGATCGGCCTCCCGCACGCCTCCCGCACGCCTCCCGCGCCCCCTACGCGGCCACCCTGAAGTGGCTCGTCAGCCGTCCCTCGTCGTCCAGTACGTGGAACGCGAGCCCGGGCGGCGCCTCCCGGTCCGCGACCTGCTCGCCCTCCCAGGGCAGCCGCAGCGTCCAGGTGACGCCGGGTCCGACGACGAGCGGGCGCCCGGCGAAGGTGGTCGCGGCGGGTGTGTGGGCGTGCCCGGTGACGAGCCCCGCGATCTCCGGCCGACGCTCCAGGAGCCGCGCCAGCGTGGCGGGCCGGCCCAACTGGTAGGCATCCGGCAGGGGATGGTGCAGGGTCACCGGCGGGTGGTGGAACGCCAGCAGCACTGGCCGGTCACCGTCGAGTTCGTCGAGGGTGTCCTCGATCCAGGCGTACGTCTGCGCGTCCAGCTCGCCCTCGTCCTGCCCCGGAATGCTGGAGTCGCACATCAGTACGGCCGCGTCCGTGAAGACGTGCACGCTGTTGACCGGCCCGTCGGCGGCCGGCTCCCCGAGCAGCGCCTTGCGATAGGGCGCCCGGCTGTCGTGGTTGCCCGGGCAGGTGAGCACCGGGAAGGGTGCCCCGCCCTCCCGCAGGCCCAGGATGCGTGCCGTCTCCTCGTACTCGGCCTCCGTGCCGTGGTCCGCGATGTCCCCGGTCACCAGCAACGCGTCCACCCGCCCCGGCAGCCCCCACAGCAGATCCCGCACCCGCTCGGCCCGACGGGTCGCCCGCTCGCTCCCGTCCATATGCAGATCACTGATGTGCGCGAGTACGAGCATCGTCGTACGCCTCCCTCACGGCGGTGACTTAACGGAATGGTCGCATCCAAGCATTAGATCTAACGGCTGAGCAATTCTCAAGCATTAGGCCGCCGACGCCACGGCGCAATCGGCTCGCGTGTGGTGCGGCGGAGGGGCAGGATGCTCCCCGTAGCCCCAGGGAACTCCGAGCACGCGGAGGCATGATGACCGGCACGCCCAGCGACGGGCCCGCGACCGGCACGACCGGTGCCGCGCCCACTCCCTTCACCGCCGACGACTACCGGGCCCGGATGCGGCGGGCGGCGCGGGCCGCCGCGGAGGCCGGGCTCGACGGACTGCTGGTCGCGCCCGGCCCGGACCTGGTGTGGCTGACGGGGCACCGGCCCCCGGAGACCGAGCGGCTGACGATGCTGGTGCTGCGGGACGGCGAGGACCCGGTGCTGGTCGTGCCCACCCTGGAGGCCCCGGACGCCGCTGAGGCACCCGGCGGGCCCGCGCTCACCCTCCGCGACTGGACCGACGGCAAGGACCCCTACGAGGCGGCCGCCCCCCTCCTCGGCCCACGCGGCCGCTTCGGCGTCAGCGACAACACCTGGGCACTGCACCTGCTGGGCCTGCGGCGGCGGCTGCCCGGGACGACGTACGTCGCCCTCACCGAGACCCTGCCGATGCTGCGGGCGGTGAAGGACGCGGCCGAACTGGAGCGGATGGCGGCGGCGGGCGCCGCCGCCGACCGGGCGTACGAGGAGATCCGCCGGGTCCCCTTCGCCGGGCGCCGGGAGACCGAGGTCGCCGCCGAACTCGCCGCGCTGCTGCGGCGGTTCGGGCACGCACAGGTCGACTTCACCATCGTCGCCTCCGGCCCGAACGGCGCCAACCCGCACCACGAGGCGGGCGACCGCGTCATCGGGCACGGCGACATGGTGGTCCTCGACTTCGGCGGCCTCAAGGACGGCTACGGCTCCGACACCTCCCGTACCGTCCACGTCGGCGAACCGGCCGCCGAGGAGCGCGAGGTGCACGACGTCGTACGCGCCGCCCAGGAGGCCGGCTTCCGCGCGGTACGGCCGGGCGCCGCCTGCCAGGACGTCGACCGGGCCGCCCGCGCGGTCATCACCGAGGCCGGGTACGGCGACCGCTTCATCCACCGCACCGGGCACGGCATCGGCGTCACCACCCACGAGCCGCCGTACATGATCGAGGGCGAGGAGCGGCCCCTCGTGCCCGGCATGTGTTTCTCGGTCGAACCCGGGATCTATCTGCCGGGCCGGTTCGGCGTACGCATCGAGGACATCGTGACGGTGACCGAGGACGGCGGCCTGCGCCTCAACAACACCCCGCGTGAGATGGCGATAGTGGAGTGACCGACCACGTACCCCCGCTCCCCTGAACCCCCGGACGACGGCGCGACCATGACCCAGGCACCGACACCCACCGCGGACAGCGTCCGCCGGCTGGTCCGTTCCCTGCTGAAGAACGGGGACGGCCGGCGCGGCGGCGAGGGACCCGACGTACGGCCCGTCGCCGGGGACGAGACGCACCGCACCTGGTGGGTCGGCAACCGTCATGTGCTGCGCCTCGCGCCCGACCGGCACGCCGTCGGGCGGCAGCGGCGTGAACTGCGGCTGCGGGACCTGGTCCGCCCGCACCTCGGCGTCGCCGTCCCGGTGAGCGTCGCCCACGGCGAATGGGCCGGGGGCCTCACCTACACGCTCGACACGAGACTCCCGGGCGGTACGGCGGAGGCCCACGACGTGTCCGCCGTGGGCGAGGACGATCTGGCGGGACTCCTCACGGGGCTGCGCGACGTGCCGCCGCGGCAGGCCGAGACGCTGGGGGTGCCCCGGCTCGCGCCGCGCTCGCTGGAGACGCTGCGTACGGCCGCGGGGCGCGCGGCACGGCACCTCGCCGAGGCCGACGAGTTCGATGCGGCCCGGCTCGGGCAGCTCACGCCGGCGACTGCCGCGCAACTGGCCGCGCCGGCGGCGGTCCTCGTCCACCACGGGCTCACGGGCGACCACCTCGTCGTCAGCGCCGACGGGCGGGTCCGGGGGGTCCTCGGCTGGGCCGACGCGGTCGTCGGCGACCCCGCCGAGGACATCGCCGGCCTCGCCACGGCCGTCGGCTCCCCGGCCGCCGTCCGCGCCGCGACCCTGGCGGGCTACGGCGCCCGCCCCTGCCTGCGCGGCCTCTGGCTGGCCCGCTGCGACACGGTCATCGCCCTGTCGGAGGGCCTGCGTGGCCGCGCGTCCGCCCCTCTCCCGGTCCTCCGGGACCGCCTGCGGCGCACGTGGGAGGCGATCCTGCTGGAGAGGGTGACGGATCTGCGGGGCGAGGACTGACGCTCGTTCGCGTAGCTGAGAGTCACGCCACCGTCAGCACCACACACGACTCCCCGCCCAGGGTCAGCACCCCGTCCGCCCCCGGCGCCTCCACCGGATCCCAGGACGCCAGGACGCGCGCATGCGGCACCCCGACCGGAATCGCGGCCGTCTCCTTGCCGAGGTTCAGCGCCACCCGGACATCCCCCCGCCGGAAGCCGAACCAGCCCGCCTCCTCGTCGAACGCGACCTTGACGTCGGAGAGGTCGGGGTCGGAGAGGTCGGGGAAGGCGCGCCGGAGAGTGATGAGGGTGCGGTACCAGGCCAGCATCCGGGCGTGGGGCTCACGCGCCGGCTCGGACCAGTCGAGGCACGAGCGGTCGCGGGTCGCGGGGTCCTGCGGGTCCGGTACGTCCTCCTCGGCCCAGCCGTGCGCCGCGAACTCCCGGCGCCGCCCCCGCCGTACGGCCTCGGCGAGTTCCGGATCGGTGTGGTCGGTGAAGAACTGCCAGGGCGTGGAGGCGGCCCACTCCTCGCCCATGAAGAGCATGGGGGTGAAGGGGCCCGTGAGGACGAGCGCGGCCGCGCAGGCCAGCAGACCGGGGGAGAGGGAGGCGGCGAGGCGGTCGCCCTGGGCGCGGTTGCCGATCTGGTCGTGGGTCTGGGTGTAGCCCAGCAGACGGTGCGCCGACACGCTCGTACGGTCCAGGGGGCGTCCGTGGCGGCGCTCCCGGAACGACGAGTACGTGCCGTCGTGGAAGTAGCCGCCCGTCAGCGTCTTCGCCAGACCGGCCAGGCCCGCGCGTGCGAAGTCCTCGTAGTAGCCCTGCGACTCACCGGTCAGGGTGGTGTGCAGG
Source organism: Streptomyces sp. NPDC002787 (assembly GCF_053592095.1). Taxonomy (NCBI): domain Bacteria; kingdom Bacillati; phylum Actinomycetota; class Actinomycetes; order Kitasatosporales; family Streptomycetaceae; genus Streptomyces; species Streptomyces sp. NPDC002787. The sequence goes on along the minus strand of NZ_JBSFVC010000020.1, from coordinate 82,159 downwards.
GTGTGGTGGAAGTCGTCGTTCCACTGGGCGTGCAGCCCCAGGCCGCCCTGGGCGCGCGGGGTGACCAGGCGCGGGTCGTTCAGGTCCGACTCGGCGATCAGGAACAGCGGCCGGTCCACCTCCTCGGCGAGCGCGTCCACCGCTGTGGACAGCTCCTCCAGGAAGTGCAGGGCCCGCGTGTCCCTGAGCGCGTGGACCGCGTCCAGGCGCAGACCGTCGAGGCGGTAGTCGCGCAGCCAGGCCAGGGCACTGCCCAGGAAGTACGCCCGCACCTCGTCCGAGCCGGGCGCGTCCAGGTTGACGGCCGCGCCCCAGGGCGTGTGGTGCCGCTCGGTGAAGTAGGGGCCGAAGACGGGGAGATAGTTGCCGGAGGGGCCGAGGTGGTTGTGCACGACGTCGAGCACCACCCCGAGACCCAGCTCGTGCGCCGCGTCCACGAACCGCTTCAGCGCCTCGGGACCGCCGTACGGCTCGTGCACGGCCCACAGGCAGACGCCCTCGTAGCCCCAGCCGTGCGTCCCGGGGAACGGGCACAGCGGCATCAACTCGACGTGTGTGACGCCCAGTTCGACGAGGTGGGGGAGACGCCCGGCGGCCGCGTCCAGTGTGCCCTCGGGGGTGTACGTGCCCACGTGCAGCTCGTAGAGCACCGCGCCCGGCAGCCCGCGCCCGGTCCACGGAGCGCGCCACGCGTACCGTCCGTGGTCGACGACCGCGCTCAGCCCGTCGGGGCCGTCCGGCTGGCGGCGCGAGCGCGGATCGGGCCGTACGGGGCCGTCGTCGACGGCGAATCCGTACCGCGTGCCGTCCGAGGCGTCCGCCTCGGCCGTCCACCATCCCGGCCGCCGCGGATCGCGCTCCATCGCGTGCGTGGCGCCCGCGCGGTGGAGTGTCAGTCGGTCGGCCTGCGGTGCCCACACCTCGAACTGCACGGAACGGTTCTCCCTCGGCTGCCGGTCGTGGTCCTGGGTAGTCAGAGGCTTGCCCGTCCATCGTGCGGCAAACGGGACCGGCACGCGCTCGGATCGGTGCATTTGCCGCGCGAGTCGTCCTGTCCTCCCGCATGTCCGCGGATGGTCACCGTTTACGGGTTGTCTGGACACCTCCGGCCCCCCTGACCGACAATCACCTGCGTGACGTCGTCCTTCGAGTTCCACACGTACCCCGCGCGGTTGTCGGACGCGGAGCGCGACCGCGCGCTGAGGGTGCTCCGTGACGGCGTCGCGCTGGGCCGGCTGTCGCACGACACGTTCATCCGGCGGATGGAGCTGGCGCTCATCGCCCGCCGCTCCGACGAACTCGCCGCCCTCACCGCCGACCTGCCCGCCGAGAACCGCTGGTCCCGGCTGGTGCTCGGCACCGTCGGCGCGGTCTCCGGCTTCGGCGTGAAGCTGCGCCGGGCCTGGCAGGCCGAGCGGCTGCCCAAGCTCCAGCTGCCGCACCCGGCGAGCGGCCACGGCCTGCGCATCGGCCGCGACCCCGCGAGCGGACTCCGGCTCAGCCACGAGACGGTCTCCCGTGTCCACGCCGAGCTGACCCGGCAGGGCGGCATGTGGATCCTGCGCGACCTCGGCTCCACCAACGGCACCACGGTCAACGGCCGTCGGGTGATCGGTGCGGCCGTCGTGAAGGACGGCGATCAGGTGAGTTTCGGCCGGATGACGTTCCGTCTCTCCTCGGAGTGACCGCACCATCGACCCCACCACGAAGCTATGGCCTGGGATTTACGCAGCGAGTTTCTCAACTGCCCTTCCCTTCCAAGGTGTTGACGTACCTTCTCGGCCATGACTCACTGTGCTTACACCATGCACACCAGGTGAACCGACGACACCACATCCGTGGAGGTGTGCCCTGCCGCCACTCCTCCGCTACCCCACTGTGGACGAGTTGTCCGCCCGCGCAGCGGCACTCGCCGCCCGACATCCGCACCGCGCCCGGCTGCGCCGCGTGGGCACCTCACGGGCGGGCACACCGATGTGGCTGCTGTCCGTCGGACGGGGCAGCCGCCACACCCTGATCGTCGCCGGACCGCACGCCAACGAACCCGTCGGCGGCGCCACGGTCCTCAGACTCGCCGAACGGGCCCTGGCCGACCCCCGGTTGACCGACGCCGCCGACACCACCTGGAACCTGCTGCTGAGCCTCGACCCCGACGGCTCCCGCCGCAACGAGGGCTGGCTGTCCGGCCCGTACACCCTCGGCCACTACTTCCGGCGCTTCTTCCGCCCCGGCTTCCTGGAACAGCCCGAGTGGCTGCCCGACGGCGCCGCCGGAGCCGCCCTGCCGGAGACCCGCGCCCTGCTCGACCTCCAGGACGAACTGCGGCCCTTCCTCCAGTGCTCGCTGCACGGCGTCGACGTCGGCGGCGGCTTCGTCGAACTGACCCGTGAACTGCCGGGCCTCGTCCAGCGCGTCGCCCACACCGCCGCCCGCCTCCGTATCCCGCGCGAACTGAGCCCGTACGACACCCTGTACTGGCCCTGCCTCGGCCCCGCCGTCTACCGCATCCCGCCCCCGCGCCGGGGCGATCTGGCCGCCGCCATCACCGAGGCGGCGGTCGAGTCCACCTGGTACCACCCGCACCGCCACGGCACGGTCACCGCCGTCGTCGAGGCCCCCATGTGGGGCGTCACCGCCGTCGAGGACGCCTCCCCGTCGCCCGACGCCGACGCCGTCCTGCGCACCGTCAGCCGCACCCTGCGCCGCGACACCCGACTCCTGGAGGGCATCCTCACCCGCATCCGCCCCTCGGTGAGCGGCGGCCCGGACGCCGCCCGGCTCCTCGCCCCGGTCGACGACTACCTCCTGGTCGCTCCGGGCGTCGCCGACTCCTGGGACCCCGACGTCCACGACGGCGCCGCCCGGCCGCTGCCCCCGCTCGACACCGCCCGGCTCACCACCCTCGCCCTCTCCGGCCGCCGGGTCGCCCTGCGCACCGCCGGCCTGCTGCACCAGTTGGTGACCCGCGCCGGACACGACCCGGCGGGCGCGCTGCCCGAGCTGGACCGGCTCGTCGACGAGTGGTGCGCCGACTACCGCGACGGCTACGGGGCGCGCTGGATCCCCGTCGCCCGCCAGGCGGAGTACCAGGCCCGCGTGGTCCTCGCCGCGTTCGAACTGGCGGCCGGGCGCCCACACGACTCCCATTCGGGTGAGCCGGGATGGAGTTCCGAGCCCGCCGTGCCGATGCACCGGGAATGACGAACCCCACCCACGCGGTACGCGCCGGTCTGCTGGCCGTCCTCGCGCTCCTCACCCTCGGCGCCTCGGCCCCCGCCCCGGCGACCGCCGTCCAGGGAGACTGGCTCTACGTCACCCTCACCCGGGGCGACGCCCACCCCTCCGACACCCGAGGCACCCTCCTGCTCTGCGACCCGCCCCAGGGCCACGGCCGGGCCGGCGAGGCCTGCGCGGAACTCCACGGGGCCGACGGCGACATCACCCGCATCCCCCACAAGGACGCCATCTGCACCCAGATCTACGCCCCCGTCCGGGCCACGGCACAGGGCTGGTGGAACGGCCGAACGGTCACCTACGAGCAGACGTTCGTGAACGGCTGCGTGATGACGGCCCGGACAGGAGCGGTGTTCGCCCTGTCGGACTGACCGGCGCCCCGGAAGGGGCGCGGGGAACCGCGCGACCAGCCCCCACGCAGCCGCAGCCGCCCCACCACACACCGGGGCGCCCCGGTAGCGCCCTCAGCCCACCCCGTCCGGCCGCGCGTACAAGGCAGCCGCCAGCACCGTACGCACCTGATGCTCGACCTGGTCGCACACCGGCACCCACCGCGCACGGAACCGGTCGGCGAAAGACTCGCACCACTCGGTGACGAGCTCTTCTAGGAGGGGCGCCCCCGGGTCGTCGGCATCCACCAGGACCCGCCGCAGCATCGCCGCGGCCCGCAGCGGAAGCCGCCGCCCGAACGCGTCCACACTGCCGACGTACGCCGTCGACAGGTCCGGCGGCGGCCCGTCGGTCCAGTCCCGCGCCAGCCCGGGCACCAGGGCCAGCGCCCACCGGGCGGCCCGCAGCAACGGCCCCTCGGGACCCGGCAGCCGGGGCAGCGCCTCGGCGAGGACCCGCTCCACCCGGCCCGTGTCCGTGAGGAGCCGCCGCGCCAGATGCCGCAGCGCCGCCGCCGGGGCCGGGTGCGGGGCGATGTCGTCCACCAGGTCGCTCGCCCACATCGGCACCTCGACGACCGCCGTCAGACCGCCGTACCGGTGGGCGTGGTACCAGGTGCTGTGCCGGGCGTCGTCCGGCATGCTCGGGTACGCGGCGTGGTTGCCGGGCCGTGGCATGACGAACACACCGGGCCCGGACACGGGCCAGCCGGCGGCATCGGAGGCGCCCCTCTCCACGGGTATGCCCAGCTCGGCCGCGGACTTGGCGAACGGCTCGGCGAGCCCCGGCAGGTCCTTCGTCAACTGCACCCAGCTGCCGCCGAGATCGGTGCCGTGCAGGGTCACCTGGAGGTAGGGCCGCAGCTCGTCCAGCACGCTCAGCAGGGCCCGCGTCTCGGGCGGCAGCCGGTCCGGCGCCAGCACCGACGGCGACCACTCCGGCTGCTCGGGACCGGCCGGCCGGAAGAATCCCAGGTGGTAGTCGAGGAGGGTGCGTGGCGCCAAAGGCGTGTGCAGGCTCGCCCCGTCCGGGTCCGCGCAGAGCACGAAGTGCCAGGAGACACCGGCCCGTAACTCCCGCTCCCGCGCGACCCGTTCGGCCAGCGCGAGCACCGTGGAGCCGCCGGCCGGTTCGTTCGCGTGGGCGCCCGCGACGACCAGGACCGCACGTCTGGCGTGGCCCACGGACAGCAGCCGCAGCGGCCGGCCCCCACGTGAGACACCGATCCGCCGCAGCGTGCACAGCCCCGGCCGACGGGCCGTCAAGGCCCGTGCCGAGGACTCCAGTTCCGCCACCGTGGGATAACCGAGCTTCAACAGGAGACCCACCCCCGTCCAGTCCACCTGGCATCAGCATCCGCTCCACCGGACCGAGCCGAATGGGGGACATGCCCAGTGTCCTTCCGTGTAAGGGGCGGCTCCCAGGGGCGCCCGGTCGCATTCGCCGTCACCCGGTACGGGAGCCGCCGCTACCCGGCGGTCGCGTCACCGTCACCCGGTGGCCCGCTCCAGCAGCGCGACCGGCAGCGCCTCGAAGAGGTCCGCCACCCGCACGTCACCCGTGAACTCCCGCCCCTCGCCGAGCACATCGACCCACCGTCCCTCCGGCAGCGTCAGCCGCGTGTCCCCCCAGCCCCCGGCTTCCGCCAGCCGCAGCGACAGCCGTGTGACAGCCGTGACCACCTGACCGGAGCGCGCGAAGGCCACACAGTGCCCGGTCCCCGGCCCGTCGGCCGTGAGCGGTACGTAGGTCGCCGCGTCCCCGAACACCTCCGGCCGTCGCCGGCGCAGCCCCAGCGCGGCCGAGGTCACCCGGAACCTGTCGGACGTCCCCTCCCGCGGCGCGAAGGGCCGCCGGTTGTCCGGGTCCACCAACGCCCGGTACTCGTCCTCCGTCCCCTGGTACACGTCCGGCACCCCCGGCATCGTCAGCTGCACCAGGGCCGCCGCGAGACCGTTCGCCCGCACATGCGGCTCCAGTTCCTCCCGCAGTGCGGCGACACGGGTGTCCACGGCGGGCCCCAGCGCGACGAACTCCGCCACCGCCCGCTCGTACTCCGGGTTCTGCTCGGTCCAGGACGTGTACAGCCCCGCCTCCCGCACATGCTTCAGCAGCGCACCCTGCAGCCGCTCCTCCTCCGCCGGCCCGAGCCCGAACGCCGTCTGCCAGGCCGCCCACGCCAGCTGCGCGTCCGGCACCCCCGCACCGTCCCGCGTCACCTCCGCCAGCACATCGGCCCACCGCTGCGGGCACTCCCCGAGCACCGCGATCGCCGCCCGCACATCCGCGCTGCGCTTGGTGTCGTGCGTCGACAACACGGTCCCCATGACCGGCCAGTCCCGCTGCACCCGCGCGCAGTACGCGTGGAAGTCCTCCGGCGACACGGCCGGACTGCCCGGATCCCCGCCCACCTCGTTGGCGGCCAGCAACGGCACATAGCGGTAGAACGCCGTGTCCTCCACCGACTTCGCCCGCAGCGCCGACGAGGTCTGCGCGAACCGCGCCCGGAACTCCCTCTGCTCCGGCCCGGCACCGGCCCGACCCAGCACCAGATCCCGCACGGCATCCACCGACCGGGCCTCCTCGGGCACCACGAACACGGCACGCGCCTCGGCCGCCGCCTCCTCGGTGACGACGAGGGAGGCGTCCTGGGAGGCATACGGGCGGTACACCTCCATCCGTGCGAGCAGCTCGCACAGCGCGGTGCGCAGCGCCCACGGCGCGTGGTCGCGCAGGGCGGGATCGGGGGAGCGCTCACACAGCCGGTGCGCCGCCCGCGTGAGCCGCTCCACCTCCGCGACCAGCTCGTGCGTGAGCACCCGGTACGCGGCCCGCCGTACGGTCGGGTCCCACTCGCCGCCCCGGTCGGACTGCGCTGCCGTGAACCGCCGGTACTGCCCCAGCAGCTCACCCGCTCCCGCCGGATCGGTGAACAGCCCGTCGACGTGCCGCAGCGCGTCATAGCCGGTGGTCCCCGCGACCGGCCAGGCCGCGGGCAGCGCCTCCCCGTCCGCCAGGATCTTCTCGACGACGGTCCACCGCCCACCGGTGGCCTCGTGCAGCCGCCGCAGATAGGCGTCGGGGTCGGCGAGCCCGTCGGGATGGTCGACGCGCAGCCCGTCGACGACTCCCTCCTCCAGCAGCTGAAGGATCTTGGCGTGCGTGGCGTCGAAGACGTCCGGCTCCTCCACGCGCACCCCGATGAGCTCCGAAATGCTGAAGAACCGCCGGTAGTTCAGCTCCGTACGGGCCAGTCGCCACCACACGGGCCGGTACCACTGCGCGTCCAGCAGCTGCGGCAACGGCAGCTTCTCGGTGCCCTCCCGCAGGGGGAACACATGCTCGTAGTAGCGCAGCTCCCGCCCGTCCACCACGAACTGCTCGATCTCCGCCCCCAGCGGCCCCCCGAGCACCGGCAACAGCACCCGACCGCCCTGGGCCTCCCAGTCGATGTCGAACCACCGCGCGTACGCCGACTCCGGCCCCTCCCGCAGGACGTCCCACAGCGCCCGGTTGTGCCGAGGCGCCATGGCCATGTGATTGGGCACGATGTCCAGGACGAGCCCGAGCCCGTGCTCCCGAGCGGTCCGGGCCAGCGCCCGCAACCCTTCCTCGCCCCCGAGCTCCCCCCGCACCCGCCCGTGATCGACCACGTCGTAGCCGTGCGCGGACCCCGGCACGGCCTCCAGCACGGGGGAGAGATGGAGATGGGAGACGCCCAGGGAGGCGATGTAGGGGACGGCGTCCACGGCGGCGGCGAACGGGAACGAGGGCTGAAGCTGCAGCCGGTAGGTGGCGGTAGGCACGACAGAGGTCATGAAGTCCTACGTACCCGCCACGCGACATTTGGAGCACCGTGACACGCGAGGACGCCTGTATCCGGCGAACTAGGTCGGCCTCCTGAACACCGCCAGACTCCGATCGACCAGAGTCACCCGCTCTCCGGCCGCCACCTTCGGCCCATCCACCGGAATCGCGTCCTCCCGACCCGTATCCACCACCATCTGCCACTGCGGCCCATGATTGACCGGCACCACGAACTCCAGCGCCGCCGCCGACGCGTTGACCATCAACAGGAACGAGTCGTCGCTGATCCGCTCGCCGCGCGAACCCGGCTCGGAGATCGCGTTCCCGTTCAGGAACACGGTCACCGCTCCCGCCCGCGCCGAGTCCCAGTCCCGCTGTGTCATCTCCGGCCCCTCCGGTGTGAACCAGGCGATGTCCGACAGCTCGTCGTGCGTCCCCTCCACCGGCCGCCCGTGGAAGAACCGCCGCCGCCGGAACACGGGATGGTCCTTCCGCAGCCACACCATCGCCCGCGTGAACTCCAGCAGATCCCCGAAGACGTCACCGTCCCCGGAATCCCCGCCGCTCTCCCCGGAGGGCCACGGCACCCAGGACACCTCGTTGTCCTGGCAGTACGCGTTGTTGTTGCCGCCCTGCGTCCGCGCGAACTCGTCCCCGTGGCTGAGCATCGGCACGCCCTGCGACAGCATCAGCGTGGCGATGAAGTTCCGCATCTGCCGGACCCGCAGCGCCCGCACCCCGGGGTCGTCGGTCTCGCCCTCGGCCCCGCAGTTCCAGGAACGGTTGTGGCTCTCCCCGTCCCGGTTGTCCTCGCCGTTCGCGTCGTTGTGCTTGCCGTTGTAGGAGACGAGATCCCGCATCGTGAACCCGTCGTGGCAGGTCACGAAGTTGATGGAGGCCAGCGGGCGCCGCCCGTCGTCCTGGTACAGATCGGACGAGCCGGTCAGCCGGGAGGCGAACTCCGCGAGGGTGCGCGGCTCGCCCCGCCACAGGTCCCGGACCGTGTCCCGGTACTTTCCGTTCCACTCGGTCCACAGCGGCGGGAAGTTCCCCACCTGGTACCCGCCCTCGCCGACGTCCCAGGGCTCGGCGATCAGTTTCACCTGGGAGACCACGGGATCCTGCTGGACGAGGTCGAAGAACGACGACAGCCGGTCCACCTCGTGGAACTGCCGGGCCAGCGTCGCCGCGAGGTCGAAGCGGAACCCGTCCACATGCATCTCGGTGACCCAGTACCGCAACGAGTCCATGATCAGTTGGAGCACGTGCGGGGACCGCATGAGCAGGGAGTTCCCGGTCCCGGTCGTGTCCATGTAGTAGCGGGGATCATCCGTCAGCCGGTAGTACGACGGGTTGTCGAGGCCCTTGAACGACAGCGTCGGACCCAGGTGGTTGCCCTCGGCGGTGTGGTTGTAGACCACGTCGAGGATGACCTCGATCCCGGCCTCGTGCAGCGCCCGCACCGCCGACTTGAACTCCAGCACCTGCTGCCCCCGGTCGCCCCAGGAGGCGTACGCGTTGTGCGGGGCGAAGAAACCGATCGTGTTGTAGCCCCAGTAGTTGCTGAGGCCCATGTCGGCCAGACGATGGTCGTTCACGAACTGGTGTACGGGCATCAGCTCCAGCGCCGTGACACCCAGTTCGGTCAGATGCTCGATGATCGCCGGGTGGGCGAGCGCCGCGTACGTGCCGCGCAGCTCCTCGGGCAGCCCCGGATGCCGCATGGTGAGGCCCTTGACATGGGCCTCGTAGATCACCGTGTGGTGGTACTCGGTGCGGGGCCGCCGGTCGTCGCCCCAGTCGAAGTACGGGTTGACCACCACCGACGTCATCATGTGGGGCGCCGAGTCGAGATCGTTGCGCTTGTCGGGCGCACCGAAGTGATAGCCGTACACCTCCTCGCCCCACTTCACGGAGCCGCTGATCGCACGCGCGTACGGATCGAGGAGCAGCTTCGCCGAGTTGCAGCGCAGCCCGCGCTCGGGCGCGTACGGGCCGTGCACACGGAAGCCGTACCGCTGCCCGGGCATCACGCCGGGCAGATACGCGTGCCGTACGAACGCGTCCGTCTCGCGCAGTTCCACCGCCGTCTCGGAGCCGTCGTCGTCCAGCAGACACAGCTCTACTCGATGCGCGGCCTCCGAGAAGACCGCGAAGTTGGTACCGGCGCCGTCGTAGGTGGCGCCGAGCGGATACGCCTGTCCAGGCCAGACCTGCATGGATACGACTCTTCCAGTTGTCGCGCGCCCCTGGGGGCGACTCCGGGTGGAGTCTCCCCCAAACTGATGGAACCTCCTAGGACATACGTCCCTCCTGCCCACTGCAGGGCACATCCTGACGTGCCGGGGGCCGCCAGTGTCGGTCACCTCGGCCCGACCGCTATGAATCAGCTCACTCCCGACGCGGTCACCGGCCGGAACGGCCAAGTCACCTGCGGAGGTTGAGAAACGACCTGTCCATCGGGCTGCATCGCCGGGCGCTACCGGAGTACCCTTCCTTGATCGTTGAGTAGGGGTGAGCTCGGGGGAGCGGAAGGCGGTGCGTGGGTGGGCTCGGGAGGGCTGGAGTTGCCTCCTGGTGACGCGGACGACGCGGGTCACGAGGGGAACTCCACAGATGTCCCACCCGGCGCGGTGTCCCTGGCACGGCCGATGGAGATGGGGTCCATCGGCCCGGAACTGGACTGGAACGCCGACGCCTGGCTCGAAGTGCGTACGCGCGCCCAGCGGGCCGGCCGTGCCTACATCTGGCTGAACCTCGTCGAACAGCGGCTGCGCGCCGTGGTGGCCGCCGTGCTGCGCCCCATCTACGAGCCCGTCCACGGCGACGACTGGGTGGTCGCCGCCGCCGGACCCGCCGGACAGGAGTGGGTCCAGCGCGCCGTCGCGGTACGCGAGGTCAGCCGCCGCAAGGGCTATCTGCTCGACCCCGCCGACGACAACGTGCTCAGCTTCCTCACCCTGCCCCAGCTGCGTGAGCTGATGGTGCAGCACTGGCCCTGCTTCGAGCCGTACATCGACGAGCGGCGCGACGTGGAACTGGCCCTGGACGAGCTGGAGGTCACCCGGAACGTCGTCTCCCGCAACCGGGCCCTGTCCGAGGCGGTCCTCGCGCAGGCCGAGCGTGCCTCGGCGAAGCTGCTGGAGATCCTGGGCGCGGGCAGTGACGTGCCGTCCGCGCGCCGGCTGCCCGTCGACGCGGTCGAGGACCTGGTCGGCGACCGGTACGCGGACGTGGTCGGCGTCCACCCCGACCGGGTACGGCTGCTGCGGCAGTTCCCCGCCGAGGACCTCTTCGCCGGCGCCCGCCGCCTCGACGCCATCGGCATAGGCCTGAACCTGCTCGTGCAGAACTTCTCGGGGCGGCGGCTGATGCGGCTCGCCGAGTCGGGCTGCCGGGTGCGGCTGCTCTTCCTCAACCCCGCGTCCAGCGCGGTGAAGCGACGCGAGCGCGAACTCGGCATAAAACGCGGCGAGTTGAGCCGGGCCGTGGAGATGAACATCCTCCATATGCGCCGGGTCCGCTCCCGGCTGCGCGACCCCGGCGCCTTCGAGATCCAGGTCTTCGACGAGACCCCCCGGTTCACCGCGTATCTGGTCGACGGCGACGGCTCGGACGGTGTCGCGGTCGTCCAGACCTATCTGCGGCGTGCCCGGGGCATGGAGGCGCCGGTGCTTGTCCTGCGCGGCGGCAACCGCGTCCTCAAGGCCGACGAGAACGGCGAAGTCGGGCTTTTCGATACATACCGCGAGGAGTTCGAAGTGGCGTGGGCGGACTCCCGGCCCGTGTCATGAGGACTGCCCGGCCTCGGTGGCGGGCCGCCAAGCGGAATGCGGTCCTCGGATTGTCAGTGGCCCATGGGAGGGTGGAGACCACTGGGGGAACGCACCACCAAGAAGGGGGGCCAGCATGGGTTGGCACCGGCAGCTGCTGATCGGCTTCGACCTGGAGACCACCGGGACGGACCCGCGCGAGGCGCGCATCGTCACGGGCGCGGTGATCGAGGTCAGGGACGGGGAGCCGGTCGGGCACCGGGAATGGCTCGCCGACCCGGGCATGGAGATCCCGGAGGAGGCGGTGGCGGTGCACGGCATCACCAACGCCCGCGCGACGGCCGAGGGCAGACCGGCCGACCAGGTCGCCGACGCCATCGCCGACGTCCTCGTCTCCTACTGGAAGACGGGCGTCCCGGTCGTGGCGTACAACGCGGCCTTCGACCTCACCCTCCTCTCCGCCGAGCTGCGCCGGCACGGCCTGCCGTCCCTGCGTGACCGGCTCGGCGGCATCGACCCGGCGCCGGTCGTCGACCCGTACACGATCGACCGCTCCGTCGACCGCTACCGCCGGGGCAAGCGCAACCTCGAAGCGGTCTGCGCCGAGTACGGCGTCCCGCTCGACGCCGCGCACGACGCCTCCGCCGACGCCCTCGCCGCCGCCCGCCTCGCCCGCGCGATAGCCCAGCGCCACCCGAAGGTCGCCGCCCTCGGCCCGGCCGAGCTGCACCGCCGCCAGATCGACTGGTATGCCGAGTGGGCCGCCGACTTCCAGTCCTTCCTCCGCCGCAAGGGCAACCCGGAAGCGGTCGTGGACGCGATCTGGCCCCTGCGCGAGTTGGAGGACGAGACGGTATGACGGCCGCCGGAATCTCCCTCCGCGAAGTACGTGACAGTGACCTGCCGTTCTTCTGGCGGCACTTCTCCGATCCCGAGGCACAGCGGATCGCCGCCTTCACCGGGGCGTACCACTACGACCGGGCGCTCTTCGACAGCCACTGGGCGAAGCTCCGCGCCGACTCCGAGGTGCTGAACCGCACGGTGGTCGCCGACGGCGAGGCCGTCGGCTGCATCGCGGTCTTCGGCCCGCCGGACGAACGCGAGGTCACCTACTGGATCGACCGCGCCCACTGGGGCCGGGGCGTCGCCACCGCCGCCCTCACGGCCCTGACCGACCTCGTCCCCACCCGGCCGCTGTACGCCTACGCCGCCGCCGACAACACCGGCTCGATCCGTGTCCTGGAGAAGTGCGGCTTCGTCGTCACCGGCCACGACCGGGGCTTCGCCCTGGCCCGCGACGCCGAGATCGACGAAGTGGCGCTCATACTCGGGCCCTAGACCAGGCCCCTCTCAGAACGGGTACCAGCGGACCGTCTCGTCACCGTCGCGCAGCGAGGCGACGCGGCGTTCGAACTCGGCCAGTGCCTTGGGGTTGCTGGGCGCGTGCTGGGCGACCCAGGCGCAGCTGGCCGTCTCACGGGCACCCCGCAGCACGGAGCAGCCGTCCCACTCCCGCACGTCCCAGCCGTATGTGGCCGTGAAGACGTCGTAGTCCTCCGTGGGCAGCCCGTAGCGGTCGTGGGAGAGGGCCATGACGACGAGGTCGTGTTCACGCAGGTCGCTCGAGAAGGTCTCCAGGTCGACCAGGATCGGGCCGTCGGGGCCGACATACACATTGCGGGGCAGCGCGTCGCCGTGGAGGGCCCCCGGCGGCAGGTGCGGGACGAGGGCGGCCGCGGCCGCCGTGAAACCGTCGCGGCGTTCACGGAGGTAGTCCGCGTCCGCCGGGTCGATCGCGTCACCGGCGAGCCGCAGCCAGCGCTCCACACCGCCCAGCAGCTCACGGCGGGGCAGTGGGAAGGGAGGGGCGGGCAGGGCGTGGACCAGTCGAAGGAGTTCGGCCAAATCACGGGGGCCGGCGGGACGTACGGGGTCGGGCAGGCGGTGCCACACGGTCACCGGGTGCCCCTCGACGAGCAGCGCCTCGGACTCGGCGGCCCGCACGGCGGGAACGCCCGCCTCGGCGAGCCAGGCCGCGACGGCCAGTTCGCGGCGGGCCCGGTCCAGGAGTTCGGCGGCGCGGCCCACCCTGACCACCAGGTCACCGGCGGCGAACACCGCGTTCTCACCGAGGGCGAGCAGCTGCGCCTCGCCGGCCGCACCGGGCAGCACACCGGCGGCGACCAGTACGTCCCGCGCCTGTGCCTCGTCCATCCTTGGCCTCCGTGTCCGTACGGCTGACGCTCCCCCTCGGGACGTCAGGTTCACGCCATTCAGGGGCCAGTCTCGCATTCGCACAGGTCGGGCCCTGTGCGCGGTGCCTTGACGCCCTTTCACGTCCTCAGCACCATGACGGGCATGACCTTGGCGACCGCGACGCCGAAGCGCCCACGACCGGCGAAGCGGCGCACCCCGGCGCGGGACAAGGAGCGGCGCCTCCTCGACCACGGCGCCTGGTTCCTGGTGCTGCCCGCGCTGATCCCCATCCTGGTGCTGAGCGTCGGACCACTCCTGTACGGGATCGCGCTCGCGTTCACCGACGCGCAGTCCGGCCGCACCGAGCCCACCCGGTGGATCGGCACGCTCAACTTCCAGGACCTGCTGCACGACACCCTCTTCTGGGACTCGTTCCGCATCGGCCTGCTGTGGGCCGTCGGGGTGACCGTGCCGCAGTTCCTGCTCGCCCTCGGACTCGCGCTGCTCCTCAACCAGCGGTTACGGCTGCGCTGGCTGGCGCGGGCGCTCGCGATCATCCCGTGGGCGATGCCCGAGGTGGTCGTCGGCATCATGTGGCGGCTGGTCTACAACCCGGACGCAGGCATCCTCAACGAGACCCTCCGCGACCTGGGCCTCGGCGACGGCCGCGACTGGCTGAGCGGACTGGCCACCGCGCTGCCCGCCGTCATAGTGGTCGGCGTCTGGGCGGGCATGCCCCAGACCACCGTCGCCCTGCTCGCCGGCCTGCAGAACACCCCGCGCGAACTGCACGAGGCCGCCGCGATGGACGGCGCGGGCGCCTGGCGCCGCTTCCGCACGGTCACCTGGCCCGCCATCAGGCCCGTCGCCCTCGCGATTTCGGCGCTCAACCTGATCTGGAACTTCAACTCCTTCGCCCTGGTCTACGTCCTGACCAACGGCGGCCCCGGCGGCCGCACCCGCCTGCCGATGCTCTTCGCGTACGAGGAGGCCTTCCGCTACGGGCAGTTCGGGTACGCGGCGGCGATGGGATGTGTGATGGTCGCGGTGATCTCGATCATCCTCGCCTTCCATCTGGTCGGCCGGCTGCGGCGGGGCGGTGAGGCATGAGGACCAGCAGGGCAGCCCGCACCGGCCAGTACGTGGCCCTCCTCGCGTATCTCGTCTTCCTCGCGTTCCCCTTCCTCTGGCTGGTTTCCACCGCCTTCAAACCGGCCCGCGAGCTGGGCAGTCTGCATCCCACCTGGATCCCTCAGAACCCGACCCTCGCCAACTTCCGGCAGGCCTTCGACGAACAGCCCCTGCTTCAGGCCGCGCTGAACTCGCTGGTCGCGGCGCTCGGCGCGGCCGTCGTCGCCGTACTGATCGCGATCCCGATGGCGTACGTCATGGCCCGGCACCGTACGACGCTGTCGCGGCTGGCGACCGGCTGGGTGGTGGTCAGCCAGGCGTTCCCGTTCGTGCTGGTGATCATTCCGCTCTTCCTGGTGCTGAAGAACCTCCGGCTGATCAACTCCGTGCCCGGACTGATCATGGTGTACGTGGTGTGGGCGCTGCCGTTCGCGCTGTGGATGCTCGTCGGCTACGTACGGGCAGTGCCCGCCGAGCTGGAGGAGGCGGCGGCGGTCGACGGGGCCGGGAGGCTGCGGACGCTGGTGTCGGTGACGGCCCCGCTGCTGGCGCCGGGCATCGTGGCGACGGCGCTGTTCGCGTTCATCACCGCGTGGAACGAGTTCTTCTTCGCGCTCGTCCTGCTCAAGACCCCGGAGAAACAGACCCTGCCGGTCGTCCTCACCCACTTCATCGGCGCGGAGGGCGTGGCCGACCTCGGCCCACTGGCCGCCGCGGCCTTCCTCGCGACGCTGCCCTCCCTGGTCGTCTTCGCGGTCATCCAGAAACGGATCACGGGCGGCATGCTCGCCGGGGCGGTGAAGAGCTGATGCGCGCACGATGGCTGACGGCGGTGCTGCTGCTGTGTCTTCTCGCCACCGGCTGCACCGGCGACAAGGGCTCCTCCGACGACGGCCGTATCACCCTCCGCTTCCAGTCCCTGGCCTGGCAGGAGGAGTCGGTCGCGGTCAACAAGGAGCTGGTGGAGGAGTGGAACGCCGCGCATCCCGGCGTCGAGGTCGAGTATGTGCAGGGGACGTGGGAGAGCGTCCACGACCAGCTGCTCACCTCCTTCGAGGGCGGTGAGGCACCGGACATCATCCACGACGCCTCCGACGACCTCGCGGACTTCGCCTACGGCGGCTACCTCGCCGATCTGCGCGAGCTGCTGCCCGAGCGGCTCACCTCGGACATCCCGCGGCACAGTTGGGAGACGACGACCTTCGGGGACGGGATCTACGGGGTGCCGTTCCTCCAGGAACCCAGGGTCCTGATCGCCAACGCGACATGGCTCCGGGAGTCGGGTGTGCGCGTTCCGACCCCCGAGGACCCGTGGAGCTGGGAGGAGTTCCGGGCGATCGCCGGGGAACTGACCGGCAACGGCAGGTACGGCGTCGCCTGGCCGCTGAAGGACCCGGTGTCGGCGACGCTCAACCTCTCCCTGTCGGCCGGCGGACAGCTGTTTCACCGGGACGAGGACGGCAAGGTCGAGGTCCGCTTCGAGGCGGCCGACGCGGTCGTGCCGAAGACCGTGCACGACGAGGTGAACACCGACGAGAGCGCGTCGAGCACCACCCTCGGCATGGGCGGCTCCGACACGCTGCCCGGCTTCTTCGGCGGCAAGTACGCCATGGTCCCGCTCGGCTTCTCCTACCGTCAGCAGATCGTCCAGCAGGCCCCCGAGGGCTTCGACTGGCAGGTGCTGCCCGCCCCGGCCGGCGCCGACGGTCTCACCCAGGGCGTCAGCCCGCAGACCCTCTCCGTCGCCGAGGACAGCCCGCACAAGAAGGAGGCCGCCGAGTTCATCGACTTCCTCCTCCGCCCCGACAACATGGTCCGCCTCGCCCTCGGTGACTGGATGCTCCCCACCGGCAGCGAGGCGCTCAAGGACCCGGCCCTGCGCACGACCGAGCACGACTGGGCCACCGGCACCGCCCTCGCCGCGCACCTGCGCTCCGCCCCCGCTCAGTCCGTGCGCGGCTACCCGGAGTGGAAGGACAAGGTCGCCACCCCCGCCTTCCAGGAGTACTACAGCGGCGCCATCGACCTCGACGAACTGCGCGAACGCCTGGAGGAGGACGGCAACCTGGTGCTGGCCCGCTATCAGCGCTGAGCGGCGCGCATGGCCAGGGCCTCCTGGAAGTCGGGGTGCGCCTCGGCGAACCGCTGACCCGCCGTCAGAGCGCTCGCCCGGTCGAACAGCGCTCGGGCGAGCGGTGCGGTGCCGGCCGCCGCGTCCTCGGCGTACAGCCTGCGGGCCAGCGCCACACCCTCGTCGAACAGCGGCAGCACGGGCTCCAGGAAGAGATAGCCGCGCCGGTGCACAGCGTGCAGTGCGGACCGGACGGTCAGCCGACGGTGCGCCCGGACGCGCTCGGTGAGATCCGTGTCCGGACCCGGCGCGTCCACGGCGGCGCGCAGCGCGGGCAGTCCGGCGAAGTAGCGCTCCCGGACATCGGGCGTCGTCTCCCCGATCTCCGCGCCGAAGGCCGGGGCGGAACGGCCGGGCGCCGGCAGTTCCGGGGCACGGCCGGAGAGCCCGAACAGGACCGCCCAGTACGAGTACAGATACGCACCCGGGCTACGGTCACCGCTCGCGGCGAACTCGGCCAGCAGCTCCCCGACCTCGTCGTACGCGGCGGAGGCGGCCTCGAACTCCCCGTACCCGTCCAGTAGTTCCGCGAGCCGGAGCAGGGCGAAGAGCAACAGGGACCGGGTTGTCCCCCGGGCGGAGAGTTCGCTCCGCTCCCTCTCGACCAGCTCCCGCGCGGCGGCCTCGGCCGCATCCCGCAGCCCGGCCGCCTCCGCCTCGGCCATCCATTCGAGCACGGCCCAGGCGGTGCCTCCGCCCCGCGGCCCGTACGGCCGCTCATGCCGGACGATCTCCTCGTGCAGCGCGGCGGCCTCACGGTGCCGGCCCTCCTCGGCCAGGGCCCGCGCCCACAGCTCCAGCGCGGACCACGCCGGACCGCCCGGACCGTCCTCCAGGTTGCCACGGCCGATCTCCGCCATCTCCTCGCGCAGCGCCAGTCCCTCGGCACGCCGGCCGATGACGAACAGGTGGCGCTGGAGGCTGTCCAGTGCGCTGAGCAGCACCTCCGTGCGCATCGGATCGGACGCGTCCAGCGCGTACGCGGCCTGAGCCGCCTCCTCGAACAAGGCCAGCCGGGCCTGCGGCAGTTCGTCGAAGACGTCGCCGTGGCCGAGATTCAGCAGGGCCCGCGACAGCCGGGGCAGATAGGTCGCCGGGCTCACCCGGGCCAGCACCCGGCACGCCTCGACCTCCTCCCGCGGTGTCGGTCTGCCGGAGCCCAGCAGCACGTTCCTGGCCCGCAGCACCGCGTCCTGATCCACGTCCCCGCTCATCGTCCCCCCGTGCTTCACCTTCATGCGACCGCGCCCGAACGGTTATACGGCATCCGGTGTCATGGGTGCGGCAAGCGAGTTGCACGAGACGTCTCGTCTCGCGTAAGGTCGCCGCCATGACCTCCCACATCGCCATGTTCTCCATCGCCGCCCACGGCCACGTGAACCCGAGCCTCGAAGTGATCCGGGAACTGGTCGCCCGCGGGCATCGCGTCACGTACGCGATTCCGCCGGCCTTCGCCGAGAAGGTGGCCGAGACCGGTGCCGAGCCGAAGCTCTGGCGCTCGACGCTGCCCGGCCCCGACGCCGACCCCGAGGCCTGGGGGAGCACGCTCCTCGACAACGTGGAGCCCTTCCTGGCCGACGCGATCCAGGCCCTTCCCCAGCTCATCGAGGCGTACGAGGGCGACGAGCCGGACCTCGTGCTGCACGACATCACCGCGTACCCGGCGGCCGTCCTCGCCCACCGCTGGGGCGTCAAGGCCATCTCGCTCTCCCCGAACCTGGTCGCCTGGGACGGCTACGAGGAAGAGGTCGCCGAACCCATGTGGGCCGAGCCGAAGCAGACGGAACGCGGCAAGGCGTACTACGCCCGCTTCCAGGCCTGGCTGGCGGAGAACGGCATCACCGAGCACCCCGACCCGTTCGTCGGCCGTCCCGCCCGTTCCCTCGTCCTCATCCCGAAGGCGCTCCAGCCGAACGCCGACCGGGTCGACGAGAGCCGCTACACCTTCGTCGGCGCCTGTCAGGGCGACCGCTCGGCGCAGGGCGACTGGCGGCGGCCGGCGGACGCGGACAAGGTCCTCCTCGTCTCGCTCGGGTCGTCCTTCACCAAGCAGCCCGACTTCTACCGCGCGTGTGTGAAGGCCTTCGGCGATCTGCCCGGCTGGCACATGGTGCTCCAGGTCGGCAGGCACGTCGATCCGGCGGAGCTGGGCGAGATCCCGGCCAACGTGGAGGTGCGGGACTGGGTGCCACAGCTCGCCGTCCTCAAGCAGGCCGACGCGTTCATCACCCACGCGGGGGCCGGCGGCAGCCAGGAAGGGCTCGCCACCGCCACGCCCATGGTCGCCGTGCCGCAGGCCGTCGACCAGTTCGGCAACGCCGACATGCTTGAGGCGCTCGGTGTCGCCCGTCATCTGCCCATGGAGGAGGCGACGGCCGAGACCCTGCGCGAGGCGGTCCTCGCCCTCGTCGGCGACCCCGACGTGGCACGCCGACTCCAGGAGATCCAGCGGGAGATGGCGGGGGAGGGCGGCACCCGGCAGGCCGCCGACCTCATCGAGGCGGAGCTGACATGACGTTCGGACAACGCTCGGGTCGCGGGGAAAAGCCATCGACTCTATGACCTGGTTCGACCGTTACCCCCTGCGAAAGGTTGCGTTCGACACTTCTTGTACCTCAGGTGAACGGCTTCCAAGCTGAGCGTGAACTCCCTTCGAACGCCAGGAAGCCGCCCCATGCGCCAAGACATACCCGACCTCGCGGAAGTGCGCCGCGTCACGCAGAAGAAGCGGGACGCCTGGTGGACCGTGCTGCTCGTCGACCCGGTCGCCACACCACTGGTGCGGCTCACCGCGAAGTACACGAGGATCACACCCAACCAGCTGACCTGGGGCGCCTTCCTGCTGGGCCTCGTCTCGGCCGCCTTCTTCGCGCTGGGCGACTGGCGCTGGCTGATCGCCGGCGCCGTCGTCTACCACCTGAGCTTCATCCTCGACTGCATGGACGGCAAGGTCGCCCGGCTCACCGGTCAGGGCTCCGTGTTCGGCGCCTGGCTGGACTTCGTCTTCGACCGCGTCCGGGTGGCGGCCTGTTCGGTGGCGCTGATGGCCGGGCAGTACCACCGCACGGGCGAGACCTTCTACATCTGGCTCGCCGCCGCCGTCATCGGCTGCGACGCGCTGCGCTACATCAACTCCCTGGAGACCTTCAAGGTCCGGCACACCATGCGCAAACAGATCAAGGCCCGGCTCCGCGAGGCCCGCCGCGCCGAGAACGAGCGGGAACTCGCCTTCATGGAGGACCTGCTGCGCGACAACCCCGAGGCCGACATCGAGCAGGACCTGCGCACGGCCGCCGCCGAGGTCACCCAGGCCGCGCCGCAGGCCCAGGTCGTCGACCTGCACCAGGAGTTCCGCCGCCGCTTCCCCGCCTATCTGCGCGTACGGTCGTTCCTGCTGCGCCACCGCGTCCGGCCCCATCTGATCAGCGGCATCGAGTTCCAGATGGGCGTCTTCATGATCGGCCCGTTCCTCGACTCGGTGATGGCGGCGACCCTCCTCTCCGGCGCCCTGCTGCTCGTCTTCGAACTGGCCATCGTCTACAAGCTGCTGCTGTCGACCCGCGACTTCACCCGCACCCTCGACTCCTTCGACCGGGGCCACGTGGCCGAGGCGGCCTGAGCCGACGGGCGCGGACACGGAGCGAACGGGGCCGGGGTGGAGTCACCACCACGGCCCACACCGCAACCCAGGGCCCGGTCAGACCCGTATCCGCTCCTCCTCCCCGGCCGGCAGCGGTGCCGGCTCCGGCGACTCGTCGTGGGTGAGGTCCGGAAGGCGGTTCAGCCACCTCGGCAGGTACCAGTTGCGCTCGCCGAGCAGGGCCATCACCGCCGGGAGGAGGTGCCCTCGACGGCCTTCATGACATCGGCGACGGCGGCACGGAACCCGGCATCCGTCACCGTGATCCCCTCGCCCTTCGCCTGGATCAGCACGGTCTCCCCGGCCGGCTCCTCGATCCCCGCGTCCTCGACGATCCGGGCGGCCGTACTGGTCTCGCCCTTGAGCCCGTCGCTTCCCTCGACGTCGACCTGGCCCACCGCCGAGCCGATCCCCATCGTCAGCACCACGAACAGCACCCAGATGCCGACGGCCGCCCATCGGTGCCGGGCGCTCCAGCCGCCGGCGCGGGCGGAGATTCCCCGCACCCGTACGTCTCCGTTCCCCATGACGGGCAGCCCCCTCGTGAGCGATGGCGACCCCCTGCCGCCACCTTTCGTTTCGAAGGTATGAGCCGGATAAACCCACCTCGTCGTGCTGCCCGGTGAACCTTCGCGCCCACGAGTCCTCCGCTCGGACCTCGCCGTCTCACCACCACGGAGGACAGCGGCCCCCTACACCTGTCCCGGCTTCTAGGGGCCGCACCTCAGGCTGAGCGCGCCCGGCCGTGCTTATCGTGACCCCATGACGACGTACGCGGCACTCCTGCGCGGGATCAACGTGGGCGGCAGCAGGAAGGTCCCGATGGCCGACCTCCGCACCCTCCTGACCGGCCTGGGCCACACCGGTGTGGCCACCTACCTCCAGAGCGGCAACGCGGTCTTCACCGGCGACCACGGGGACGAGGACTCCCTCGCCGCCGAGATCACCGCCGCCATCGAGAACCACTTCGGGTTCTCCGTCGACGTCCTGGTACGCGACCACGCGTACCTGGAGGCCGTTCGCGAGGCCTGCCCGTTCCCGGCAGGGGAGTTGGAGGGGAAACAGCTCCACGTCACGTACCTCTCGGAGAGCGTGGACGCGACCCGCTTCGAGTCGATCGACCAACAGGCCTTCCTGCCGGAGGAGTTCAGGATCGGAGACCGGGCGCTCTACCTGTACGCCCCCGAGGGCCTGGGCCGCTCCAAACTGGCGGAGGCGTTGTCGAGGCCACGCCTGCTGAAGGGCCTGGTGGCGACGACCCGGAACTGGAACACGGTGGTGAAAGTGGCGGAACTGACCCGGGCCCCGTAAGAGGCGCGGGGAACCGCGCGGTTCACCACGACGAACCGGCGGCCACCACACCTCCGTTGCCCCCGAGCTCGTGGGCGCACGTTTAAATGACCCCCATGCGATACATCGTCATCGGCGCGGGCGCCGTGGGCGGCGCCATCGGCGGACGCCTGGCCCAGGCCGGCCACGAGGTGGTCCTGGTGGCCCGCGGCGCCCACTACACGGCCCTGCGCGACCACGGCCTCCGCCTCATCACCCCGGACGGCCCCCGCACCCATCACCTCCCCACGATCGACGGCCCCGCCGCCCTCGGCGACCTCCGCCCCGACGACGTGCTCCTCCTCGCCGTGAAGACCCAGGACACCGAGGCGGCCCTCACCACCTGGGGCCCCACCCCGGTGACCGGCGGCGGCACCGCGGCGGAACGCCTCCCCGTGATCTGCGCCCAGAACGGCGTCGAGAGCCAGCGCCTCGCCCTCCGCCGCTTCCACCGGGTGTACGGCGTCTGCGTCTGGCTGCCCTCCACCTTCATCGAGCCCGGCGTCGTGTCGGCCGCCGGCACCCCGCTCACTGGCATGCTGCACCTCGGCCGCTACCCCCACGGCACCGACGAGACGGCCCACCGCATCGCCGCCGACCTGGAGGACTCCCGGTTCGAGGCCCCGGTCGTACCGGACGTACAGCGCTGGCAGTACGCCAAACTGCTGGCCAACCTGGGCAACGCCCTGGAGGCGGTGAGCGGCCCGGTCACCGACGACGCGGCCAAGGCGCTGTACGCCAGGGTGCGGGAGGAGGGCGAGCGGGTCCTCGACGCCGCCGGGATCGCGTACGCGAGCGCCGAGGAGCAGAGGAGGACCCGGGGCGACAAGATCACCCTGGTCCCCCTGGAGGGCGCACCGCGCGGCGGCGGCTCGTCGTGGCAGTCCCTCACCCGGGGCACCGGCACCATCGAGGCCGACCACCTCAACGGCGAGATCGCCCTGCTCGGGCGCCTGCACGGGGTGCCGACCCCGCTCAACGACCTGTTGCAGCGGCTCGCGAACACGTTCGCCCGCGAGCGCAGGGAGGCCGGTTCGCTGCCGGTGGCGAAGCTGCTGCGGCTGGCGGACGACGCTGTCGCGTTTGTTCAAGAGGACTGAGCGCGCCGTCCCTAGCGTGAGGGGCATGAACAACCACGACACGCACCCGCACCACTCCTACATGGCCGAATGCGCCGCCGAGGCGTCCCGTGTCGCACGGGGCGTCACGGCGGAACAGCTCACCCTGTCCACCCACTGCCCCGACTGGGACGTCCGTGCCCTGGTCAACCACTGGGTCCTCTACACCTCGCACGGCCTCGAACACCGGGCCCTGCGCAAGCCCCTCCCCGAGGAGCTGACGAAGCGCGACTTCACCGCCGACCCGGACTGGGCCGACGCGTACACCGCCCAACTCGACCGCGCGGTCACCGCCTGGGCCGATCCGGCGCTCTGGGACGGCGAGATCGACCTCGGCATGGGGCCGCTCCCGGCCGCCGACCTCGCCGGCATGATCATCAAAGAGATGGCCGTCCACGGCTGGGACGTCGCCACCGCCACCGGCCGGCCCTTCCACATCTCGGAGCCGGCTGCCCAGTTCGTCCTCACCGTCGTGGAGACCCACGGCGACCTCTACCGCCAGTACGACGGTTTCGCGGCCCCGGTGCCGATAGCGGCCGACGCGCCGGTCTTCGACAGGGCCCTGGCGTCGAGTGGCCGGGACCCGAAGCCGGGTGCCTGACAACGGGCCCTTCGCGCCGGCCGAGGAACACCGGCCCTTCGCGCCGGCCGAGGAACACCGGCGCTCAGGCGCTCACGCCCACCCTCGTCCGAGGCAGCGCCTTCGTGGACGCCTCGTCGTACCTGCGCAGCAGCAGCCGTGCCACTTCCGGCGTCGCCCCCAGCACCTCGCCCAGGACATCCGCCCCCGCCGCGCCCCGCGCGATGCGGTCCGGGAGGAAACCGGGCGCGAGGACGTACGGCGCGACGGCGACACGGGCGCAGCCGAGGGCGCGCAGTTCCCGTACGGCGTCCTCCGTGCGGGGAAGGGACGCGGAGGCGAACGCGGGTCGCACGGCGCACCAACCGGTGTGCCACCACTCCCGCGCGATGTCGGCGATCACCGCGATCGCCTCCGGGTCTGTGGACCCCGCCGAGGCCAGCACGACCCCGGTCGAGGACTTGTCGGCGGGGCTCAGCCCCGCCTCGTACAGCCGGCGTTCCAGGGCCGACAGCAGCAGGGGCGAGGGCCCCAGGACCTCCGCCTGGCGGATGCGCAACGACGGCGGGGCCTCCCGCAGCACCGCCGGGATGTCCGCCTTGGCGTGGAACGCGCGGGTCAGGAGCAGCGGGAGGGCCACGACATCCCGTACGCCTTCCGCCGCCAGCGACTCCAGTACCCCTTGCACGGACGGGATGTTGAAGTCCAGGAAGCCGGTCTCCACGCGCAGCCCGGGGCGCATCGCCCGTACCCGCCGTACGAGGGCGTGCACGGTCGCGGCGTGCCGCGGGTCGCGGCTGCCGTGGGCGATGACGAGGAGTACGGGGCTGCGCATGGGGCTCGGTTCTCTCGGCTCTCTCTCAGCGGCTCGGGGGACGATTCGGCGGCTAGGCGGACGAGTCGGCGGCTCGGGACGGGCGGGTCAGCGGCTCACCAGCAGACCTCGGTTGCGCAGCACCCACCGCTCCAGCGGGCTGAAGATCAGCAGGTCGATGGCGATGCCGACGATCAGGATGAGGAAGATGGCCAGGAAGACCTGGGACATGCTGCTGTTGGTGCGGCCCGCCTCCAGCAGCTGGCCGAGGCCCATGCCCATGTCCGGCGCCTTCGCGATGATCTCGGCGGCCATCAGCGAACGCCACGAGAACGCCCAGCCCTGCTTCAGACCGGCCACGTAGCCGGGCAGCGCCGCCGGCATCACGATGTGCCAGGTGCCCTTCAGGCCCGTCGCGCCCAGGGTGCGGCCGGCCCGCAGGAACAGCGGCGGCACCTGGTCGATCCCGGACACCAGACCGTTGGCTATGGACGGGACCGCGCCGAGCAGGATCACCGTGTACATCACCGACGGCTCCAGGCCCAGCCAGACCACCGCCGGCGGCACCCATGCCACCGACGGCAGGGACTGCAGACCGGAGAGGATCGGGCCGAGCGCCGCGCGGACGATCCGCACCCGGGCCACCAGCAGCCCGAGCGGGGTGCCGATCAGCAGCGCCAGCAGGAAGCCCAGCAGACCGCGCGAGACGCTGGTCCAGATGTATTCGAGGAGGGTGCCCTGCAGCCAGGCGTCGCGTACCTCGTCCCACACCTCGGACGGCGCGGGCAGCTTGTAGGGGGGCGCGACCTCGGCCCAGACGAGGAGCTGCCACACCGCGAGGGTCAGCGCGACGGCGATGACCGGCGGCAGCACCTTCTGCACGAGGACCTGACGCAGCGGCGGCCGACCGGTCTGCACCGCGTCCAGCGCGTCGAGGCCCGCCTCCAGGCCGGCGAGGTCGTCCCCGTCCTTGCCGGGGGCGGCGTCGCTCTTGGTCTCAGTGCTGGCCATGGCGGCGGATCTCCTTGCGCAGTTCTTCGGTGATCTCGACGGACAGCTCCGCCACGGCGGTGTCCTCGATACGGCGCGGCTGCGGGATGCCCACCGTCCACTCGCGGGCCACCCGGCCGGGACGCGAGGACAGCAGCACGACGCGCTCGGCGAGCCGTACCGCCTCGCGCACGTTGTGCGTCACGAACAGCACCGAAAGCTTCGTCTCGTTCCAGATGCGGGTCAGCTCGTCGTGCAGGACGTCACGGGTGATGGCGTCGAGCGCGGCGAACGGCTCGTCCATCAGCAGCAGCTTGCTCTCCTGGGCCAGCGCGCGGGCCAGGGCGACCCGCTGGCGCATACCTCCGGACAGCTCGTGCACCCGCTTGCCGTAGGCGCCCTGGAGCCGGACCAGGCCCAGCAGCTCCTCGGTCCGCTCGCGTCGCTCGTTCTTCGGAACCCCCCTGAGCTTCAGGGCGAGTTCGATGTTCTTGCCCGCGGTCAGCCACGGGAACAGGGCGTGCTCCTGGAACATCAGGGCCGGACGCCCGTCGGTCGAGATGCTGCCCGCGCTCGGCTCGTCGAGCCCCGCGACCAGGTTGAGCAGCGTGGACTTGCCGCAGCCCGAGGCCCCCAGGAGGGTGACGAACTCGCCCGGCGCGACATCGAGGGTGATGTCGTCGAGGACGAGCTGCTGCCCGGCGGGTCCGGCGAAGGACTTCGACACGTGCTCGATACGGGCGGCGTGCTCGACCGCCTGGACGCCGTCGGCGGCCTTGGCGAGTGCGGTGGCCATGGTCGTCACCTCCTGGGAACTCATCGGACTGTGCGGTTACTTGACGCCGAGCCCGGCGTCGTCGACCTCGGGCTCACCCGCGGCCTTGAGGACCTTGTTCAGCAGCGTCAGGTCGTAGATGCCGTCCAGCTTCGGCTGCTCCAGCAGACCCGCCTTGACCGCGTGCTCCGCCTCGGTGTTGAGGGTGGAGGCCAGCGGGTCGTCGGTGAACTGGATGGACTCCCACGCCGGGTCGAGCACGTCCGCGGGCAGCTCCTTGCCGGAGTCGGCCTTCAGCTGGGCGTTCGCCGCGGCCTTGGCGTCGTCCGGGTTGGACTTGATGTACGCGGTGGTCTTCACCGAGGCGCGCAGCACGGCCTCGACGACGTCCGGGTGCTTCTTCAGGAACTCCTGCCGCACGATGATGTTCGTGATCACGAACTTCTTGTCCGGCCACAGGTCCGCCTCGTCCAGCAGCACCTTCGCGCCCTCCGCGACCAGCTTCGACGCGGTCGGCTCCGGCACCCAGGCCCCGTCGATGGCACCGGACTTGTAGGCGTCCGGGGCGACGGAGTTCTCCGTGCGGACCACGGACACATCACCCTTGCCGCTCTGCGCGTCGACCTTCCAGCCCTGCTCCGCGATCCAGTTGAGGAACGCCACGTCCTGGGTGTTGCCGAGCTGCGGGGTGGCGATCTTCTTGCCCTTGACGTCCTTCAGGGACTTGATCTCGTCCGGGTTGACGACGAGCTTCACACCCCCGGACGCCGAACCGCCGATGATGCGCAGGTTGCTGCCGTCCGCCTGGGTGTAGCCGTTGATCGCCGGGGAGGGACCGATCCAGCCGATGTCGATGGAGCCGCCGTTGAGGGCCTCGATCTCGGAGGGGCCGGCGTTGAAGGTCGTGTACTTCGCCTCCGTGCCGCCGAGCTCCTTCTGGAAGAAGCCCTTCTGGATGCCGACGAGGGCGGTGGCGTGCGTGAGGTTGCCGAAGTAGCCGATGTTGACGGATTCGAGACCGCCGACCTTCTCGGCCCCGGCGGCGACCTGTGAGGCGTCGTCCTTGGGGGCCTGGGAACCGTAACCGCAGGCGGCGAGAGCGAGGAGGGGAAGCGTGGTGACGGCCGCGAAGGTGCGTCTGAAGGCGGCGGATCGTGGTGCAGGCACGGGAGGTGTTCCTCTCGACAGGCCCGGCGGTCACGGTCTCTCAGGTCGTGGCCAGGAGGTCGGGTTTTCGTCTACGGCGGTGGGGGGTGAGGGCGCGCAAGCGGTGCGCGTACGTCATCGCACACATCGCGCGACTCCGCCCTGTCCGCTGCCGAGGGCGCCGCTGCCGACCCGGCCGCCTTCCTTCGCGAACGTCGCGTAGTAGTCCACGGGGTTCATGTCAGAAGTCCCACCCGTCGTCCTCGGACTCGTCCTTGACGGGCTCCGGGGAGGCGAACGACTCGCCGACCATGCCGGCGGTCAGCGTCGTACCGTCGGACGGGTCGATCAGGATGAAGGAACCGGTGCGGCGGGAGTCGGCGTACGAGTCCACCGGCAGCGCCTCCGCCGTACGGACCTTCACGCGGCCGATGTCGTTGGCGACGAGCTGCCCCGGGTGCGGGTGCAGGGACAGGTCGTCGAGCGTCAGCCGGGACGGGATGTCCTTGACGATCGCCTTGACCGTGCGGGTGCCGTGCTTGAGCAGCACGCGGTGGCCCACGGTCAGCGGCTGGTCGGCGACATGGCAGACCGTCGCCTCGATGTCCTGCGTGGTCGCGGGCGCGTCCTTGGTGGGCACCAGCAGATCGCCGCGCGAGATGTCGATGTCGTCCGCCAGCAGGAGGGTCACCGACTGCGGGGTGTGGGCCGCCTCGACCGGCTTGCCGAGCAGGTCGATGCCGGTGACCTTGGTCGTACGGCCGGAGGGCAGCACCGTCACCGAGTCGCCGACGCGGAACGTACCGGCCGCGATCTGGCCCGCGTACCCCCGGTAGTCCGGGTGTTCGGCGGTCTGCGGACGGATCACGTACTGCACGGGCAGACGCGCGTGGCAGTGCGCCAGGTCGTGGCTGACCGGCACGGACTCCAGGTGCTCCAGGAAGGTCGGGCCGCCGTACCAGTCCATGTTGGCCGACGGCTCCACCACGTTGTCACCGGCGAGCGCCGAGATGGGGATGGAGGTGATCTCCGGGACGCCCAGCTCGGAGGCGTACGCCGTGAACTCCTCGGCGATCCGCGCGAAGACCTGCTCCTCGTAGCCGACGAGGTCCATCTTGTTGACCGCGAGGACCACGTGCGGGACGCGCAGCAGCGCGGCGATCGCGGCGTGGCGGCGGGTCTGCTCGACGACGCCGTTGCGGGCGTCGACCAGGATCACCGTCAGCTCGGCCGTGGAGGCACCCGTCACCATGTTGCGGGTGTACTGCACATGGCCGGGGGTGTCGGCGAGGATGAACCGCCGCTTGGCCGTGGCGAAGTAGCGGTACGCCACGTCGATGGTGATGCCCTGCTCCCGCTCGGCCCGCAGACCGTCGGTGAGCAGCGCGAGGTCCGGGCCCTCCTGGCCACGGCTCGCCGAGGCGCGCTCCACGGCCTCCAGCTGGTCGGTGAGGACCGACTTGGAGTCGTGCAGCAGCCGCCCGACGAGGGTGGACTTGCCGTCGTCGACCGAACCGGCGGTCGCGAAACGCAGCAGGGTCGTCTCGGTGAGTTCCGTGGTCGTGCTCATGCCTAGAAGTACCCCTCGCGCTTACGGTCTTCCATCGCGGCCTCGGACATCTTGTCGTCGGCGCGGGTCGCGCCCCGCTCGGTGAGCCGGGAGGCGGCGATCTCGGTGATCACGGCGTCCAGCGTGGTCGCGTCGGAGTCGACGGCGCCCGTGCAGGACATGTCACCCACGGTCCGGTAGCGGACGAGGCGCTTCTCGACGCTCTCACCGTCCTTGGGGCCGCCCCACTCGCCGGCGGTCAGCCACATACCGGCGCGCTGGAACACCTCACGCTCGTGCGCGAAGTAGATCTCCGGCAGCTCGATGCCCTCACGGGCGATGTACTGCCAGACGTCCAGCTCGGTCCAGTTGGACAGCGGGAACACGCGGACGTGCTCGCCGGGCGCGTGGCGGCCGTTGTACAGGTTCCACAGCTCGGGGCGCTGGCGGCGCGGGTCCCACTGGGAGAACTCGTCCCGCAGCGAGAACACCCGCTCCTTGGCGCGGGCCTTCTCCTCGTCCCGGCGGCCACCGCCGAAGACGGCGTCGAACCTCTCCGCCTGGATCTTCTCGGTGAGCGGCACGGTCTGCAGGGGGTTACGGGTGCCGTCCGGACGCTCCTTCAGCACTCCCCGGTCGATGTAGTCCTGCACCGAGGCGACGTGCAGCCGCAGGCCGTGCTTCGCCACCGTGCGGTCGCGGTACTCCAGGACCTCGGGGAAGTTGTGCCCGGTGTCCACGTGCAGCAGCGTGAAGGGGATCGCCGCCGGGGCGAAGGACTTCAGCGCCAGGTGCAGCATGACGATGGAGTCCTTGCCGCCGGAGAACAGGATCACCGGCCGCTCGAACTCCCCCGCCACCTCGCGGAAGATGTGGACGGCCTCGGACTCCAGCGCGTCCAGGTGGGACAGGGTGTACGGGGTGCCCGTCTCCTCGGAGACGGAGGCGACGGTCGTCGTCACGCCAGACCCCTCTCGGTGAGCAGCTTGTGGACCAGGGCAGCGGACTCCTGGACCGTCTGGTCCTGCGACTCGATCCGCAGATCCGGGGTCTCGGGAGCCTCGTACGGGTCGTCGACCCCGGTCAGCCCGGAGATCTCACCGGCCGCCTGCTTGGCGTACAACCCCTTCACGTCGCGCTCGCTGCACACCTCCACCGGCGTCGCCACATGCACCTCGACGTACGCGGCACCGCTCGCCGCGTGCCGCTTGCGGACCGCCTCACGGCTGTCGGCGTACGGAGCGATGACCGGTACGAGCGCCTTGACGCCGTTACGGGCGAGCAGGTCGGCGAGGAAGCCGATGCGCTGCACGTTGGTGTGCCGGTCGGCGCGGCTGAAGCCGAGGTCCGCGGTGAGGAACTCGCGGATCTCGTCGCCGTCGAGCACCTCCACGAGGTGGCCGTCCTCGCGCAGCCGGCCCGCGAGCTCGTAGGCGATGGTGGTCTTGCCGGCGCTCGGCAGACCAGTGAGCCAGACGGTGGCTCCGGTGGCTCCGGTCGTCACTTGGTTCTCCAGGTTCGTCACGGGAACGCGGGCCGTCGCGGGGACGGTGTTCTCGGGGGTGTCGGCGGTCTCGGCGGGCACTGCGGCGGTCACAGGTGCAGCCCGCACTCGGTCTTGGCGTTGCCGGCCCAGCGGCCGGCCCGCGCGTCCTCGCCCGGGGCGACGCGGCGCGTGCAGGGGGCGCAGCCCACGGACGTGTAGCCATCCATGAGCAGGGGGTTGGTGAGCACGCCGTGCTCGGCGACGTAGGCGTCCACGTCGTCCTGGGTCCAGCGCGCGATCGGGGAGATCTTGACCTTGCCGCGCTTGTCGTCCCAGCCGACGACCGGGGTGTCGGCCCGGCTCTCGGACTCGTCGCGGCGCAGGCCGGTCGCCCACGCGTCGAACCGGGTCAGGCCCTCTTCCAGCGGCTTGACCTTGCGCAGGAAGCAGCACAGGTCGGGGTCGCGGTCGTGCAGCCTGGGCCCGTACTCGGCGTCCTGCTCGGCGACCGTCTGACGCGGGGTGATCGTGAGGACGTTGACGTCCATCACGGCCTCGACCGCGTCCCGGGTGCCGATGGTCTCCGGGAAGTGGTAGCCGGTGTCGAGGAACACGACGTCCACGCCGGGCCTGGCCCGGGAGGCGAGGTGCGCGACCACGGCGTCCTCCATGGAGGAGGTCACGCAGAAGCGCTTGCCGAAGGTGTCCACGGCCCACTGGAGGATCTCCAGTGCCGAGGCGTCCTCCAGGTCGCGGCCGGCCTGCTCGGCGAGCGCCTTGAGCTCGGCGCGCTTTGCCGCGTCCGGGTCGGCCGCGTCCGTCGAGGACGCGGATGTATCGGAATCCGCCTGAACGGTAGTCATATGTGATCCCCTCCGCTGTCGGCTCGCTGAAGCCCCCGGGACAACAGCCCGAGGAACTTCAACTGGAAGGCTCGATTGCAGGCCCCGCATTCCCACGCGCCGTGACCTTCTTCGTTCGGGCGCAGGTCCTCGTCACCGCAGTAGGGGCAGTAGAAAGGCGCGGCTCGCTCACTCATCGGTCCCGCCCCCCTCAGCGCGTACGCGTGCGACGACGGCGCCGATCACCGCGCCGGCGCCGGCACACAGGAGGAGGCTCATGACCGCGACCATCACAGTGCTCACGACAGCGCCTCCTCAGAGGCCCGACCAACCCAGGTGGCGAACCGCTCGCCGTCCTCGCGCTCGTCCTGGAACCGCTTGAGCACGCGCTCGACGTAGTCGGGCAGCTCCTCGGAGGTGACCTTCAAGCCGCGCACCTTGCGGCCGAACCCGGCCTCCAGGCCGAGCGCGCCGCCCAGGTGCACCTGGAAGCCCTCGACCTGCTCGCCCGCGTCGTTGAGGACGAGCTGTCCCTTGAGACCGATGTCCGCCACCTGGATACGCGCGCAGGCGTTGGGGCAGCCGTTGATGTTGATGGTGATCGGCTCGTCGAAGTCCGGGATACGGCGCTCCAGTTCGTCGATGAGCGAGGAGCCGCGCTGCTTCGTCTCGACGATGGCGAGCTTGCAGTACTCGATGCCGGTGCAGGCCATGGTGCCGCGCCGGAACGGCGACGGGTGCACGGTGAGATCCAGTGCCTCCAGGCCCGCGACGAGCGAGTCGACCTGCTCCTCGGTGACGTCGAGCACGATCATCTTCTGCTCGACGGTGGTCCGGACGCGGCCCGAGCCGTGCGCCTCGGCGAGGTCGGCGATCTTCGTCAGCGTGGTGCCGTCGACGCGGCCGACGCGCGGGGCGAACCCGACGTAGTAGCGGCCGTCGTTCTGCGGGTGCACACCCACGTGGTCGCGCCAGCGCGCCACCGGCTGGTCGGGCGCCGGGCCGTCGACCAGCTTCCGCTTGAGGTACTCGTCCTCCAGGACCTGGCGGAACTTCTCCGTGCCCCAGTCGGCGAGCAGGAACTTCAGGCGGGCGCGGGTGCGCAGCCGCCGGTAGCCGTAGTCGCGGAAGATCGAGATGACGCCCTCGTACACGTCCGCGACCTCGTCCAGCGGCACCCAGGCGCCGAGCCGCTGCCCGATCTTGGGGTTGGTGGACAGTCCGCCGCCGACCCACAGGTCGAAGCCGGGGCCGTGTTCGGGGTGGCGGACGCCGACGAAGGCGATGTCGTTGATCTCGTGCGCCACGTCGAGCAGCGGGGAGCCGGAGATCGCGGACTTGAACTTGCGGGGCAGGTTCGAGAATTCCGGATTGCCGATGATCCGCCGGTGGATCTCGTCCATCGCGGGCGTGCCGTCGATGATCTCGTCCGCGGCGATGCCGGCGACCGGTGAGCCGATGATCACACGCGGGGTGTCACCACAGGCCTCGGTGGTGGACAGGCCGACGGCCTCCAGCCGCTCCCAGATCTCGGGGACGTCCTCGACCCGGATCCAGTGGTACTGAACGTTCTGCCGGTCGGTGATGTCGGCCGTGCCCCGCGCGAACTCCTGCGAGATCTCGCCGATCACCCGCAGCTGCTGGGTGGTGAGGCGACCGCCGTCGATCCGCACCCGCAGCATGAAGTACTTGTCGTCCAGCTCCTCCGGCTCCAGGATCGCGGTCTTGCCACCGTCGATCCCGGGCTTGCGCTGGGTGTAGAGCCCCCACCAGCGCATACGGCCGCGCAGGTCGTTGGGGTCGATCGAGTCGAAACCGCGCTTCGAGTAGATCGTCTCAATGCGTGTCCGCACATTGAGACCGTCGTCGTCCTTCTTGAACTGCTCGTTGCCGTTGAGCGGGGTGAAATGTCCGGCGGCCCACTGTCCTTCGCCACGGTGACGGCTCACCTTGCGGCGGGGCGTGGCGGAGTTCTGCGGGGTGGCGGCCATGGTGTGTATGTCCTTCGGGAAAGGCGGGGAGGCGGCTCTGACCTGCGCTTACGCGCGCATGCGAGCACACGCGCGGCGTGTGCGGCGCCCGCGCGTCCTTGCGCTGGCTGAAACAGAGGAGGGTGCGGCGCTGTTGCCCGGGGTCGTCCAACCCCTAGCGTCAGGGCGTCAGCTCACCGGACAGATGGCGCTGGACATGCGGCCGAGGTCGACGTGCCGCCGACTCACCAAGGCAATTCCAGTTCCAGACATGACGGAAGCGTGTCACGGCTCTTTAGACCGAGTCCACCTTCATCCACATCGCGGACAGGGTTGTCTCGCATGTCGAGACGATGTGATGTGGGTCATGGTGTGGGCGCGACCGCCCCGGGCCAGGGCCCCGGCGCCGGAGCGTCGGCCTCCTCCGTGACCTTCGTGTCGAACAGCTTGAACCCGCGCCGCAGGTAGTTCCCCATGGCGTGCTCCCCGTCCCGGCTGCAGGTGTGCAGCCAGACCCGCTTGGTCGGCGGCAGCCCCGGCCACCGCTCGGCGAGGTCCCAGGCGCGGGCCGTCCCGTACGACAGGAGGTGGCCGCCGATGCGCCGTCCCCGGAACGCCGGGATCAGCCCGAAGTACACGATCTCCACGACCCCGTCGTCCTGCGGCTCGAGTTCGACGTATCCGGCCGGGGTGCCCCGGTCGTATGCGACCCAGCTCTCCACGCCCGGCCGGCCCAGGTGCTCCTGCCACCGCTCGTACGACCACGAGAGCCGGTCGATCCAGAGGATGTCCCCGCCGACGGAGGCGTACAGGAAGCGGCTGAACTCGGGAGAGGGGATCTCGGCGCGCACGATGCGGACGTCGTCGCCGTCGGGTGCGGCGGCGGGAAGCAGGTCGCTCGGCGAGGTCTGCTCCAGGGACCAGGTGGTGACGGGGCTGCTGCTCATGGGGCCAGGAAATCATGGGGCGCGGCCGTCATCCAAGGCAGGCCGAACCCCATGACCGGGCTGTGCTCCCTAGTTCAGCGTGCCGTCGACGTCCGACAGCCTCACCGCGTACAGCACCCGCTCCGGGATCGGGTCGGTGAGCGTCCACATCTCGTCGGTCTGGGGCGAATAGGAGAGGGAGGCGGTGTGCCGCCCCCAGCAGGCGTACGACCGGAGGCCGGACGTCTCGTCGGCCTTGTCCGCCGCGCACTGGGCGGCCTTCGCCCCGTTCTCGTCCTGCCGCCAGAGGGTGTCGTGTGCGTCACGGTCCATTCCGGCCTGCCCGATGTACCACTCCCCGTGGTGCGAGAGGACCCCCTGGACACCGGTGGCCTTGGTCTCGTACGCCTCGGTGGCGGATACGTCGCTCGTGCGCCCGGTGGTGGTGAGCAGACCGGTACGGTCGGCGGTGGTGTCGAGGGCGTAGCGCCAGACGCGGGCGGGCTCCTCGCGGCTCGGCCTGAACGACTCGGTCGCGACGACGCTGGGCCGCGTCGACGTCCGGTCGAGGGAGAGCGAGCCGAAGCAGGGCACCGCGTCGCTGCCGCGCGCGTCACAGCCGCCGCCGGCCGCCGGGCTGTACGTGGCGACCGCCGGGAGCGCGTACCGGTAGTGGTGGGCCGACCAGCCGTCGCCGACCCCGCCGATCACGTCGCTGTCGGTCACGTCGGCGCGGAGGAAGCGGGCCAGGTCGAACACGTACAGGGAGTCGTCCTGCCGTCCGTGCCCCTGAGGGCCCCGCGCGGTGACGATCAGCTTGTCCTCGTACCAGGCCATGCCGCCGAGCCGGGAGCGCAGGCCCTCGAAGCCCTGCCCGTCGGCCGTCGGCACGACCAGCAGCACCCAGCGGTACTTCAGGCTCGCCGGATTCCGGGCGTCGACGAAGGCGACCCTGGTGAGCCCCTCGTCGTCCGTGCCGCCGTTGTCCGTGCCGCCGTTGTGAGTCCAGCCGGACACGATGACCTGGTTGTTCCGGGAGGTGGTGACCGACCGGGGGACCCACTTCTCGTCGACCGCGTCGCCCGTCTCCCAGCAGTACGCCCGCGAGGCCACCGGCTCGACGGGCAGATTGTCCTTCTCGGAGGCGAAGCAGTCGTCCTCGCCGCGCATCGTGTGGTTGGCGCTCCGCAGCACCTCGTCGACGCCGACCGCGCCGCCCATGTCGTTGGCGAGGGTGTGCAGCTCGGTCCTGTCGGTCAGGGTCTCCCGCAGCGTGAGCTCGCGCAGCTCCCCGGCCGAGGTGATCGGGGACAGCGCGCCCGGTGTCTCACCGCCCGCCGCCTGCGACGTGCTGATCAGCGTGGCCGCCGCCGTGAGCGCCAGCGCGGTCCCCGCCAGGGACGCGCGCAGCGCACGCCCCCTTCTGCGTCGACGGTGCCTACCGCGGTGCTTCATCAAACCTCCCGGGGACGGCCAACTGCCTGCCGCGAACAGGATCTTGACGGCGGGACAGGTGGGGCGGCCTGCGAGCGATGCTACGACAGTGGGACACGTGTCACGCCGAGGACCGCGGAATTACAGGGAGATCCCTCACTCCGGGGCCATGATCCGTTCACCGGCAAGGGGGGTGGGCGTGTTTGACGTGAGGCCGGAGGTGGCACACGGGACCAGCGGCAACGCCGCCCGGACGACCTCGATGAGCCGCCGCGCTGCGGTGAAGGACAGGCCCTCCGGCAGCGCCAGGGGTCTGCGGCCAGCCGTTGCGACGCCGCGTCGCGCAGCACGGCCAGCCGTGCCGCCACCGCGACCACCAGCGCTCGGTGTTCGTCGACCTTGCGGTTCGGGGGCACATGGTCCCAGACACGCGACTGCCGGGCCTGCCGTACCCACGGGTCCTCGTGGGGCGGGCCGGGCGGTTCGGCAGCCGCCGTGCCCTCCTGGACGACCAACCGGCCGACCGAGCCGGACACCTGGACGACGGGGCCCATCTACCCGCCGCTGACCACATTGCTCCCGCCGGACCCCTGTTCCATACCGCTCCGCCCCTGTCCCCGCACGCGCCACCTCGCCGGAGGTCCAGCCTAGGAGCGACCCCCGTGTTCCCACGGCCCTTCCTCCCAGGGGCAGCCACCCGCGGCGGTCGCTCTGGCTCTCACCACTCCCGGCGCCACGGAGTGCGGGAGCAGGTCCGACGGGGCGTCCGGGAGGAGGACCTCGACATCGGCTCGTTCGGTGAAACGGTACGGCCGGTGGTCCAGGAAGGCGCCGAGGTAGCGGCGTACGCGGGACATCTCGGCGCGGACGGTGACGGTGCGGGCGGGGTCGCCGAACATGTCGTCGGCGAGGGCGGAGGCGCTGCGGCCGCCGCGGTGGAGGGCGAGGAGGTAGAGGAGTTCGGCGTGGCGGGGGGTGAGCTCATGGGTCCAGGAGCCGGCGCAGCCGGCGACGGTGACGGTCCAGCGGCGGGGGTGGGAGACGTCGAGGGTGATGTGCGTGATCGTGGAGGCGGGCGCGGGGTCCGCGGTGGGGCGTATCAGCCAGCCGGCGGGCAGCGGCTCGACGGTGCACAGCCCGAGGGCGGGGAGCCGGCAGCGGCCGGGGGAGAGGGACTTGGGGAGGGCGACGCGGTTGGTGTACGGCATGCCGGTCACCGCGGCGGTCCAGCCGTCCCGGTCGACGGCGATCGCGCGGCCCCCGATGCGGGCCAGGAGCGGGGCCGCCACCGCCCGCAGTTCCTCGAGCGAGGTCAGGTGCAGGTCTCGTAGCCGGGCCTGGGCGAGCTTGGCGACCGAGTCGACCAGGGCGAGCGTGGAGGGGTGCAGGGTCTCCAGGGGGCCGCTGATGTCGACCGCGCCGAGCAGCCGGCCGTCGCGCGGGTCGGTGATGGGGGCGCCGGTGCAGGTCCAGGGGTGCAGGGCGCGGACGAAGTGCTCGGCGGAGAAGACCTGCACGGGGCGGCGGGAGGCGATGGGGGTGCCGACGCCGTTGGTGCCGATGGTCTCCTCGCGCCAGTCCGCGCCGATCCCGAGACCCTGCCCGTCGGCCTTGCGGAGCACCGCCGTACTGCCCTCCCGCCACAGCACCCGGGCGTCCGCGTCCGCGACCATCATGATGTGCTGCGCGGTGTCCGCGAGGGAGAGCAGCCCCTCGCGCAGCACCGGAAGGACGTGCCGCAGAGGGGTGCTCCGGCGGCGGCGCTCGACCTCGTCCCGGCTGAGGAGGTCGGAGCGGAAGTCGTGGTCGGGGTCGACGCCGCGGTGGACCGCGCGGCCCCAGGACTCCCGGATCGCCGGGCGGGGGGCGGGTTTCGGCCGCCGGCCGTCGAGGGCGGAGGCCCGTACCTCGTCGAGGACCCGTGCCGCCCGGGCGGCGTCCGTGGCGGTGAGCCGCGCGACTTCCCTCGGCGAGTGCGGCACTCGTTCCTCCCCGGCGGGCCGGTCCGCTCCACGGCCCCTGGTGGCCGGGGAAGTCCGGATCCGCGCAACGGCGTTGACTGCGGGTTTCATAGTCTGCCGCTCATCGGCAACGGAGGGGCACACTCCGGCCACAGAGCGCGGACGAGTTGCAACCCCCTGCAACCCTGGCGGACCGCCGTGGCCTGCTTGAAACTTGTTCAACGCGCCCGCTGCGGCGTATGCGCTCCACTCGAAGGGGCCGGACCAGCGGGGGTGGTGCCGTGTCGGCGCGGCGCCACCCCCGCGTCGCACCACCCGAACGAGGGGCGATGCCTTCGGAACAGGGGGCCCTTCGGAACGGGACGCCCTTCGGCAGAGGGCACCCCCTCGGCAGACGGCGCCCCCTCGACAGACGGCGCCCCTCGGTAGACCGCGCCCCTCGGCACAGACACCCCGGCCCGGCCCCGGCTCAGCTCTCCGGACGCGCCCGTTCCACCAGCGACGCCAGATCCAGCGTGTGCGGCAGCGTGCCGAAGGCCGAGCCCCAGTCGCCGCCCAGCCGGGAGGCGCAGAACGCGTCGGCGACCGCCGGGGGCGCGTACCGTACGAGGAGCGCGCCCTGCAGGACGAGGGCGAGGCGCTCCACGAGCCGGCGCGCGCGGGCCTCGATGCCGTCCAGGTCGGCCAGTTCGGTCAGCAGGTCCTTGATGGCGCCGTCGAGCCGGTGGTCGGCGCCCCGGGCCCGGCCCACCTCCCGCAAGTACGCGTCGAGGGCCCGCGGTTCGCGTTGGAGAGCCCGCAGCACGTCCAGGGCCTGTACGTTCCCGGCGCCCTCCCAGATGGAGTTGAGCGGGGACTCGCGCACCAGGCGGGGCATGCCGGACTCCTCGACATAGCCGTTGCCGCCGAGGCATTCGGAGGCCTCGACCACGGTCGGGGCGCAGCGCTTGGTCACCCAGTACTTGGCGGCCGGCACCGCGAGCCGCAGGAACGAGCGTTCGTTCTCGTCGCCCGCCTCGGCCGCGTCGTACGCCGCCGCCACCCGCATCGCCAGCGTCGTCGCCGCCTCCGACTCCAGCGCGAGATCGGCGAGGACGTTGCGCATCAGTGGCTTGTCCACCAGCCGGCCGCCGAACGCCTCCCGGTACGCGCAGTGGTGCACCGCCTGCGCCACGGCCTGCCGCATCAGGGAGGCCGCGCCCAGCGCGCAGTCCAGCCGGGTGGCCGCCACCATCCCGATGATCGTGCGCACCCCCTGGCCCTCGTCCCCGACCCGGCGGGCCCACGTCCCGTCGAACTCGACCTCGGCGGAGGCGTTCGACCGGTTGCCCAGCTTCTCCTTGAGCCGCTGGATGCGGAACACGTTCCGCGACCCGTCCGTCAGCACCCGGGGCACCAGGAAACACGTCAACCCGCCCGGAGCCCGCGCCAGCACCAGGAACCCGTCCGACATCGGCGCCGAGCAGAACCACTTGTGGCCCGTCAGCTCGTACGTCCCGTCCTCGATCAGCGGCCGCGCCTCGGTGGTGTTGGCGCGTACGTCACTGCCGCCCTGCTTCTCGGTCATGCCCATGCCGAAGAGGGCCCCGGCCTTCTGGTCGGCGGGCCGCATGTCCCAGTCGTAGAGCACGGACGTCAGCCGCGGCTCCCACTCCGCGGCCAGCGCCGGGTCCGTGCGCAGGGCGGGCACGGCCGCGTGGGTCATGGACAGCGGGCAGCCGTTGCCGGCCTCGACCTGGGTCCAGACGACGAACGCGGCCGCCCGCCGCACATGCCCGCCGGGCCGCCCCCAGGCCGCCGTCAGCCCCGCCGACACCCCCTTGCCGAGCAGCCGGTGCCACGACGGATGGAACTCCACCTCGTCGATCCGGTTGCCGTACCGGTCGTGGGTGCGCAGCTTCGGCGGATTCTCGTTCGCCAGCCGCCCCCACTCCTGCACCTGCGCGGAGCCCGCCGTACGCCCGAAACCGGACAGGTCGCCCCGTGCCTCGTCCAGCACCTCCGGCGCCAGATGCCGCTCGACCGCCTCCGTCAGGACCTGGTCTGCGGCGAAGACGTCGTAGTCCACCAGGGGCGGAGCCTGATTGGTCACTTCGTGGGTGCTGGATGCCATATCCGGAACCTACCGTTCCTAGAGACTGGGCGGGAGTGAGTCCTGTTGCCAGGTCTCATGCCCGGCCGAACGCCCCGGACGGTGTTGGGCGTTCTGGTGGCCCGCGTTCGCTCCGCGTCCGGGCGGCACGGATCGTGTCCGTGGTCCGGGGATGCGGGGGCGGGTTCCCTCACGCCCAGGAGCACCTGGTCGGGCCTGGGCGGTCCGATGCCCCACCGCATCACTCCGGTGCTGTGGGGGCGGTGCCGTCCGTCGCCGGATCGGGTGCTGCGCTTGCCGGACTCGCCGTCCGCCTGGCAGAACCAGCGCTCCGCCTCCCACCGCCCACGCCACGCGGACTCGGTGAGCCGGGCCGGCTCTAGGTGGTGCCGGGTGCGGGCCAGACGCTTGCCACCCCGTACGACAGGGACGAGGCCGGCCTCGCGGTCGGCCCGCGCGGCGGCCAGCCGGTCTTCCAGCACCCGCAGCCGCCGCGACTTCGCGTGCCACTCCCGCCGGGAGCGGTAGCCCCCGGGCGCCGTCTTCGTCCCCTTCTGCCCGACCGGCCGGGACAGGCGGTCGGTGATGGTGCGGATGCCGGCTTCCAGGTTCTGGATGTGCGCCAGCTGGCCACGGCGGGCCAGCGCCCACTGGTCGTGCGTGGCTTTGGTGATGCTGCCCGCCCACCGCGACGACGACAGCGGCGTCAGCTCCCGCTTGCGCACCGCCCACGTCTCACCGGAATGCGACACGCCGTCCCGGCAGCGTGCCTTGAGATCCTTCGAAGCCAGGGACCCCAGATGCGCGCCCACCAGACGCAGCACCTGCTCATCGCCGGGCGTCAGCTGCTTCAGCCGGGTCCGGACGGCCACACCACTGGGGCCGGACGCGACGAACGGCTCCGCCACACTCCTCAGCCCACCCACCCCGTCACCCCCGCCCGATGCACCCGAAGATCCCCTTCGCCGTGACAAACGAGCACCCCCCAGGAAGGTCACGCATTCGATGGGGGAACGCCAGTTCCTCACTGAAACCGACACCCCGACCGGCCCCACGCGACACAACACAGGGCCACCCACGCTCACTCCCACGCACCAGAACACCCTTGAACGCACTCCAGCGCCAGCAGCTCCAAACCCCTCGGTATCGCGTCGGCACGGTGACGCTCACCAGTATCCGGCGGGCAGGTGTCCGGCGCCGGACCAGAACGGTCCGGCGCCGGATCACGGAAGGCGGCTCAGACGGGCGCCGCCAGCTCACCCGTCCCCAGTTCGCCCGTGCCGAACTCCTCCTGCGGGTCCAGTACGGCCTCCCCGTACTGCTCCAGCGGCCAGCCCGGCCGGTAGATGGTGTCGAGGTAGCGCTCGCCGAGGTCCGGGGCGATGGCCACCGCCGTGACCTCGGGGGAGCCGTTGCGGTTCAGCCAGTCGGTGGCGCCGCTGACGACCGTCCCGGTGGAACCGCCGAAGAGGAAGCCGCGCCGGGCCAGGCGGTGACAGGCCCGTACGGTGTCGATCTCCTCCACCCGGACGACGTCGTCCACGTAGGACGCGTCGAGCAGCGGCGGGGTCACGCTGGTGCCGAGCCCCGGGATCATCCGGCGGCCCGGAGCTCCGCCGAAGGCGACCGACCCGACGCTGTCCACGGCGACGATCCGCACCCGGCGCCGCCGCTCCCAGAACCACTGGGCGCAGCCCATCAGCGTCCCGGAGGTGCCGACCCCCACGAACAGCACGTCCAGACGCGGGAACTGCCGGGCGATCGCGGGCGCGGTGGTGCGGTAGTGCGCCCGCCAGTTCGCCTGGTTGGTGTACTGGTCGAGCCACACGTACCGCTGGTCGGCGGCGCACAGCGCGCGGACGTACGCGATCCGTGCCCCCAGGAAACCGCCGTGCGGGTCCGGCTCCGAGATGACGTGCACCCGGCTGCCCAGGGCCTCGATCAGACGCCGGGTCTGCGGATTGCACCGGGAATCGGTCACACACAGGAACCGGTAGCCCCGGCTCGCCGCGATCATGCTCAGCGCGACGCCCAGATTGCCGGACGACGACTCGACGAGCGTCGCACCCGGCCGGAGACGTCCGTCCCGTTCGGCGGCCCGCACCATCTCGGTCGCGGCCTTGAGCTTGATCGAGCCGGCGAAGTTGAATCCCTCGCACTTCAGGAAGAGCTCGTGTCCGACGACCTGTCGCAGATCGACGTACAGCTCCTCCTCGTTGAAGTCCGTGGGCACGGATATGACTGGCACTGCGGCCCCCCTGGTTGTGCACTGTCGTACTCGCTGCGACCGGCGGTCAGCCGTGGCGGCGCAGCTCGTGGAAGAAGTCGTCCACGACCCGTAGTCCGCCGGAGCGGGCGACTTCGTCGTGGACATGACCGCCGACCGCGAGGTCGAGGACCCCGAGGCCGAAGGGCGAGAAGATCACCGGACGGTCCGCCGGCACGGTCGCCCGGCCGGTGAGGACGTCATGGAGCGTTCCGTCGAGGAAGTCCCGTGCCCCGGTGAGCTGTTCGGTCAGGTGCGGTGACGTGTTCGCCTTGAGACAGTGCTCGACGTCGTCGACGAAGTTCGCCGACGCGAGCAGCACCTCGGGCGCGAGATCGCGCAGCGACACGTGCAGCACCAGTGGGTTGTGGGCGAACCACTTCGGTTCATGGATGTGCGGCTCGCCCGCGATCGTCGCGAGGACCACCAGGTCGCTCGCCCGGATCACGTCCTCGGCACCGTCGTACACGGTCACCCGCCCGCTCGCGTCGGACCGCTCCAGGTACCCCCGGAATCCGGCCGCGCTGTCGGCGGACAGGTCGTGCACCCCCACCTCCTCGAAAGCGAAGCCGGTGGCCGCGAGGAACGTGTGGATGTACCGGGCGATCAGGCCCGTGCCGAGGAAACCGACCCGGGCCGGGCGCGGCGACCCCCGGCGCGCGCTCAGCCGGTCGGCCGCCAGCGCCGCCGACGCGGCCGTCCGCGTGGCGCTGATGATGGAGGCCTCCAGGCACGCGAACGGATAGCCGGTGGCGTGATCGTTGAGGATCAGCACGGCGGACGCGCGCGGCAGCCCGGACGCCGTGTTCTCCGGGAAACTGGAGACCCATTTCAACCCGTCCACCTGGAACTTCCCGCCCAGCGACGCGGGCAGCGCGATGATCCGGGAGGACGGACGGTCGGGGAAACGGAGGAAGTACGACGGCGGGTTGACCGTGTCACCGGTGTCCCCGTTCCCGTGCAGCAGATAGGCGGACTCGACCAGTTCGACGATCTCCCTCTCCCGGCCCCGCAGGGCCTGCTGCACCTGGGCGCCGGAGATCACGGCGAAACCCGGAACCTCGGTCATGTGAACCTCACCTCGTTCCTCGCGTCGGAGTGCTGCATGGCGTGGTCGGTCGGCCGTACGGGATCCGCCAGGCCCACCAGCACCTCGCGCGCCCCCTCGAAGGGCTCACGGCTGTGGGCGCAGCGGATGTTGTCGACGAGCAGGAGGTCGCCGGGACGCCACGGTGCGCGGACGGTGTGCGCCTCGTAGACCTCGTTCAGCGTCTCGACGACGTCCGCGCCGATCGGATCGCCGTCGCCGTGACGGGTGTTGAAGGGAAGCCCGTCGGCGCCGTACATGTCCAGCAGGTACTCACGCACCTCGGGGTCCATGGTCCATTCGTTGAGGAACGCGATCTGGTTGAACCAGCAGCGCCGGCCGGTGACCGGATGACGGAGCACGGCGGACCGCCGCTGCCGGGTGTGCAGGGTGCCGTCGGGCCGCCAGGCGAAGTCGATGGCGTGCGCCCGGCAGTAGGCCTCGACGACGGTCCGGTCGTCGGTGCCGAACGCCTCGGCGACCGACGCGCCGATCTCGTCGTTGTACGAGCGGGTGAGCAGCCAGCCGTCCCGCTCGAACCGCTTGGTCAACTCGGGCGGAAGCGCGGCCAGTACGGCCTCGGCGTCGGCGACCCCGGTCGCCCCGCCCCGCTCGGCCGCTTCGAGGCAGGCGAAGAGCAGCATGCCGGGGAACTCCAGCGTGTAGCTGGACTCGTGGTGCATGCACATCGGTTGGTTCGGTGGCCAGGCGGTCGAGGAGTACACACCGTCCGCGTACGTCCGCCGGGGCGCGAAGGCCTCCCTCTCACCCATCAGCGTGTCCGCCAACGTCCGGAAGACCGTGCCGACTTCCGCCGCGTCCCGCAGTCCGAGACCCCGCACGAGCACCGAGCCGTGCTCGGCGACGGCGGCTCGCAGGGCGTCCCGGTGTCCGGCCGCCCAGGGGGCGGGGGGATCGGTGGGGGAGACGGTGAGGAGGGGCGGCTTGTCGGTCGACAGTTCGATGTCCGGCAACGGCAGCGGCAGCGGAGTCGAGGGGCGCGGTGCCGTCCCCGTGCCCTTTCGGCGGCGGCGGCTCAGGAAGTTCAAGATGACTGCCCTCCTACGGTGTTCGCGTCGGCCCTCGTGTCGATCAGCCCGGCCAGCTCGGACAGGACCGGATGCGCGGCCACGTCCTTGAGGGACACCGCCCGGTCCAGGGCGATCGCCAGCTTCACCGCGGACAGCGAGGTGCCGCCCCGGTCGAAGAAGTGGTCATGTCGGCCGATCCGGGCCCGGGGCACCCCGAGAACCTCGGCCCAGGCGGCAGCCAGCCGCTCCTCGGTCGGCGTGACCGGAGGCGTCACCGACTCGCCGTCCACGGCGTCCAGCCGCTCGGCCAGGGCGGTCAGCGTCCGCCGGTCGGTCTTCCCGTTGGCGGTCAGCGGCAGGCTCTCGCGCCAGTGGAACACCGACGGCACCATGTACGCCGGCAGCGAGGCCGCCAGCCGCTCCCGCAGCACCTCGCCCGCGAGCGGCCGGCCGGAGTGGAAGGCGACCAGGTGCGCGCCCTTGGCGACCACCACCGCGCCGTCCCGCACCCCCGCCACCTTGAGCAGCGCGTTCTCCACCTCGCCGATTTCGATGCGGAAGCCCCGCACCTTGACCTGGGTGTCCCGGCGGCCCAGGAACTCCAGCTTGCCGTCCGGCCGCCAGCGCCCGTGGTCCCCGCTGCGGTAGAGGCGTTCGCCCGGCCGGTACGGGTCGGTGGTGAAGGCCCGCGCGGTGCGCTCCGGATCGTTGACGTACCCCCGCCCGACGCACACCCCGGAGAAGACGATCTCCCCCGGTGCGCCCAGCGGCACGAGGGAGAGGTGCTCGTCGACCACGTACACGCGGACGTTGCGGACGGGACGGCCCAGTGGCACCCGGCCCCCCTCCGGAGCCCGGTCCATCACCTCGTGGTTGGTGTCGTCCGAAGTCTCGGTCAGCCCATAGGCGTTGACCAGCGGAATGCCCGGCTCGGCGGCGAACCAGCGCTCCGCCAGCTCCTTCTTCAGCGCCTCCCCGGTGACGGACACCCGGCGCAGAGCGGGCAGTCGACGTGGGTGCTGCTCCAGGTGGGCGAGGACCGCCTCGAGGTAGGACGGCACCACCTGGACGACGTTCACGCCGCCGTCCGCGATCCGGTCGACGAACCGCCCGACGTCCAGGATCACCTCCTGCTCCACGAGGAGGGT
Source organism: Streptomyces sp. NPDC002787 (assembly GCF_053592095.1). Taxonomy (NCBI): domain Bacteria; kingdom Bacillati; phylum Actinomycetota; class Actinomycetes; order Kitasatosporales; family Streptomycetaceae; genus Streptomyces; species Streptomyces sp. NPDC002787. The sequence continues at coordinate 37,313 of NZ_JBSFVC010000020.1, read as the reverse complement.
CCGCCCGCCGGCCAAGGGTCCGGCCAGCAGCTGCCACAGGGAGATGTCGAAGCACTGGGGCGCCGTCTGCGCGACCACGTCCCCCTCGCCGATACCGAGGTCGTCGAGCTTGGCGTGGAGGTGGTTGAGCATGCCGGCGTGCTCGCACATCGCGCCCTTGGGCTCGCCCGTGGAACCGGAGGTGAAGTAGATGTACGCCAGCCGGTCCGGCCCGATCTCCATGCCGAGGTCGGAGTCCGCGTGGGCCTCGTCGTACGCGTCCTCGACGAGCAGCCGCTGCACCCCGGGCAGCGCGGACAGGGCCCCGTCCAGCGTGGCCGTGCTGCCCCGCTCGGTGAGCACCAGCTCGCACCCGGCGCGGGCGAGGGTGGTGGCGATGCGCTCGGCGGGGAAGTGCGGCTCGACGGGCAGATAGGCGCCGCCGGCCTTGAACACCGCGAGGACGGCCGCCATCCAGTCCAGGTTCCGCTCGGTCACCACGGCGACGACGCCCTCGCGGCCGAGGCCCCGGACCAGCAGGGCCCGACTGAGCTGGTTGGCACGGGAGTTGAGCTCACGGTAGGTCCAGCGCCGCTCGCCCTGGACGGCCGCGACGGCGTCCGGGTGGGCCACGACCCGCTGCTCGAACAGCTCGTGCACCCGGCGGTCGGGCAGTTCGCGGTGCGGACCGGCCAACCCGTCGATCTGGAAGCGGAGTTCGTCGTACGACACCAGGCTCCGCCGACCGTGCTCGGCGTCCGGCCCGGCGACCAGCAGGGAGAGCGCGGTGACGTGGTAGCCGGCGATCCGGGCCGCGCCGCCCTCGTCGAGCACATCGGTGCGGTAACGCAGCCGCAGGGCGGGGCCGTCGTCGCGGTGCACCAGCCCCACCCGCAGGACCACGTCCTCGTCGAGGTCGCCGTCGCCTCCGCCGGTGTCGAGCACGGTCTCGAACGGCGGTTCGGCAAGGCCGAGTTCGCGCCGCAGGGCGTCGACCGGGTGGTCGGCGTGCGTCAGCAGCTCCGTGGTGACGCGGTGGGTGTGCCCCAGCAGCGCGCGCCAGGTGTCGCCGGGCGCGATGGTGAGCCGACAGGGCAGCAGCCGGCCGTCCTCCAGCCAGCCGGTGGTGACCTCGGACTCGCCCGACAGCGTGGCGAGCACCTTGGCGTGGGCGGCGAGCAACGAGGCCGTACCGTCCACGGTGGCCAACAGCCCCTCCGGAAGGTCCACTTCGTAGGCCGCGACCCCCTTGACCGGATCGGTGCTCCACCGTGGGATCACGGTCCGCCCCCCGGCGGTGAGCACCTCGTGCCAGTACTTCCGGGCGGCTTCGCCCGACTCCAACCGATCCATCGTTTCCCCCCGATTCACCGTTGTCCGGTGGTTTCCGTCGCCGGGTTCCCGCCCCAGCGCGCGTGCGGCGGCACCTCCTCGCCCTTCATCAGGAAGGAGTCGGGCGCGAGCACGGCTCCCTCGCCCAGCGTCACGCCGTAGTGGACGAACGCCTGGACCTCCAGCGTGCAGGCCGCGCCGATCGTGACGTGGTCGGACTTGTAGGTGCCGTCCTCCTGCGAGTGGGCCTGGATCTTGCTGCCGACGGCGAGGGTGCAGTCGTCGCCGATCGCCGTGAGCGTCCGCTCGGTGATGACCGCCCCGTCGTCGAAGACCCGACGCCCGATCCGGACCCCCAGCAGCCGCCAGACGAGGTTCTTGTACGGGGTGCCGCTGAGCACCTGGACGTGCTTGTCCCGCAACTTCCACAGCCGTTCCTGCCGCCAGAAGACGGGGTCGTAGATGGAGCACAACCGCGGCCGCAGCGGCCGGAAGCGGGTCATGGACCGTTCCACCAGCGTCCAGTACAGGACGGTGAACACGAGCGCCGCCAGGGGCAGCGCGGCGAGCGCGAGCAGTCCCGCGACGCCGCCCCAGTGCCCGTACAGGTCGAAGGCCGCGAAGCCGAGGACGGTGAACGCGAAGGTGTGCAGCCAGCGCAGGAACAGGAACAGTCCCATCGAGCACAGGTTGAAGCGGTTCTTCGCGGCGAGCCGGCGGCGCAGCTCGTCGCCCTCGCGCAGATGGTCGAAGCGGCTGTCGCGCTCCACCGAGCGGGGGATCTCGAAGGGCGGCGAGCCGAGCAGCCCGACCCCCTCGCGGATCTCGCCGTCCAGCGGGACCAGCACCTTGGTGGCCAGCAGACAGTTCTCGCCGGTCCGGCCGCCGACCGGGTAGGCGATGAGGTTGCCCAGGAAGTTGTGCCCGCCGATCCTCACCCCGGAGACCCGGAACGACGTACCGGAGTACTCCGCGTTCATGACCGACAGACCGTCCGCGACCATGGTCCCGCCGCCGACCTTCACCAGGTACGGCGTCTCGTGCTGCATCGCGGTGCCGAAGTTGGACCCGGTCTGCTCGACGCGCGAGAGGTCGTAACCGAGGGCGCCGAGGTAGGGGACGATGTACGAGCTGTCGCCGCACAGCCACTTGAAGAACTTGAGGTTGGTCAGGCGGACGATCGCGCGGTGCACGGAGTAGTGGAAGCCGTACAGCGGATAGACGCGGTCCGGCTCGATCAGCGGGCGCAGCAGCCGCGGTACGACGAACACGGTGACGGCGCCGACGACGACGGTGCCGGCGAACAGCACGAGCGACAGGGCCAGGGCCTCGACGTGGAAGCGCGCCGAGGTGAGGTGCTGGGACGCCGGGTCGAGCAGGGTGTCCAGCGCCGGCGCGGCCGTGAGGAGCAGATACGCGCCGCCGAGGGTCAGCGGCACATACAGCAGCAGGGTCTGGAGGAGGGCCGCGAGCCCGTATCCGGCCCTCCGGAGGGTGCCGCAGCGGGCCGGGGCGACCCGGATGTGGTCCACGTCCGTGCGCCGGGCCGGGGAGCCGTGCCAGCTCTGCCCGGCCGGGACCGACTCGTCGGCGCGCAGCGCGGAGGAGTGGCCGAGCTGGGAGTCGTCGCCCATGGCGGTGCCGATGTCGAGCACGGTCTGCTCGCCCACGAAGACGTTCCGGCCGAGGGTCACGGGGCCGGTGCGGATGCGCCCGGCGCGCGCCCGGTAGCAGAGGAAGTGGGAGTCCTTGCGGATGATCGTGCCCGCGCCGATCGTCAGCAGGTCGGTGCAGACCGGGACGGTGCGGCTGAGGATCGTGACGCCCGGTCCGATCCGGGCACCGAGGACCCGCAGGTACAGCACGTACAGCGGGTTGCCGACGAACAGGACCATCGGGCTGGTGCGCAGCAGGTTCTTGACGAGCCAGAACCGCAGGTACGCCGGACCCCAGACGGGGAACTCCACCGGCTTCCAGCGCCCGATCAGCAGCCACTTGGCGACGACCGGGAGTGTGCACAGGGCGAGGAAGGCGAGCGCGCCGAAGGCCGTCGACCGCAGATAGACGTCGAGGATCCCGGAGGCGTCCGACACCCACTCGTACGCCTGCACGTATCCGGACGTGGCCAGCACGCAGTACGCGGTGAAGAGGATCAACTGCAGCGCCCCGCACAGGGCGTACCGGAACGTGCTGCCCGGCGGTGTGACCTCGGCGGGCGTCGGCGGGGCGGCCGGTGGCGCCGGCGCCTCGGTCAGCGCGGTCGCGAGGCTGCGGATCGTCGGGTGGCCGTAGACGTCCCGGATGGACACCGACGGCAGATCGGGATGCTTCCTGACGCGGGCACAGAAATGCGCCATCGTCAGCGAGTTGGCACCGAGGTCGTCGAAGAAATGGCTTTCTGCGGGCACATGTTCGACGCGTGCGACGCCGGCCAGAAGTTCGGCGAGGAGTCGCTCGGTGGCGGTGTACGATTCCGCCGCGTCCGGCTCGGCCGCCTGGACCTCACCCGGTTTTTCCACCACGCGTCGTGGTACTGGCAATGTCATTGAATTTCTCCGCGACAGGTATTGCGATGGAAGGCGCCCGGGGGTGAACGGGACGGCGCGCGGAATGACAGAAGGAGAGGGGACGGAGAGCGGTGACGGGTGTGGCGGAATGGATCAGGCCTGGTCGGCCTGGATGAATCCCCCGGTGCTCGCTGCCCCGGCACCTGGTCCAGGTGGGTGCAGCGGAACGCAATCCGGATTCTTTCGGCACATTCGGGAACGGGTCAAGCGAGGTCGGGTGATTGACGCTTTCCCGCCCCTTTCCCGATCTCTTCCGACCTGTCGGACCCGACCCGGCCCGGCGCTTCAGCGGGGAACTTTCCAAAAAGCGGGTACAAAAACGCTCGACCGTTCCGCTTCCGGCCCCTCGCTGATTCGGCCAGCACGTTCATGACAGAAAAAGCGATTCGGAATCACCTTTGTTTTCTGCTGTGTTTCCCTTTGTTTGCTGCCCCGTGACGCGTCCGGAGGGAAGCGTGCGCCACACGCGGCCCCGGCCGCGACCGGCGGCCCCGGGAGGTGAGGGTGGCACGCGCAGCCGGATACCTTTAGGGCGTGCAGCCAGCAAGTCAGTCACCCCCACCACCGGAGAGCCCCCACGGGCGTCTCCACCGCGCCCGTGCCCTCTACCGGAACGTCTCCAAGCGCAGGACCGCCTGGCTGCTCCTGAAGGACACCGTCAACTCCTGCATCGAGTACCGCATCCTGGGCCTCGCGGCCGAGGCGGCGTTCTTCACCCTGCTCTCCGTGCCGCCGCTGCTGCTGAGCATGATCGGCCTGCTCGGCTACGTCGACGACTGGACCGGCGCCGACACCATCGCCAGCCTGGAGCTCAACCTCCTGGAGGCCTCGCGCACCGTCCTGTCCGACAAGGGCGTCGCCGAGATCGCGCAGCCCATCCTGGACGACGTGATGAAGGGCGGCCGCCCCGACGTCATCTCCATAGGATTCCTGTTCGCCCTGTGGTCCGGTTCCCGGGCGGTGAACGTCTTCATCGACACCATCACCGTCATGTACGGCCTCGACGGCGTCCGCGGCATCGTCAAGACCCGCCTCATGGCGTTCCTGCTCTTCATCGTGGCCCTGCTGATCGGCTCGGTCGCCCTGCCCCTGATGGTGGCCGGCCCCGACGCCGTCGTCCGGATCGTCCCTTGGTCGGCGACCGTCGTCCAGGTCCTCTACTGGCCCGTCGTGATCGTCCTGTCCATCGTTTTCCTGACGACGCTCTACCACGTCTCGGTGCCGGTCCGTTCCCCCTGGGTCGAGGACGTACCGGGCTCCCTCATGGCCCTCGGCATGTGGGTCCTCGGCAGCTTCCTGCTCCGTATCTACCTCACCAGCACGGTCGAGGGGGCGACGATCTACGGCTCCCTCGCCGCGGCCGTCGCCGTCCTCCTCTGGATCGGCGTGAGCGCCTTCGCGGTCCTCGTCGGTGCCGCCGTCAACGCCGCCATCGACCGCGTCTGGCCCGCCGCCGCCACCGCCGCCGCTCGCGCCGCCAACGAGCGCCTCCGCGAGGAACAGGCCGCCGAGTACGTCGCCCGCGCCGCCGCCGCCCGCTCCCACGACCCCGAAGACCCGGACATGCCCTCCGAGTTCCCGGAGCGCTGGTCCCGCTTCCTGCCACCGGAGGACGTGACGTCGAGGCTGCGGTCACCGGTGAAGAAGGGGGAGGACGGCTGAGGGGCGCGGGGAGCTCGCTGTGAAGCCGAGCGGAGCCGTGGAGGCGTAGCCTTTTCGTGTGTATGCGGAACGGGCGTCTCGGCTGGGCGGGGCCGTCGTGTGGACCAACCGACCCGGTGGTCCGGCCGGCCCCGGCTCCGGGCGGGTGCTGCCGGACGGGTGCATGGATCTGCTGTGGAACGACGGGCGGTTGCTGGTCGCCGGGCCGGACTCGCGGGCGTACATCACCGAAGGCGCACCCCGTAGCTGGGCGGGCCTCCGGTTCTACCCCGGCACCGCGCCGGCCTTCCTGGGCGTGCCCGCGCACGAGCTGCGCGACCGGCGGGTGGAGCTGGCCGATCTGTGGGCCCCGGCGCTCGTACGGCGGCTCACCGCCCGGGTGAACGCGGCGAGTGATCCGGCGAGCGGCCTCGAAGAGGTGGCGCTGGAGCGGGCGGCCGAGGTCGAGCTGCCCGATCCGTTGCTGCGCCGGGTCGTCGTCGCGCTCGACGCGGGGCGGGCGGTCTCGGCGACCGCCGACGAACTCGGGCTCGGAGCACGCCAGTTGCACCGCAGGTCACTCGCCGCGTTCGGGTACGGGCCCAAGACGCTGGCACGGGTCCTGCGGCTGCGACGAGCGCTCGCGCTGGCCCGGGACGGGGTGCCCTTCGCCGAGACGGCGGCCCGGACCGGGTACGCAGACCAGGCACATCTGGCGCGTGACGTACGGGAGCTGGCCGGGCTGCCGCTCGGTGAACTGCTCGGCCGACAGTAGCCGGGCGGCGGCGTGGCGGGTGTCGACGGGGCCGCGGCGATGACGGGGCCCCGGCGGCGACGGTTACTCGGACGCGGACGAGGGAAGCGGCGCGAAGAGGTCCACCCCGTTGCCGTCGGGGTCGAGGATCACGGCGTACCGCTGGCCCCACACCGCGTCCCACGGCTTCAGCTCGCCGTCGTACCCGGCGTTCACCAACTCCTCGTACATCGCGTCCACTTCGGCGGGACTGTCGCACAGCAGGGCCAGCCCGGCGCCGCCGCCCGTACCCCTGCGGTACCGGGGGTGGAAGGAGCGGACGGTCTCCTCGGTGTCGAGCAGCAGCCGCAGCCCGCCGGGCAGTCGGGCCTCGGCGTGGGGCTGGTTCTCGGCGCCATCCGGGAAGGCGAAACCGAGCCGGCGGTAGAAGGTGACGGAGGCGGCCATGTCCGAGGCCACCATGCCGATCGCATCGAGTCGTGGAGTCATACGGCCAACGTAAGGGGGTTGGCGCGGGCCGGTCTTGAAGGAATCGGACACCCGCCGACACCCCTGCCTCCCGTGCGGCCCGCACGCCCCGGTGCGGGAAGGAAGGCCCTGTGAGTAAGCGCTCTCATAGAACGGACCCTTTGGCTCACCTGTGGAACAACTGTGCGGCAGGATGGAGGGCATGTTCCGTACCGCGCGTGTTCTGCCGCCCCTGGCGTTGCTGCCGTTGCTGCTGCTCACCGCCTGTGGGAACGAGAAGGTCGTGGCCGTGGGCCGCGAGCCCCTGGCGCCGCACCCCGGCCGGGCCGAACTCCACGCCCGGGCGGAGGCACTGGGCCTCGCGCCGGGTCTCGTCTATGTCACCGAGTCCCCCGGATTCGTGCTCGCCCGGCAGTCGGTCGGCGTGTACGGCGACGACGGGTTCTCCGCCGCTTACTGGTCCCGGAAGAACAGCGCCCAGCTCCTGCTTCTCGTCGACCGCGGCACGATGACCGCCGAGAGCTGCCCCGAACAGCCGCTCGGCCAGGGCTCGGGGGAGCCGGTCGGCTGCGAGCGCGACGGGGACGCCTGGTACCGCACCTCGGCGGGACAGCACGAGTACGCCGTGCCGGCGGACGGCCACCTCGTCCGGGTCAGCGCCGTCACGTCCGCCGTCGACCGCGAGGTGTTGCGTGCCGCCGCCCTCGCCGCACACCGCGCCGACGACGGCGAACTGGCCTTCCTCCTGCCGCCGACCGGCCCGCACGACAAGCCCCCGCCTTCGCGCGACGGCACGCCGATCCAGCGCGGCGACCTGCCCCCGGTGGGCGACGGAGCGCCGAACAACGAGGTGGGCGCGTCGGGCTGAGCCCGCGCCGCACCGCGTGGGGAGCGGTCCGGTGGGGCCCTCGCCGGTCAGGGTGTGCCGGCCGCCTGCTGTGGGCCGAACGCCGTCATGAAGCGGTCGCGGAACTTGTCCATCCGCCACACCGGGGTGTCGTCGGCGGGCTGGAGGCCGTCCGTCCACCCCCAGTCGGAGATCTTCTCCAGCACCTCGGGGTCCTGGGCGACGATCGAGACCGGCACGTCGTGGCTGGGGTCGGCGCCGGTGACCGTCTTGTTGGGCTGGTGGTCGCCGAGGAAGACCAGGACGGTGTCCTCCGACCCGTACTTCGTGACGTGGTCGACGAGACTGGTCACCGAGTACTGGATGGACTTGCGGTACTCGTCACGCACGTCCGAGGGGTCCTTCCAGACCTCCTTGGGGTCCTTGCCCTCAGCCTTCTGGAGCGAGTGGTAGACCGAGCCGTCGCCGATACGCTCCTCGGGGATCGTGCTCGGAATGGGCGCCCACGGGTTGTGGCTGGAGGTCAGGATGATCTCCGCCATGATCGGCTCACGGTCCTTCTTGCCGTGCTCCAGCTCCTCGAAGGCCTTCAGCGTGTACTGGTCGGGCATGGTCGACCAGCTGAACTTCGGGCCCTTGTAGCCGAGCTGGTCGGAGTCGTAGATGTGCTCCAGACCGAAGTACTTGCCCTCCGGCCAGGTCTTCTGGGTGCCGGGCACGATGCCGACCGTCCGCCAGGCCCCGGTACGGCGGAACGCCTCGGTGAGGGTGAGACGGTCACTCGCGACGAGGTGGGTGTAACGCGACTGGTTCTTGATCCACAGGCCGGACAGGAACGTGGAGTGGCCCAGCCAGCTCCCGGCGCCGGTGATGGGGGAGCGCAACCAGCCGCTTTGGGACGCGTACCCGGCGTCCTTCAGCTCCTGCGTCTTCTGCGCGAGCGTCTCGCCGAGCGGCTCACCCATCTGCGGGTCGTCGATCGCGGAGCGGCCGTAGCTCTCGATGAACGTGATCAGTACGTCCTTGCCGCGCAGCCCGGTCAGCAGCTGGTCCGGCGGTACGTCGGCGAAGGCGTCCACCGCGGACTGCTTCCGGAACGCCTCCCCGTCCTTCAGCCCCTCGCTCACCGCCTCGATCCGGCTCTCCACGAGCGACGCCGCGCTGTGCGAGGCCACCGGTACGTCGCCGAACTCCAGCGTCAGCGTCGAGCAGGTGATCCACGCGGTGCCCAGGACGAGCAGCGTACGGCTCGCCGTGCGCCGGTTGCGTACCATCAGGCGGCTGATCCGCACGACCGCAAGCGTCATCAGCACCGGCAGCGCGAGCGCCAGCGCGATCACCCCGATCGTCGCGGCCTGCGCCGCCACACCGCCCAGCGAGTCCTTCATGAACGACTGTGCGTCGTCCAGCAGGATCCAGTCCAGCACCAGGTCGAACGGGCGGTCCAGGGTCCAGTACGACCCCATGTCCAGCACCTTGACGATCGTCAGCAGCCCGAGCACGACACCGACCAGCACGGCCACCACTCGCCGTGCCTTCGCCGGCAGCACGAGCAGCAGCCCCGCCACGAGGATCGCCTCCGCCGGGATCCGCAGGAAACGGCCGAACTCGATGTTCTCGACGTCGTTCGGCACGAGCAGCGCGAACATGACGAGAGCGACGGCCAGTCCGGTGACGGCCCAGGCGACGCCACGCGCGGCGACGGGGTACTTGGCCCGCCAGCCGGAGGAGGCGGTGGTGGGGGAGTCTGTCGGGGACCCCGCCGGGGGCTCTGCGGGGGACTTCGTCGAGGGCTGAGCCGCCGGTTGAGACGGGGGTTGAGTCGGCGGTTGCTCGGGGGTGGACTCCTGCTCGACGTCCGCCGTCGGCGCCGACTCCGGCCCGGAGTCGGGCTCGGATCCCGTCTTCCGCTCGGGCTCGGCCTTCTTGTCCTGCTCAGGCTTCGATTCGGTCTTCTCCCGGGGCTCGGATCCGGTCTGCTCTGCGGCCTCGCTCTCGGCCTCGCTCTCGGCCTCGGCGTGGGCTTCGGGCCGGTCCTCGGACTTGGTGCGGGGCGCGGTACGCGTCTCCGGCTCCGGTACCCCGGCCTCTGCCTCGGCCTCGACGGTGGCCTGGGGCTCTGCCTCTGCCCCTGCCCCTGCCTTCGCCCCCACCTTCGGTGAACTCTCTTCCGGCGCCGGCTCCGGAGGGGCGGTGTCCTCCGGCGCTTCGTCGTCGTCCGGCACCGGTGTCGGTCCCGGAAGCTGCGGAGAGCGTATGTGCGACAACCCGAAGGTCCTTCCCTGTGGAGCATGTGGAGCTCAGTGCTGGTGCGGTCGAGCGGGCCGGGGTGCGGGACCGCCGGGACACCCATTCGGCCATCCCTATGGGTACGGTCCCACGACGCCAACCGTTCACCCGAACTCAGGCCTTCCGCAACCGTTCCTGAAGACTGAGCGGGAGTGAGTCCTGTTGCCAGGTCTCGTGCTCGGCCGTACGCCCCGGACGGTGTATGCCCCACCCTTGAACGCACTCCAGCGCCAGTAACTCCAAACCCCGACGCCCCGACGCCCACCCGCTCAGGCCGAGCGCGGCGCCCCCGTGCTGGACCGCTCCACCAGCCGCGTCGACAACTCGGTGCGCGTGCCCTCCGGTTGGTCGCCCTCCATCATTCGCACCAGCAGCCGTAGCGCGGTCTGAGCCATCTCCGAGAGCGGCTGGCGGACGGTGGTGAGCCCGGGAGTCGCCCAGCGGGCCTCGGGAAGATCGTCGAAGCCGACCACGCTCACGTCGTCCGGCACCCTCAGCCCCCGCTCGGCCAGCGCCTCGTACACGCCGAGGGCCATCTTGTCCGAGCAGACGAACACGGCGGTCGGCGGCTCGGGAAGGTCGAGCAGCTGGAGCATGCGGTGACGGGCGGTGGTCTCCATGAAGTTTCCGTAGCGGACGTACTCCGGCCGGTACGGGACTCCCGCGGCCACCAGCGCCGAGCGGTACCCGGCCACCCGGGCGCTGCTGCACATCTTCCGCCGGTACCCGGCGATCACGGCGATCCGCTCGTGCCCCAGGGCCAGCAGATGCTCGGCGGCGGTCATCCCGCCCTGCCAGTTGGCCGCGCCCACCGACACCACACCCGGCGGCGGTTCGAGGACCGGGTCGATCAGCACGAAGGGGATGCGGTGCTGGGCGAGCCAGGAGTACTGGGCGGGGGACAGCTCGGCCAGGTTGAACAGCACGCCCGCCGAGCCCCGGGCGGTCAGCTTGTCGAACCAGCCGCGCTCGGGACGGGCGCCCCGGGTGCGGGTCAGGCCGGCCGAGACCACGACCTCCAGACCGGCGTCGTGGGCCGCCTGCTCCACACCGTGCAGTACCGCGCCCGACCAGGAGCTCTCCAGCGAGTGCACCACCAGGTCCACCATGCGCGGTGGCTTCGACGCCTCGAACCGGGGTCTGCGGACATAGCCGAGCCGGTCCAACGCCTCGGTGACCCGGCGCCTGGTCTCGGGGGCCACGTCCTCGCGGCCGTTGACCACCTTCGAGGCCGTGGGGACGGAGACCCCGGCCTCGCGCGCCACCACCGCCAGCGTCGGCCCGGCCGTCGCGCTCCCGCCACGCACCATCGCGACTCCACCTCTCAGGGCCCGTCCCGAGGGCCGGTGAAAATTTCGAACAGCATCGCTCGCGCGGCGGCAACAAGAAGCCCGTAGCAAGCGCTTCCTACGGTAAGGCCAACTTAGGACGGCGGGAAGAAGCGGGAAATCAAAGGACCGCCCAACCCAAAACTTTCGAAACCTCGAACAAGGAGTGCGAAACTACGCCGGGTGCCCGACCGGGCCCTAGGGGAACCCTCGGGTGTAAGCCCCCGTGCCCAGACGCCGGTTGGCGGGATGCCGATCCACCGGCCACGACGCCTACCTCGCCAACGGCAACGCCTGCGGCGACCGGACGGTGTCCCGCTTCCTCGCGACGGGTGAGCGACCGGACCGGGACATCACCTGCGACTAGCGGCGCGTCAGCCGGCGTTCGCCCGGTGTTCCCCGTCCCTCGCGCGGTTCCGTCGCGTACTTCCGCGGCGCCGAGGCCCGCACGGAGTGGCGGTGCGACGCCGAGCACCGGGCGGCGCGGAAGCGCGGGCGAGCCGAGTCGTACCAGAGCCACAGGCCGCATGTGGCGAGAGTGGAGCGGAGTCACGGGTCCATGCGAGCGCAGGTCCCGCAGCCCTCGACAGCGGGCTGACCCGGACGAGGCGGCGCGTCCACAGGCGGTGCAGCCCTGGGTGATCCTGTTCGGGGCCGTCACCCCTCCTCGCACACGAGCCGGAATCCCCCGAAGTCCGCCGTGAACCCGGCGGCGACCAGGTCCTCGGCGTGGATGCCGGCGAAGGCGCCCGTGAAGCGCAGTTTCGAGCCGTAGTCGTCGGAGAGCCGGCTGAAGTCCAGGACCGGCCCCAGGGGTGTGCGGACGCCCTCGCGCAGGTACCAGAAGCGGGCCTCAGCGCCGTCGACGCTCGCCCCCAGGGTGACCGGACGACCCGCCTCGACCTCGACCACGGCCACCTGCCGGGCCCCGTCCTCGTCGCGTTCGACGAGGCTGAGCACGGTACGGCCCCCGCCCCGCCACTGCTGGCCGCGCTGCGGCTCGCCCTCGGGCTCGGCCCAGGTCAGGTCAAGGGTGAGGTAGGAGGCGGTGTTGTACCAGAGGACCAATCCGGCGGCCTCGGTGAAGGACCGGGGGCGGGCCTCGACCGTCACCTCCACCTCCGCCCGGTGTTCGGTGAGGCGCCGGGCCAACAGGCTCCGGTCCCACAGCGACTCGGGCCCCTGCCGACCGCGCAGGCGGATCCAGCCGGGCCGGGCGGCGGTGTCGGCCCAGGACGCGTCCGGCTCCGCCCGCGGACTGCTCCACGGCCAGGCGAGCGAGTCGTCGCCGCTGGGCGTGGGCACAGGTGCGGACGCCGTGCCCGTCACCGTCGGTACCTCCACCTCCACCGCCGGATGCCAACCCCCTTGCCGCAGCCGGGGCCAGCCGTCCGCGTCCCATACGACCCCCTGCACGGCGGTCTCCCGGCCCAGCGGACACCGCATGCCGTGCTCGGTGTGGACGGGGCGGGCGGTGAGGTGGCTCAAGTACCACTCGCCGTCCGGGGTTTCGACCAGTTCCGCGTGCCCGGCCTTCTGCAACGGCACCTTCGGGTCGTCCCGTGTCGTCAGCAGGGGCACGTCGTCCAGCTCGTACGGGCCGGTCAGGGCGCGGCTGCGCGCCACCCGCACGCCGTGCTCGAAACCGGTGCCGCCCTCGGCGAGGACCAGGAAGTACCAGCCGTCGCGGAGGAGGAGCTTGGGGCCCTCGATCAGCTTGTCGTGCTGGAGCAGGAGGTGGGTGTCTCCCAGGGGGCGCAGGGTGGAGCGGTCCAGCTCCGTCAGGACGATTCCGGCGAACCGCCGGCCGCCGGGGCGGTGGTCGCTCTGCATGTTGAGCAGCCAGAGCCGGCCCTCGTGGTGGAAGAGGGCCGGGTCGAAGCCATGGCTCACGACGCGCGTCGGAGCGGTCCACTCGTCGTCCACCGCCGCCGCCGTACTGACGTACGTGTCCAGGTCGAAGTACCGGGTGCCCACCGACCGCACGATCGTGTAGACCACCCAGAAGCGCTCGCCGTCCCAGCTCAGCGAAGGGGCCCAGACGCCGCCCGAGTCGGGGACGCCCTTCAGTGAGCCGCCGGGTGCCGCGCCGCGCACGTGGCCCGCGTACTCCCAGTGCGCGAGGTCCCTGGACCGGTGGATCGGGATGGTCGGGAACCATTCGAACGAACTGGTCGCCACGTAGTACCACTCGCCGACCCTGATGAGAGAGGGGTCGGGGGCGAAGCCACGGATGACGGGGTTGCGGACCACGGTCACGAGCGAGCTCCCAGAGTCTCCAGGGTTCCCGGGGCTCCCGGAGTTTCCAGGGTTCCCGGGGCGACGGTTGCTTGAGCGGGCACCGGAGGTGTCACTTCAGGGCCCCCAGCGTCACACCGGTGCGCCAGTACCGCCGCATCGCGACCATCATGATCGCCATCGGGATGATGGACAGCAGGGCGCCCGTCAGGACGAGGCTGGTCACGTCGATGCCCGACTCCGCCCGCTTGCCGGACCAGTTGTACAGGCCCAGGTTGAGCGTCCAGTTCTCCTCGCCGCGCAGGACGGTCAGCGGGAGGAAGAAGGCGTTCCAGGTGTTGACGAAGGCCAGCAGGAACACGGTCGCGCCGCCCGTGGTCATCATCCGCAGCACGATGCTGAAGAAGATGCGCAGTTCACCCGCGCCGTCGATGCGGGCGGCTTCCAGCAGCTCGAAGGGGATCGTCGCCTCGGTGTAGACCTTCGCCAGGTACACACTGAACGGGTTGATGAGGCAGGGGATCAGCATGGCCCAGGGGGTGTCGACCAGACCGATCTCCGAGAACATCAGGTACAGCGGGAGCGTGAGCAGCGCGATCGGGATCAGGAACGAGCCGACCACCGCCGCGAAGACCACACCCCGGCCGGGGAAGTCGAAGCGGGCCAGACCGTAGCCGGTGGCGAGGGCGACGAGGGTGCCGCCGAGGGAGCCGACGCCGGCGTACAGGAACGAGTTGGCGATCCAGCGCAGGAAGATGCCGTCGTCGTAGGTGAACACCTGCCGCAGGTTGTCCCACAGGTGGAAGTCGGAGAACCACAGGCCGTTGCTCTGGTACAGCCCCACCTGGTCCTTGGTCGCGGCGACCATCAGCCAGTACACCGGGAACAGGCTGTAGACACTGGCCAGGATCAGGCCGAGCAGGATGAAGCGCTGGCCGCCGCGCCCGCGCGAGGCGGTGTCGACGCTGGTGATCCGCCGCACGGGAGGGGCCCCGGCCTTCTTGGGGGACTCGGTGGTCGTGGTGGCCATCAGTCCGCCTCCTTCGAGGTCAGCCGGTAGAAGAGGAAGGAGGCCATGCCGAGGATCACCGCGAGGAGGACCGACAGGGCGGCGGCGTAGTGGTAGTTGGCGGCGTTGAACGCCTGGTTGTAGATGATCATGATGGGGGTGAAGCTGTCGTCGACCGTCTCCGGGGCGATGTTCCGGAACAGCGCCGGCTCGTTGAAGAGCTGCAGCATCTGGATGATCGACAGCAGGCCGGTCAGGACCAGCGCACCGCGCACGAACGGGATCTTGATGCTCAGCGCGACACGGGTCTCGGAGGCGCCGTCGAGACGGGCGGCCTCGAACAGCTCGCGGGGCACGCCCTGGAGTGCCGAGTAGATGATCACCATGTTGTAGCCGATGCCGTGCCAGGTCAGCAGGTTGCCGATGGACGGCCACACCATCGACGGCGCGAAGAAGTTCCAGTCGAACCCGAAGAGGTCGCCGATCGGGGTCAGCGGACCGACCTCGGGGCTGTACAGGTTGATCCACACGATCGCCGCGACCACGCCCGGGATCATGTACGGCACCAGCAGCACGATCCGGAACCTGCTCGCGGCCTTCGAGGTGAGCGCGTCCAGGAACAGGGCCAGCACCAGGCTGACGAGCAGCATGAACGGGATCTGGACGCAGGCGAACAGCACCACCCGCAGGATCGACCCCATGAACGCCGAGTCGGTCAGCCCCTGCTGGTAGTTGTCGAACCCGGCGAACTCCCGGGTCGCGCCGCCGAGGCCGAGCCCGGACTGCTTCTGCAGGAACAGCGACTCGTAGAACGCGTACCCGATCGGCAGCAGATAGAGGAAGACGAAGCCGAGCTGGAAGGGCACCGTGAACGCGGCACCCTTCCAGCGCTGGGAGCGAATCATCGAAAGATGCCTCAGCTCTTGACGTTGATACCGCGGGACTTCAGGTCCTTGACCGTCCACTCCTGCATGTGAGCGAGCAGGTCGGTGACCTTCTGTTCCTTGCTGACGACCTTGCCCCACTCGCTCTGCAGCTCGGTGAACATGGCGGTCCAGTTGGGGCCGAACACCCAGTCGGTGGTGATGGTGCCCAGGCTGTCCGTGACGACCTTCTTGGCGGGCTCGTAGTTCTTGCCGAGCAGCTTCTCGGAGATCGCCTCCGAGACGTACGACTCGTTGTCGGCCAGCGCCGGCATCACGCCGCTGCCGGTCTCCGGGCTCGCCATGGTCTTGACCGCGCCGGCGTCGGTGGACATCCACAGCGCCGCCTCGGCCGCCTGCTCCTTGTGCTCGCACTGTTCCGACACCAGGGTCAGGTTGCCGCTCTGGTTGGTGCCGGCCGGTGTCTTGGGCGCCTCGCCCTTGAACGTCGGCCACGGTGAGAGCGCCCACTCGCCGAAGGAGTCGGTGAAGTTCTGCACCATGCCGGACATCTGCCAGGTGGAGATCTGCCGGGTGGCCGTGCCGCCCTTGTCGTAGTTGCGCTGCACGGCCGCGTAGTCGGCGAAGGAGAGCTTGGAGTTGAGGTCGTTGTCGATGATCTGCTGGATCACGTCGGCGGCCTTGAGGCTGCCCTCGTCCTGGAAGTTCACCTTCCAGGAGTCGCCGTCGATGGAGTACCAGTGCGCCCCGGCCTGCATGGCCAGCACCTCCAGGGTGCTCGGGTCCTCACCGGCGTAGTTGGTGATGTGGATGTCGTGCTTCTTCAGGACCTTGCCGGCGGCGATGAAGTCGTCCCAGGTCTGCGGCGCCTTCAGGCCGTACTTCTCGAAGAGGTCGGTCCGGTAGATCGTGAACGCGGGCGCCGAGGCGGTGGGCACGCCGTAGACCTTGCCCTGGACCTGGCCGGTCGCCCAGGAGCCCGGGTTGAACTTGTCCTTGCTCGACTCGACGTACTCGGTGATGTCGGCCAGCGCGCCCTGGGAGACCCAGCTGGTGACGTACTCGCCGGTGTTCTGCAGCAGACAGGGCGCGTTGCCCGCCTTCACCGCGTTGCTGAGCTGCTTCTGCATGGTCAGCTGGTCGGTGACCTTGGTGTACTTGAGCTGGACGTCCTTGTGGGAGGCGTTGAACGCCTTCACCACGTTCTCCTGGCCGTTGGCCCAACCCCAGAAGGGGAGGGTGACGGGACCGGCGGCTCCGGAGCTGTCGTCACCGGAGTCCGAGCCGCCGCACGCGGCGAGCAGACCTGTCAGCGCCACACTCGCGACGGCGACGCGGGTGAACCTTCTCCGGGGGCTGGTGGAGTTCATCGTACGGTCATCCTTCGAGACGTAGACGATCGCGGAAGCGGGGAGCGAGGGGCGGCTCGGTGGGGCGACCACGAGCGAGGCGGACCGTCAGCTCGTGTCTCGGGAACCCCTGCGAAGGTGTAGTAAACGGTTGCTGTGAAACGTAGGTGGCCTGATCGGCTCACGCAAGAGTGCGAAGGGAAATTGTTACGCCGGATTGGCGGTGAGGTTGCCGGGAGTGGCCGCTCGATGACGGCCGGATGACGCAGGCTGTGCAGGTCAGAGGTGTGAGGGGTGCGGGTCGGGTCGGGGTGGGAGTGCGGCTCGTGACGGCTCGAAGCGCGAAAACGTTTACGAAACTAGGGCGCTGTCTGGGGGCGTGATCACTGCGAGAGCCGCGGGTCGCCGGAACGGCAGTCGCGCGTGGGCGGCGGGCGGATGTCTGGAGGCGCTGCGCGGGCGTGGGGTGGGTGTACGGGGCGCTGCGCTGACGTGCGGGGGGTGTACGGAGGCGCTGCGCTGACGTCCGGGGGGTGGTCGTGCGGGCTGCCCGTACGACCACATGTCTGCTCAACACCAGATGCTCGGCGCCCGCCCCGGTAGCGGCGGCCGACCGCGGGGCTGGCGGCCAAGGGTGCGGGGCGGCGCGGCCCATCTCCTGGTGAGGGACGTGTGCCGCGATGAGTCACGGGGTGAGCGGGTGGGAGGCGGGCGGGATGTCGTCGTACCCGACGAGCGAGACATCTTCGGGGACGTGCGCCCCGGCCGCGCGCGGTGCCTGGGCCGCACCGGCGGCCCCCCACGTCGGTGCCGACGGGGACGGCCGCGCGGACCCCCCTGCCGCAGCCCCCTCGACGGTCTCGTAGCCGTAGCCGTAGCCGTAGCCGTAGCCGTAGCCGTAGCCGTAGCCGTAGCCGTAGCCGTAGCCGTAGCCGTAGCCGTAGCCGTAGCCGGCCCGTGCTCGTACTCGTCCTCGTGGTCCCGGCCAGGGCGTGGCGGCCCGGTGGTGGGGATTCAGGCGACCCTCGCCAGGTCCGTGTGCCGTACCTCGTGGGCCGGGGGCAGGCCCGAGGTGAGGCGCTCCAGCTCCTCGACGACGGTGCGGCCGAGGCGTTCCAGCTCGTTGCCGAGGGAGCCCGCGATGTGCGGGGTGAGGAAGACGTTGGGGAGGTGGTAGAGGGGGGAACCGGCGGGCAGCGGCTCGGGTTCGGTGACGTCCAGGACCGCGCTGAGCCGGCCGGAGACCAGTTCGTCGGTGAGCGCGTCCGGGTCGACGAGGGCGCCCCGGGAGGTGTTGATGAGCACCCCGCCGTCCCTGATGAGCGCGAGCCGGCCGCGGTCGAGCATGCGGTACGTCTCGGGGATGTCCGGGGCGTGCAGGCTGACGATGTCGCTGGTGCGCAAGAGGTCCTCCAGCGTCATCGGTTCGGCGCCGAGCGCGACGGCCCCCGCCGTGTCCACGTACGGGTCGTACAGCGAGACGGCGAAGTCGAACGGCTTCAGCAGTTCGAGGAGTCGGCGGCCCACCCGTGAGGCCCCGATGACCCCGATGCGACGGCCGACGTTGCCGATGGCCGCGGTCTCGGCGGGGGAGGGGTAGGCGTGGGTCTGCCGGAAGCGTTCGCGCTGGTCGAAGGTGTCCTTCCCGGCCAGCAGGATCATCGCGAGGGTGTACTCGGCGACCGGCAGCGCGTTGCCGGCCACCGCGCTGGAGACGGTGACCCCGCTCTGCCACAGGGCCTCGCCGACCAGTGCGCGGACCGAGCCCGCGGCGTGCAGGACGGCACGCAGCCGGGGCGCCGCCGCCAGCACGTCCGCGTCGAGGTGCGGACAGCCCCAGCCGGTGATCAGCACCTCGGTCGCGGCCAGTGCCGGGGCTACGGCGGGATCGGTGAAGTCCCGTACGACGAACTCGGGGTCGATCTCGACCACCTGCCGCAGCCGTGCCATGAGAGGCGGCGGAAAGAGCAGGGGCAGATGCACCGGATCCATGGCGAACACGGCTCGCGTCGGCTGGGCGCTGGGCATGACTCTCCTGGAGCGCTGGGGGTGGATGCGAAGGGCGGTACCGGAACACTTCAGAAAACGTCTTCTACCGTAGATCCGCCTCCGAGAGCCGGTCAATCGTCGTGATCGGATGTCTGGCGCGGGTCGTCGCTGAGGATTGTCCGTAAATGAGCAGGTCATGGGAGTGGGGGTGGGTGGTGAGACGGGGCCTGTCGAGGCTTGTGGGGGAGAGGGAGGACGGCCGCCACCCTGGGGGCTGACGAGAGTCCGCGTTCTGGCGTAATCGGTTACCCCTCGCTCTCGGGTCGTCGAAGCTGGATGTGCGCTGTGGAATGCCCTGCGGACCTCTGAGGTGGCGTAGCAACCGGTTCCCGGATCGACGAGCTCCAAGGCCGCCGACCCACCCCACCGGCCCGGTCGGAACAGGCTGTTGACCTGGAAGGTTCGCCCTCGCCGAGGGGCCTTCGGTCGGGCCCGACCTGGCGTCCGGCCATGTCCCGAGGGTTACGCGGAGTTTTCGAAAACTGGTCAACACCCTTGACGTGCTTTGCGCTCAGGAACAAGCTCTGCCCGTCGACCGGTAGAAACCGGTTGTTGTTCCTGAAGGTGAGGCGTCCATGCATACCCGTGCCGGTGGTCCCATGAGCCGCCGTCGATTCCTCGCCCTCTCCGCCGGCGCCGTCGCGGCCGGCGGGGCGGCGCTGAACGGCTGTGCGCTGCAGGTGTCCAGCGGAGTCAGTGGCCCGGGCGAGACCGTCACGCTGATGGTCAAGGCCGAGGACATCTCCCCGGAGCTGATCAGGCAGGCACAGAAGGACATCGGCGTCCGGATCGTGACGGTGAAGCACGACATCACCAAGCTGATCGCGATGCTGACCAGCGGAAATCCACCGGATCTGGTGCGCGGTGTGGGCGCCGTGGACGCCCCGTTCTTCGCGGCCCGGGACGTGGCCGAAGAGCTGGACCCGTACTTCGCCAAGAGCGGTGTCCTGAAGGTCGACGACCTCGATCCGGTCAACGACCTGTGGCGCTACGACGGCCGGACGCAGGGCAAGGGCCCGCGCTACGGCATGGTGAAGGACTTCTCCCAGGACTCCATGTACTGGTACAACACCACGCACTTCGACGAGGCGGGGATCGACTACCCGCCGGAGACCGAGCCGGTCACGTACGAGGAATGGCTGGAGCGGGCCAAGAGGCTCACGCAACGGAAGAACGGTCAGACGACCGTCTTCGGCGGCAGCTACAACGGCCTGTACGAGGCCACCAACCTGGCGTCGCTGACGGCGGCAGCCGGAGGAAGCCTCTTCAACGACGACTTCACCCGGGTCGACTTCACCGCCCCCGAGGCCCGCAAGGCGCTCGGCTGGTACATCGAGTACGGCCGGACCAGGGTCGGGCCGAGCATCATCCAGCCCGACCCCAACACCTGGGACGGGCCCACCTACCAGGCGGGCCGGATCGCCATGTCCAACTGCGGCTACTGGCTCGGCGGCGTGATCAACGCCGACGAGAAACTGGCGAAGGTGTCCCGTCTCGCCCCCGCCCCGATCTTCGAGGGCGGCCGTAGGGTCAGCTCCTGCCAGGGCGGCACCGGTATGTGGATGCCGAGGAAGGCACGGAACAAGGACGCCGCCTGGCGGGTCTTCGAGTGGTTCTTCGGCGAGGCGCCCGCCAAGGAGCGCGCGGGCGGCGGCTGGGGCATCCCGAGCCTGAAGTCCCTGCGCCCGCTGATGCCGGCCGAGCAGGACTACCAGCGACGGGTGCTGAAGGTGCAGGAGGCCGAGCTGGAGCACTTCTCGGTGATCTCCTTCAGCCCCTACATCACCGGGGACGGCTTCAAGGCCCTCTTCAACCAGGTCGCACCCGCGGCGATGAAGGGCGAGATCTCCGTCGACACCCTCGCGAGGCGTCTGAACTCGATCGTCAACGAGCAGCTGGCGCGCGGTAAGGAGCAGGTGGGATGACCGTCGAGCAGATCTCCACCGCCGCGGACCGCGCCGAGGCGGCCACGGCCTTCGGCGGGGCACCGACCGACGGCCGGCCGCGCACCTCCATGACCAGGCGCAGGCACCGGGCGTTCTACATGTTCACCTCGCCCTGGATCATCGGCTTCCTGCTGCTGACCATCGTCCCGATGGCCTACGCGCTGTGGCTCAGCTTCACCACGTACGACGGCATCTCGCCGCACTGGCGGTTCATCGGCCTCGACAACTACAGCGAACTGCTGGCGGACCCGGTGACCTGGGACTCCCTGGGCCGGACGGGACTGTTCGCGGTGACCTCGGTGCCGCTGTCGATCATCGCGGGGCTCGGGCTCGCCGTTCTCGTGAACCGGCCGCTCAAGGCCCGGGGTCTGTTCCGGACCCTGCTCTACCTGCCGGCCGTGGTGCCGCCGGTGGGCGCCGGTATCGCCTTCAAGATGATGTTCGACCAGAACTCCGGGGCCGCCAACGGCGTGCTGAACGTCTTCGGCATCGAGGCCCTCGGCTGGCTCGCGGATCCCTACGCCCGCTACGTGCTGCTGATGACGGTGTTGTGGGGCGCCGGAAACGTCATGATCATCTCGCTGGCCGGGCTCCAGGACGTGCCCCGTGAACTCCACGAGGCGGCCACGATCGACGGGGCGGGCGCCTGGCGGACGTTCCGCAGCATCACGGTGCCGCTGCTGTCGCCGGTGCTGCTCTTCCAGACGGTGACCGGGGTGATCGCCTCGGTGCAGACGATCATGCCGCTGCTGCTGGCCGCCGAGGCCACCACGGCCGGCGTCACCGCCATCCCGCAGTCCAACTACATGTACATGATGCATGTGTTCGCCGAGTACTTCGCGCTCGGCCGCTACGGCTACGCCTCCGCGCTGCTGTGGGTGCTCTTCGTCCTGATCCTCATCGTCACCGGACTCATCTTCAGGTTCACGTCCGGAGTGGTGTTCTACAACGTCGACCCGGAGGCGAAGAAGTGACCGTCACCAGCAGCACCGCCGCCGTCCGCCGCACGTCGACCGCCACCGCTCCACCGCCGCCCTCCCCGCCCCGCGTACGGCTGCGCACCGGCCGACTGGTCCTCTACACGGTGCTCGTCGTCATCACCGGACTGTTCCTCGGCCCGTTCGGCTGGCTGTTCCTCGCCGGTCTGAAGACCTCCGCCGAGACGGCCGCGGCTCCGGTGCGCTGGCTGCCCACGGACTTCCAGTGGCACAACTTCGCGGACGCCTTCCACCTGATCGACTTCCTCGGCTACGCCCGCAACTCCCTGATCATCGCCTTCATCTACGCCACCCTGGTCACCCTCAGCTCCGCCTGGGTCGGCTACGGCTTCGCCCGCCTCGACGCGCC
Source organism: Streptomyces sp. NPDC002787 (assembly GCF_053592095.1). Lineage (NCBI taxonomy): Bacteria > Bacillati > Actinomycetota > Actinomycetes > Kitasatosporales > Streptomycetaceae > Streptomyces > Streptomyces sp. NPDC002787. Next base: position 15,286 of record NZ_JBSFVC010000020.1, on the reverse strand, counting down.
CGGCAAGAAGACGCTGTTCGGTGTCCTGCTGGGCTCCATGATGCTGCCCCAGATGATCACCTTGCTGCCGACCTACCTGATCTTCGCCAGGCTCGGCATGGTCGACACCTACTGGCCGTGGGTGCTGTGGGGTCTCGCGGCAGCCCCGTATCTCGTCTTCCTCTTCCGGCAGTTCTTCGCCGGACTGCCACGCGAGCTGGAGGAGGCCGCGATCGTCGACGGCTGCGGCTACGCGACGATCTTCTGGCGGATCTTCCTGCCGCAGTCCTGGCCGGTGCTCTCCGCGAGCTTCGTGATCGCCTTCACCTGGACCTGGGGCGACTACATCGCGCCCCAGCTCCTGCTGTCCACGGACCGTTCCACCCTCGCGGTCGCCGTGATGTCCACCTATGTCACCTCGGCCGGCACACCGGTCACCAACCTCCAGGCCGCCGCCTCGGTGATGTACGTCGTCCCCATCCTGTTGATCTTCCTCGTCGCCCAGCGCGGTTTCGTCGCCGGGATGTCCACCTCCGGACTCAAGTAGTCCCGCAGTTCCTCGCGATCCCCCTGACTCTTTTCGCAGACAAGGACGTTACGCATGACCGACACACAGGGCTCCGGTCTGTCCCGGCGCACCCTCCTCCAGGCCGCCGGTGCCACGGCCGCCGCGTACACGCTGCTCGGCACGGCCACCTCCGCCGCGAGCGCGGACGACAGACCCGAGGCCGCCGACCGGCTGGTGGTGTACCCGATCCCGACCGGGCTGCCGCTCAACGCCAGCTTCTCCGTCAAGGCCCGTACGCCGGGCGGCGAATGGCAGCCGGTACCCGTGGTGCGGGCCCGCACCAAGACCATCAACGAGAAGACCGGCTCCGGCATCGTCCGCAGCTCCTCCGTCGCGAGCCTCGACTTCCGCGGCACCGTGGAGGTCCAGATCACCTCCTCGAAGGGCGCCGTTCCCTCGGCGCGGGTCCGCCCCCTGTCGTACGACATCGCGCACGAGGTCAGCGGTGACACCATCACCTTCAGCCTCACCGAGCCGCGGAACCTCTCCATCGAGATCGGCGACGCCGACGGCGGCGCGTTCGACATCTACGACAACCTGCAGCTGCACGCCAACCCGATCGAGAAGTGGCGGCCGGAGGAGAGCGACCCGGACGTCATCTACTTCGGCCCGGGCATCCACACCGTCACCGACAACGTGGTGAAGGTGCCCAGCGGCAAGACGGTGTACCTGGCCGGCGGCGCGGTGCTCAAGGCCCGCGTGGAGTTCAGCCACGTCGAGAACGCCCGGCTGCTCGGCCGGGGCATCATCTACGACTCCGACGCCGCCACCCTGGTCGCCTTCTCCAAGAACATCGAGATCGACGGCATCCTCGCCCTCAACCCCAAGACCGGCTACTCCTGCACCATCGGCCAGTCCCAGCAGGTCACCGTCCGCAACCTGCACTCCTACAGCTTCGGCCAGTGGGGCGACGGCATCGACGTGTTCAGCAGCGAGGACGTGCTGATCGAGGGCGTCTTCATGCGCAACAGCGACGACTGCGTCGCCATCTACGCCCACCGCTGGGACTACTACGGCGACTGCCGCAACGTCACCGTCCGCGACTCCACCCTCTGGGCCGACGTCGCCCACCCGGTGAACATGGGCACCCACGGCAACCCCGAGAAGCCCGAGACCATCGAGAACATCGTCTTCAGCAACATCGACGTCCTCCAGCACCGCGAGCCGCAGGTCCTCTACCAGGGCTGTTTCGCCCTCAACCCCGGCGACAGCAACCTCATCCGCAACGTCCGCATCCAGGACGTCCGCGTGGAGGACTTCACCTGGGGCCAGCTGCTCAACATGCGGGTGATGGCCAACCGGTACAACGCCTCGCCGGGCCGTGGCATCGAGGACGTATACGTCCGCAACCTGACCTACGACGGCACGCACGCCTCCACGGCGATCCTGACCGGCTACGACGCGGACCGCCCCATCAAGAACCTCACCTTCCAGAACCTGACGGTCAACGGCACGGTCGTCCACGACAAGATGAAGAAGCCCGGCTGGTACCTGACCACCGACATGGTCCCGATGTTCGCCAACGAGCACGTCCGGAACCTCCGTTTCCTGGACGCCGACACGGCCGCCGCCACCGGGGCCCCGCAGGTCACCAGCGCGGGCGAGGCCACGGCCACCATGAAGCGGGTCTTCAACCACCTCGTCACGGCGTCCGGTCTGCCCACGTCGTTCGCCGCCGAGGGGCTTCCGAAGGGCCTGACGTTCGACACGAGGACGGGCCTGATCTCCGGCCGCCCGTCCCGCCCCGGCTCGTACACGGTCACCGTCTCGGCGACCAACAGCGCCGGTACGGCCACCCAGTCCCTCAAGCTCACCGTGCGGCACCCGTAGGACCTGGAGACACCTGTGCTTCCCCTCAGCAGACGGTCGTTCCTCGGAGCGGCCGGGCTCACGGCCGTGGCCGGAGCCGGACTCCTGTCCGCCTCCGCCACGGCCGCCTGGGCCCGCACCACCGCGACGACCCTCACGTTCAGCCACCCCGGACTCCTGCACACCGCTGCCGACCTGGAGCGGTTGAAGAACGCGGTCGCGGCGAAGGAGTCGCCGATCCACGACGGCTACCTCGCGCTGGCCGCCCACGCCCGCTCCAAGTCGACGTACACCGTCCAGAACATGGGCCAGATCACGTCCTGGGGGCGGGGCCCCACCAACTTCCAGAACCAGGCCGTCGCCGACTCGGCCGCCGCCTACCAGAACGCCCTGATGTGGTGCGTGACGGGACAGCGGGCGCACGCGGACAAGGCGCGGGACATCCTCAACGCCTGGTCGGCGTCCCTGACGACGATCACGGGCGCCGACGGTCCGCTCGGCGCGGGCCTGCAGGCGTTCAAGTTCGTCAACGCCGCCGAACTGCTCCGGCACACCGGCTACGACGGCTGGACGGACACCGACATCGCCCGCTGCGAGCGGTCGTTCCTCGACGTCTGGTACCCGGCGGTCTCCGGCTACATGCTGTACGCCAACGGCAACTGGGACCTGACGGCCATCCAGACCATCCTGGCCATCGGCGTGTTCTGCGAGGAGCCCGTCCTCTTCGAGGACGCGCTGCGCTTCGCGGCGGCGGGCGCCGGCAACGGGAGCGTGCCGGGCCGGATCGTCACCCCCGCCGGACAGGGCCAGGAGTCCGGCCGTGACCAGGGGCACGAGCAGCTGGCCGTCGGCCTGATGGGCGACGCGGCGCAGGTGGCCTGGAACCAGGGCGTGGACCTGTGGGGCTTCGACGGCAACCGCCTCCTGGCCAACGCCGAGTACGCCGCCCGCTACAACCTCGGCGGCGACGTCCCCTTCACCCCCGACCTGGACCGCACCGGCAAGTACATCAAGAAGACTGTCTCGGCCGTCGGCCGCGGCAACGTCCCGCCGATCTACGAGATGTACCACGCCCACTACGCCGGTGTACGCGGCCTCGACGCCCCCGCCACCAAGGCGGCCCTCTTCCGCGGCACGGGCGGCGCCCGGGTGGTCGAGGGCAGCAACGACGATCTGCCCGGCTTCGGCACCCTCGCCTACGCGGGCGCCAAGGCCCCCGCGTCCGTGCCCGCGCCGAAGCCCCCGGCGGGCGTGACGGCGGTGGGCGACCGCGAGTCCGTCACCGTGGCGTGGCTGCCCTCGGCGTGGGCCACCACGTACACGGTCCGGCGGGCCACCCGTCCCGAGGGCCCGTACGAGAAGGCCGCCACCGGCCTCGACGAGCCGGCGTACACCGACACGGACGTGCGCCTGGGCCGGACGTACTACTACACCGTCACCGCCACCAACTCCGAGGGCGGCAGCGGTGCTTCGAGCCCCGTAGCGGCCACCGCCGGTCTGCCCGAGCCGTGGTCCGGCCAGGATCTCGGGGACGTGCGGATCGCGGGTTCGGCCGCCTTCGACGGCGAACGGTTCGTGCTGCGGGCGAGCGGTACGGCGGACACCTACCACCTGGCGCATCTGCCGCTGCGCGGCGACGGCACCGTCACCGCACGGATCGTGTGGCCGCTCAGCTCCCAGTACTCCAAGATCGGCGTCACCCTCCGCGACTCGCTCGACGCCGGCGCGGCGCACGCCTCGATGCTGATCCAGGGGCTGCCGCTGCACACCTGGAGCGGTGTGTGGAGCGTCCGCCCGTCGACCGGAGCGGAGATCTCCGCCACCGGCAGCACCCCGGTCCCGCCCTCCCAGCAGCAGGCAATCACCACGGCCGCCGCCTTCCCCATCTCCAGCCTGGGCACCCTGCCGGAGTCGGCGACACCTCTGGAGGCCCCGTACGTCGAGGGCGCGGGCGACGGCTACCGGCTGCGGGCCCCGTACTGGGTGCGGGTGACCCGCAAGGGCCGCCGCTGCACCGGGGCGATCTCCCCCGACGGCGTCCACTGGACCGAAGTGGGCTCCACCGAGGTCGAGTTGGGGCGCACCGTCCACGCGGGACTGGTCCTCACGTCCTGCCTGGGTGTGGACGAGGAGTACGCCGAGACCGGCAGCGGTGCCTTCGACAACGTCAGCGTCGTGTCCGCCGGCGGGGGAGAGGTCTGGACGGTGGACCGTCCCGCCCGGCGGGTCACCGATCTCCGGGCGACAGCCGGTGCCGACGCCGTCGAGCTGACGTGGACCGACCCCGACCTCTCCGCCCGCTACAAGGTGCGGCGCGCCACCCGCGCCGACGGCCCCTTCGTGACGATCGCGACCGGCGTCGGCCCGGTCGGCTTCGGCACCCGCCTCCGGTACGCGGACGCCACCGGCACCCCCGGCACGACGTACCACTACGTCGTCACCAAGACCAACAGCGGCGGCGGCGGCCCGCGTTCGGAGCCCGCCTCCGCACCGATGCCGACCCCTTCCCTCCCCCGACTCACCTCCTCCTCAACGGCGTTCGCCAACAAGGGCGACACCTTCCAGCACCTGATCCGCGCCTCGCACGCACCCGTGCGATTCACCGCGAACGGACTCCCCGACGGCCTCCGCGTCGACAGACGCACCGGCCTGATCTCCGGAACCCCCACCCGGGCGGGCGAGTTCACCGTCGCCACCACCGCCGGCAATGCGGCGGGCGACACGACCGGCACGCTCACCCTGACCGTCGGCACACCCCCGCCCACCCCCTGGACCTACGGCGACCTCGGCGATCCGGTCCTCGACGAGCGGCGGTTCGGCACCCTCGGCGTGGTCGCCGTCCGCACCCCCGGCAGCACCGCCCACGAGGAGGACGGGACCTTCGTCGTACGCGGCGCCGGTGTCGACCTGACCGTCAACAACCAGGGAATGACCGGGCAGTTCGTACGGCGGCCGATCACCGGTGACGGTGAGATCACCGCCCGGCTGGTTTCCCGTACGGGCGCCACCGCCGACCGGGTGGGCCTGCTGATGGCCAAGTCGCTGTCGCCGTTCGACCAGGCGGCCGGGGCGATCGTCGGCGCCGGGACCAGCGCCCAGCTGATGCTCCGGACGACCGTGGCCGGACGGTCGACGTTCACGGGCGGTGCCACGGTCACCGCCCCCTGCCTGCTGCGGTTGAGACGCGTCGGGACCGCGTTCTCCGCGGCGGTGTCCACAGACGGAGGTGTCACCTTCACCCCCCTCGCCGAGGGAGAGATCCCCGGCTTCGGTGACGCCCCCTACTACGTGGGCCTGGTGGTCTGCTCACGCGACCCCCTGGCTCACGTCACCGCGCGATTCAGCGAGGTGAGCATCACTCCCCTCTAGAGCCTCCCGGCCCCTCCGGGGGCCGGAAGGCTCCTCCATGGAATGGAGACGCAAAAATGAGCCGCACTTCCCCCCACAGCGGTGAGGTGAGCCGCCGCGGTCTGCTTCGGACCGCGGGCGGACTCACCGCCGCCCTCGCGCTGGGCGCCGCCTCCGCCCCCACCACGGCGGAGGCGGCCCCGGCCACCTTCACCCACCCCGGCATGCTGCACGCCTACGGCGAACTCAACCGCGCCAAGGTGCGGGTGGCCGCCGGTGACGACCCGTGGCTGTCCGGCTGGAACCGCCTGACGGCCAACTCCCACTCCGCGAGCACCTGGACGGCCAGGCCGCAGGCCACGATCATCCGCGGCGGCACCGGCGAGAACTACGGCATCCTCTACAACGACATCCACGCGGCCTACCAGAACGCCCTGCGCTGGAAGATCGCCGGCACCACCGCCCACGGCGACGCCGCGGTCCGTATCCTCAACGCCTGGTCGTCGACGCTCACCACCGTCACCGGCAACGCCGACCGGTTCCTGGCCGCCGGGATCTACGGCTACCAGTTCGCGAACGTCGCCGAACTCATGCGCGGCTACAGCGGGTTCGACCTGGACCGGTTCAAGACGATGATGCTCAACGTCTTCTACCCGCTCAACAACCAGTTCCTCAACAACCACAACGACGCCTGCATCACCAACTACTGGGCCAACTGGGACCTCTGCACCATGAACTCGATCCTCGCCATCGGGATCCTGTGCGACGACGGCGCCAAGTACGACCAGGCCGTCAACTACTTCAAGAACGGCGCGGGCAACGGCGCGATCCGCAAGGCCGTGCCGTTCCTGTACGACAGCCAGGGCCTCGCCCAGTGGCAGGAGTCCGGCCGCGACCAGGGGCACACCATGATGGGCATGGGCCAGATGGGCGCCTTCTGCGAGATGGCCTGGTCCCAGGGCGAGGACCTCTACGGCTACGACAACAACCGGTTCATGAAGGCCGCCCAGTACGTCGCCAAGTACAACCTCGGTGAGGACGTGCCCTTCACCGCCTACACCTGGGGCACCGGCCAGAACTGCGCCCAGCAGACCCACACGGCGATCTCGTCCTCCGGCCGGGGGCAGGTCCGCCCCGTGTGGGACATCCTCCACTACCACTACGCGCGACGACGGGGCCTGTCCGTCCCGTACATCACGCGCATGGCCCAGAGCGTCCGCCCCGAGGGCGGCGGCGGGGACTACGGCCCCAACAGCGGCGGCTACGACCAGCTCGGTTTCGGCACCCTGATGTACGCCAAATAGCCGTCCCGTCCACCGAACGGCCGCCGAAGACCCGGCACGACCGGAATACCGCGAAGGGATGTGGTGCTCTGATGTGAACGACGGTTCACGGCCGGGCGGGCGTGAGGAGCTGGTGGGCGATGACGGCAGACCGGCGGGGCCCCGTGGCCAGCACGCCGTACGGGGACGTACGCGGCACGTACGAGTACGGCGACGGCTACGAGGACGGGATCGCGGTCTTCCGCGGCATCCCGTACGCGGCCCCGCCCTTCGGCCCCCGCCGGTTCCTGCCGCCCGCCCCGCCCGAGCCCTGGGCGGGTGTGCGTGACGCCGTCGACTTCGGACCGACGCCTCCGAAACCGCCGTACTCGGAGGCGTTCGCCCGCTATCTGTCGGACCCCGCCGTCCCGGGGGACGACTGCCTCAACCTCAACGTGTGGACACCGGAGCCGGGCCGCGGGGCCCGGCTGCCGGTCCTGGTCTGGATCCACGGCGGGGCCCTCACCCGGGGCTCGTCGGCGGTCCCGGTCTACGACGGCGCCGCCTTCGCCCGTGACGGCGTGGTGCTGGTGTCCCTCAACTATCGGCTGGGCGTGGAGGGTTACGGCCTCTTCCCGGACGCCCCGCCCAACCTCGGACTCCGTGACCAGCTGGCCGCGCTGGAGTGGGTGCGGGACGCGATCGCCGGGTTCGGCGGCGACCCGGACCGGGTGACCGTCTTCGGCCAGTCGGCGGGCGCCATCAGCATCGGCGCGCTGCTGGCCGTCCCTCGCGCGCGGGGCCTGTTCCGGCGGGCCGTGCTGCAGAGCGGGCCGCCCGAGGCATCAGACCGGGACAAGGTGCGCCGGATGGTCCGCCGGATGGCGGCCAGGCTGAAGGTCCCGGCGACGGCCGCCGCCTTCGCCGCCGTGGACCGATCCCTCCTCGCCGAGGCACAGGCCGAGGCCGGCCGCCTCAGCAGCCCGGTGCTGGGCGGGCCCGCCTTCGGCATCGTCGTCGACGGCGAGCTGCTGCCGACCGATCCCCTGGAGGCGCTGACCGAGCACGGCGCGGCCCCCGGCGTCGATCTCCTCATGGGCTGGACCCGCGACGAGCACCGCCTCTGGCTCGTGCCCGGCGGCCTCATGGAGCGCGTCGACCGCCTCGGCACGGTCGCCCTGGCCGGCGCCCGCGCCCGCTGCCGCTGCGGCCCCGAGACCCCTCGCGCTTACCGCGACCTCCACCCCGGCATGGGCACCGCCGACCTGGTCGGCCGGCTCGTCACCGACCACCTCCTGCGCGTCCCCCTGCACCGCGTGGCGGACGCCCGCCTCGACCGAGCCCGGTCCTACGTCTACGAGTTCGCCTGGCCGTCCCGGGTCCCCGCCCTCGGCTCCTGCCACGCCCTGGAACTCGGCTTCGTCTTCGACACCGGCGACACGGCCGCCTCGGCCAGGCTCGCCGGCGAGAACGTCCCCCGTGACCTCGCCACCGCCATGCACTCCGCGTGGGTCCGCTTCGCGACGGACGGCACGCCCGGCTGGCCCGCCTGGGACGCCACCCATCCGGTCCGCGTCTTCGACGCCCCCGACGACGAGCGGATCGTGTACGGCCCGTACGACCCCGAACTGGCCCTCTGGGAAGCGGACGCCCGACGCCCGCGCCGAACCCAGGGCACCGGCCCCTTCGTCACCACCGGCCAAGGCCCCCTCCCGGCACTGCGCCGCTTCCGCCGGGCCGAGAAGGGCCAGATCTCCTAGCGATCGCGTTCTCCCGCTCGCCGCCCGAGGCTCAGCCGCTCGTTTCAGACAGGTGACCCACGTCACACCTGACTCCTGTCAGCGATCGGGGCGCCGTCTCGTTCAGGGGGCACGCCAACGAGACAGGGAGCAACGCCGTGAAGCACCGCATCGTCGTCCTCGGCGCCGGATACGCCGGGGCCTTCGCCGCCGGAAACCTGGCCCGCCGGCTGTCGCCCGCCGACACCGAGATCACCGTCGTCAACGCCGTGCCCGACTTCGTCGAGCGGATGCGGCTCCACCAGCTCGCGATCGGCCAGGACCGGACGGTCCGCAAGCTCGCCGACCTGTTCGCCGGCACAGGGGTGCGGCTGCGCCTGGCACGCGTCACCGGCGTCGCCCCCGAGCGCCGGACCGTCGCCGTGACCGGCGAGGACGGCGACGGCGAGCTCGCGTACGACACGCTTCTCTACACGCTCGGCAGCTCCGTCGCCGACCATGGCGTGCCCGGCGTGGCCGAGTACGCCTTCGACGTGACCGGCCGGACCTCGGCGCTGCGACTGCGCGAGCGCCTGGCCGGCCTGGGCGAGGGCGGCACCGTACTGGTCGTCGGTGAGGGGCTGACCGGCATCGAGACCGCCACCGAGTTCGCCGAGTCGCGGCCCGACCTCGCGGTCGCACTCGCCGCCCGCGGCGAGCTGGGCGCCTGGCTCTCCCCGAAGGCCCGCCGCCACCTGCGCCGGGCCTTCGACCGGCTCGGCATCACCGTCCACGAGCACACCTGCGTCGAAGCCGTCGAGCCGACGCGGGCGATCGCCGCCGACGGTAGGCCGATCCCGGCCGATGTGACCGTGTGGTCGGCCGGGTTCGCCGTGCACCCCATCGCGGCCGCCAGCGGTCTGGAGGTCGCCGAGACCGGCCAGATCGTCGTCGACCGCACCATGCGCTCGGTCTCCCACCCGGACGTCTACGCCGCAGGTGACTGCGCCTACGCGATCGGCGAGAACGGCCGGCCGCTGCCGATGTCCTGCGCCTCGGCCGGTTACACCAACATGCAGGCGACCGCCGCGATCATCGCGCGCCTGACGGGCAGCGAGGTCCCGACCACTGGGCTGAAGTACCACGGCAACCACATCAGCCTCGGGAGGCGGGACGCGATCTTCCAGATGGTGGACGAGGACGCCCGGTCGAAGTCCTGGTACCTGGGCGGACGGACCGCCGCACGGCTCAAGTCGGGCGTGCTCAAGGGGTCCGGGTGGAGCATCGCCCACCCGACCTTCGGCATGCCGAAGCGCAGGCGCCGCCTGGCCACCGCACCGGACCGGGCCGGTGTGCGGGTCGCCGCCTAGGCTGTCGCGCATGGACAGTGCCGCCGTCGACCGGTTCGAGGCCAGCCGTGGCCGGCTGGCCTCGCTGGCGTACCGTCTGCTCGGCTCGGCCGCCGACGCCGAGGACGCCGTCCAGGACACGTTCCTGCGCTGGCAGGCCGCGGACCGCGCACGGATCGAGGTGCCGGAGGCGTGGCTGACCAAGGTCGTCACCAACCTCTGCCTCGACCGGCTCCGCTCGGCGCGGGCACGCCATGAGCGCGCGGCCGGTGCCTGGCTGCCCGAGCCACTCCTCGAGGGCGACCCGATGCTCGGCCCGGCCGACACCTTCGAGCAGCGCGAATCGGTGTCCCTGGCCGTCCTGACCCTCATGGAGCGTCTCTCACCGGTCGAGCGGGCCGCGTACGTCCTGCGCGAGGCCTTCTCCTACCCCCACGCCGAGATCGCCGGGATCCTCGACATCACCGAGTCCGCGAGCCAGCAGCATGTCCACCGGGCCCGACGCAGGGTCACCGCCGAGCGCCGCGGCGGCGACGAGGTGGACCCCGCGACCGCGCGCCAGGTCGTCGAGGAGTTCCTCGCCGCCGCCACGTCGGGGCGCACCGAACGGCTGGTGGCGCTGCTCACCGCCGACGCGACCATGGTCTCGGACGGCGCCGGCCTGGCCAGGCGGCTGCTGCGGTACACGACCCGCGAGCGCATCGCCTCCTACGTGCGGGCCGGCTTCAAGCCCACGCCGGCGAAGCGGCGGCTGGCCGGCGGCTCCCCCGCCCTCCATATCGCGCTGGTCAACGGCTCCCCGGCCGTCGTCGCCGTGATCGAGGACCGGGTCGTGGGCGCCGTGGCGTTCGACGTCAGCGACGGCAAGGTCGCGTCCCTGCACGGCATCGCCGCCGCGAACCGGCTCACACGCCTCAACGAGGCCTGGCGGCGGCACGAGCCCGACGCGCCGGTCATCGACGCGTGGTGACCGGAGCCACCGGACTCCAGCGACTGGACTTCAGCGACCGGTGGACTTCAGCGGCCTGGATCCAGCGGCCTGGCTCGGAGCGAGACCTCACCCGGCTGAGGAATCCCGACCGCTCGCACAGAGTCACGCACCACCACATGCGTCCCCAGCAACAGGTGCTCGTCGCCGTTCTCACGCCCCCGCTGCAACGCCGTCCGCACGGCCAGCCGCCCCAACTCCTCGTACGGCACACGCACGGTGGTCAGCGGCGGGTACAGGTCCCGCGCGAAGGGAATGTCGTCGTACCCGGCCAGCGACACGTCCCCCGGCACCGACACCCCCGCCTCGTGCAGCGCGGTCAGCGCCCCCGCCGCCACCATGTCGGTCGCCGCCATCACCGCCGTGAAGTCCAGCCCCTCCGCCAGCGCCCGCCGCATCGACCGGTACCCGGAGTCCCGCGTGAAGTCCCCGGCCAGCCGCAGCGCGGGGTCCGTCTCGACACCCCGCGCGCGGTGGGCCGCCAAGTAGCCCCGTTCACGCCCCTGCGCGGTCGTGTGCTCCGGCTCGCCGCCGAGGAAGAGGATCCGCCGGTGGCCCTGGGAGAGGACGTGCGCGCACAGGGCGTACGCGCCGCCCTCGTTGTCGTACTCGATGACGGTGACCGGCGCGCCGGGGTCCAGCGGCGGCCGTCCGCACAGGACGAGCCGTGATCCGGCGGCCGCCAGCGCGTCGGCGACCTGGGCGGTGCGCGCCCGGTACTCGGGAGTGTCCGCGCCGCCGCCGACCAGGATGACCGCGGCGGCCCGCTGCGCCCGCATCGTCTCGATGAAGTCCCGCTCGTGCGCGGCGTCACCGTCGGTGCTGCACACCAGACACAGATGGCCGAGCCGGGTCGCCTCGCGCTCCACACCGTGCGCCATCAGCGCGAACGAGGGGCCGGTGATGTCGTCGAGGACGAAGCCGAGGGTGGGGGTGGCGACGCCGGCGATCGCCTTGGCGCGGGCGTCGGCGACGTAGTCCAGTTCGCGGACGGCGCGCAGCACCTGGGTGCGGGTCGCCGCGCTCACCGGGTAGACCCCGCCGAGCACCCGCGACACCGTCGCCGCCGAGACCCCGGCGCGCGCGGCCACGTCCCGGATCGTGCTGCGGCCCCCGCCGTCGGCGTTCTTCCTCGTCATGCCCCGCCCCACCCCGCCTCTCGGCAACTCCCGGTAACCGGTTTCCCCCGGAACGGAGGCTAGCAGCGGGGGAGGGGCCGAAACGCCGATCTCGTCAGCGCAGCGTCTCCGCGATCGCCGAGATCGCCTCCGGCCCCACCCGGCAGCACCCGCCGATCAGCCGTGCCCCGGCCGCCCGCCACCCCTCCACCTGCTCGGTCGTGAACGTCGACCGTCCGGTCCAGGCCCGCGCCGACGCGTCCCAGGTCTCCCCGCTGTTCGGGTACACGACGACCGGCTTGCCGGTGACCCGGACGGCCGTCTCGATCGCCCCGTCCACGTCGCCGGGCGAGCAGCAGTTCACGCCCACGGCGACGACCTCCTCGGCGTCGGCGGCCAGGGCGAACGCCTCCTCCAGCGGCTGCCCGGCGCGGGTGCGGTCGCCGGCGACGGTGTACGACAGCCAGGCCGGCACGTCCAGACCGCGGATCGCCCGCAGCAGCGCCTCGGCCTCGTCGGTGTCCGGGATCGTCTCCAGGGCCAGGACGTCGGGGTAGGTCGCGGCCAGCGCCTCCAGGCGGGGCCGGTGGAAGCGCTCCAGCTCGGCGACGCTCAGCCCGTACCGGCCCCGGTACTCGGAGCCGTCGGCGAGCATCGCCCCGTACGGGCCGACCGAGGCCGCCACCAGCAGCGGGCGCGTGATGCCCTTCGCCTTGGCCTCCATCGCCGCGTCCACGGCCAACTCAACGCTCAGGGACATGAGTTCGGCCGCCCGCTCGCGCCGGATGCCGCGCTGGGCGAAGCCCTCGAAGGTGGCCTGGTAGCTGGAGGTGATCGCCACGCTCGCGCCCGCCTCGAAGTAGGCGAGATGGGCCTCGGTGATCGCCTCCGGCCGCTCGGCGAGCAGCCGCGCCGACCACAGCTCGTCGCTCAGGTCGTGTCCGGCGGACTCCAGCTGGTTGGACATACCGCCGTCGAGGACGAGGACACCGTCGGCGAGGGCTTCGGCGAAGGGGGTCGGGCGGGGGCCGGGGATGCCGGGGAAGGCGCCGGGCGTGTTGCTGGTCATGCCGACGACGGTAGTCGACCCGCAGAGGCCGCACCCAGCCGATTGTGTCCAGTACATGAACAGATTGACCACCATATGGGACGCGGCGATACGATCACGCCCTCCCCGTCCCCGTCCCACCCCAGCCCCCGGGAACCGCCATGACCACCACCAGCACCCCAGAGGCCGCCGAGCCCGAGCCGACCCCGGTCACGGAGCCCGATCCGGCCCCGGCGACGACCACGGCCTCCCCGGGCCGCAAGTTCGGCCTCGGCGCCGCCACCGCGCTCGTCATGGGCAACATCATCGGCGGCGGCATCTTCACCCTCCCCGCCGCCGTCGCCCCGTACGGCACGGTCAGCCTGCTCGCCTTCGTCGTCCTCTCCGTGGCCGCCGTGCTGCTGGCGCTCCTCTTCGGGAAGCTGGCCAGGCGCAGTCCGGTCACCGGCGGCCTGTACGTCTACCCGCGCGACGCCTTCGGGCCCTTCGCGGGCTTCCTGTCGGCCTGGTCGTACTGGACGATGTGCTGGGTCAGCATCGCCGCCCTCGCCGTCGGCGTGGTCGGCTACGTCGACGTGCTGATACCCCTGGGCGACAGCAAGGTCGCCCTGGCCGTCGTCGCCCTCGCCGCCCTGTGGCTGCCGGCCGCCGCGAACTTCGCGGGCACCCGCTATGTCGGCGCCGTGCAGATCGTCTCCACGGTCCTGAAGTTCGTGCCACTGCTGCTGGTCGCCACCATCGGCCTGTTCTTCATCGACACCGACAACTACGGCCCCTTCAACGCCTCCGGCGAGAGCACCCCCGGCGCGCTGGCCGCCGCTGCCGCGCTCCTCCTCTACAGCTTCCTGGGCGTGGAGTCGGCCGCCGTCAGCGCCGGTGAGGTCCGTGACCCGGAGCGCAACGTGGGCCGCGCCAGCGTCCTCGGCACGCTCGCCTCCGCGCTCGTCTACATCCTCGGCACGGTCGCCGTGTTCGGCCTCGTCCCGCACAAGGAACTCGTCGAGTCGGGGGCGCCGTTCGCCGACGCCGTGAACTCGATCGCCGGCGGCAGCTGGGGTGGCACGGTGATCGCGCTGGTCGCCGTCGCCTCGATCGTCGGCTGCCTCAACGGCTGGGTCCTGCTCAGCGCCCAGATGCCGTACGCCGCCGCCCGCGACGGGCTCTTCCCGAAGCCCTTCGCCCGCCTCGGCAAGGGCGGTGTCCCCGGCTTCGGCGTCCTCGCCACCGCCGTCCTCGGTACGCTCCTCATCGTCGTGAACTACGCGGACGACCCGGACACCGCCTTCCGCGTCCTCGTCCTCATCACCACGTTCACCGGTTGCGTCCCCTACCTGCTCTCCGCCGCCGCCCAGCTCTACTGGCTGGCCCGGGGCACCCGCGAGCGGGTCCGCCCGGCCGGCCTGGTCCGCGACCTGATCGTCGCCGCCCTCTCCTTCGCCTTCTCCTTCTGGCTGATCGCCGGCGCGGGCTACGCGGCCGTCTACCAGGGCGTCCTGTTCCTCTTCGCGGGCATCCCGGTGTACGTGTGGCTGCGCGGCCGCCAGGAGAAGACCACCGAGACCGTGACCGACGACGAGACCACCGCTTAGGCAGGCCCGAGCCCGCTCACCGTCGCGCGCACGGCCCGGCACCCGGCGTTCGGTTCCCGGGCGTCGGCCCTCCGGGCGTTCGGTCCTCCGGGCCCCGGGCCCCGGGCTTCTGGTCCTTCGGGCCCCCGGGTCTTGGTCCTACGCCCCTCCGGGCGTTCGGTCCTCCCGGCCCGCCCCCGGCCTCCGGCCCCCGCCCCCGGGCCCCGGTCCTCCGGTCCTCCGGGTCCGGCCCCGGCCTTCCGGACGTCTGGGCCTCCGGGCCTCCGGGCCTCCGGGCCTCCGGCCGTCTGGGCTCCGGGCGCCTGGGCTCCAAGCCTCTGGGCTCCGGCCCCCGGCCCCCCGGCCCCACGGCCCACTGCCCCGGGGCCCCCGGCCTCTGGGCCTCCGGTCCCCCGGGCGTCTGGGCTCCGGGCACCTGGTTCCAAGCCTCTGGGCGGCTCCGCCCCGGGCCTCCGGCCCCCCGGGCCTCCGGGCCTCCGGGCCCCCCGGGGGCCGGGGGGGCCCGGGGGC